>CP143429.1:3135477-3503216 GCA_039636775.1 Micrococcaceae bacterium Sec5.8
GGAGCCATCATGGCCCAGAACCGCTGCACCCGGGAGGCCGCCTTCAAGATTCTGCGGAACACCTCCAACAACCGGAACCGGAAGATCCGCGACGTCGCGGCCGCTGTCGTGGCGTCCATCGCCGGCGATACCGACATCACGGCTCGGTTCGAGGCGTGACGTCCAGCAAAAGCGGGGAAGATCCAGCGGGGGATCCCTACGGGCTGGATCGGTTCGTGACCGCGCAGAACTCGGGCGGAACCTACCGGCGCGCCCTCAAGGAGCTCCGGGGCGGGTTGAAGCGCACCCACTGGATGTGGTTTGTGTTCCCGCAGATCGCAGGGCTGGGCCAGAGCGCCACGGCGAGGAAATATGCCGTGGCGTCGCTGGATGAGGCCAAGGCGTTTCTGCAGCATCCGGTGCTGGGTCCCCGGCTGCTCGAATGCGCCCGGGCGGTGGCGGGTGTTAAGGGGCGCACGGCGGAACAGATCTTCGGCGGCGTCGATGAGCGGAAGCTGCACTCGTCGATGACTCTCTTTCTACGGGCGGACTCCGGCGAGCGCGTGTTCCAGGAGGTCCTGGCAGAATACTTCGACGGGCTCCCTGATGCGGGCACCGACCGGCTCCTTGGTGCCGCCTAGGGCGTCCCGCTGCTTCTTCCGTCCCACCGTCCTTCCGCCGGGGCCGGACAGGGCTACTCCCCCGGTGCCGCCAGCGCCGTGATCATCCGTTCCATGCGTGCGACGCCGGCGTAGCGCCCGGCGTTGTCCGTCACCAACAGGGGCTCGAACCGGCTGGAAGAGGTCCGCGTCATGGACCGGGCCAATGCCTCGTTCAGCGGTGTGTCAAGGTTCACGCGCATCCCCTGGCTCACCATTCCCAGCCCGGCAGCTGCAGGGCTCAGCACCGAAATCGGCCGGAGTTGATCCCCGATCAGAACCACCAACTGAAGTTCCGGGTTTTCCGCGAAGACGTCCGCGGCGAGCGCGGCAGTGGTGGCAGTCGTGGCGGATTCGAGGACATCGCGAATCACCCCCTTGTGGGTCACCGGCGGCTTCGAGGCGAGGCGGTGTGCCACGTCCAGGTCGATGCCCGCCCAGTCCGGGGCCGGTCTGGCAAGGCAATAGCCCTGAACCAGGGGCACCCCCAGGGACACCAGGGTGTCCAGTTCCTCCAGCCGTTCCACTCCCTCGGCCAGGATCCATGCGTCGACCCGGCCTGCGAAGGTTCCCAGCATCTCAATCAGGGCGCGCTTCGCTTCATCGCGGTCGACGTCCTGGATCAGTTCGCGGTCAATCTTGATCAGCGAAGGACGCAGCGCCAGAAGGTGCCGCAACCCCGCATAGCCAGCGCCGGCGTCGTCGACGGCGATCAGCGCACCGGCCGCGCGCAACTGGTTCAGGTCCGGCTCCAGCCCCACGTAGGAATCGATGGGCGTCTGTTCGGTGAGTTCGACGACAAGGCCGCCGAGGTTCCCCTGGTCCCGCCAGACGCTTCGGATTTCCTCAGTGGTCAGCAGTTCGGGAGAGACGTTGAGGGTCAGGAAGCAGTTCGGCGGCAGGGTGGAGCGGGCCGCGAGCGCAGTCCGCAGCGCCGCCGATTCCAGCTGCGCGGATTTCCCGTGGGCACGGGCGGCCGAGAACCACACCTCGGGGTTCTTTTCGGTGAAGCCCGGGAAACGGGCGAGCGCTTCGTACCCCACCACAGTCCCGCGTGACGTATCAACAATCGGCTGATACGCGGCGGCCAGCCCGTCTCCGCGGCAGGCGGCTGCCAGCAGTTCTTCCCAGTCCGGCCCAGGCGCGGCACCGGGCCCGTCACCGGACGACGGGCCGCCTGCCGCGGGACCGCTCAACTCACCGGAACGATTGCTCGGTGGACCGACTGGACGAGTTCATCCGGCAGGTTCACCAGGCCGTGCGTGGATGCGGCATGCGCGGCAACGTTGACGAGGATTTCATCTTCGGTGCTGCAAACCCATCGGGCTTCACAACCGGGTACTACGTCTCCACAGGCAAACGATTTCACTAAGGCTCCTTAGATTCGACGGTGAACGGCACCAGACTACTGCCTGGCTGGCGGGGACACGGCGACATTCACCTGTCCGCTGGCCGGCGCTTAGGTAATCACTTCTGCGTGGTGGATGCCGCGGGACGATAGCAGGGCAGCGCTACGGGCGCTTCTCCGCGGCAGCAGCAGCCCGGGCTGCCGCCTCAATACTCGCGCGGTGGAGGGCCCATTCCCCTGGCGTCCGGTGCGAGAGGTTGGGGTCACCGGCACTCTGACCGGCAGTTCCGTCGATCAGCTCACGCAGGATATCGGCGTGTCCGAGGTGATGGGCGGTTTCCACGCACATGTGCACCAGTATCTGCTGCAGGGTCACATGCCGGCGCTGCGCATTCCACCATGGCACTTCTCCGACCGCGTCCAGCGGCAGCGCCTCGATCGTGGCATCGCTGTGCCCGGCGGCGAGCCGGTGGAGGTCAATGATCTGTTGCCGGGTCTGGTTTGCGGGCACCCACAGGTCGGCGTCCGGCGCAGCGCCTTCAGCAAGCCACGGCAGTTCCACACCACTTGGCCGGCCGAAGACCTCGCCGAAGTAGCCGAGCTCCACGCTGGCCACGTGCTTGACCAGGCCCAGAAGGTTGGTCCCCGTTGGTGTGATCGGCCTGCGGGCGTCGTATTCGCTCAGTCCGTCGAGTTTTCCGAGCAGGTTGGCGCGCCGTGTCCGCAGGTAGCTGTGCAACGCCGCTTTGTCATCCATGACGGGAACTCTATCGAAGGACTCCCGGACTTCCTCGTCGCCGCCAAGGGGACCTGCGCCGCCGTCGCCCTCAAGAATGCGGGGTATCGACACCGGGAGGGATGCGGCGGAGGACTATCAGGCGCCCGCAGCCGAGGACCCGGCAACGTCAGTCCGGACCCGGGAGAGCGGGTCGACGACGTTCAGCGGACCGGCAAGGGTGCGGGAGACTGGAATCCCCGGATCACGAAGGTAGGACACATTGATTAATCTTCAGCAGGACGCCGAAGGCTTCATCCGCATGAACAGGCACTACCCCGGCAGCACCGTCATCACCGTCACCTTCCGCGATGGATCGTCGGAGGAGTTTTCCGGTCAGCAACTCAACGCCGTCTATGACGAGGCTTTGGCCGCGTTCCGGGCCGGAAACCACCTGGACGCCAAAGGATTCTCCCGGGCGCCGAAAAAGACGGTCCAGCCCGCGCACAAGATCGAGTTCGTCGCGGTGCGCCCCGGGATGAACAAGTAGGCGCGGCCCTTCCATTGACATAGCAGAGCCGGCTAGCTATTCTACAACCAAATGGTTGTAGATCAGCTTTCGGAGACCGGCCTTGACCGCCTGTTCCACGCGTTCGCCGACGCTACCCGGCGGGACATCGTTACGCGGGTGACGGCCGGCGAAGCGTCAGTGTCCAGGCTCGCGGAGCACTACGCCATGAGTTTTGCCGCCGTACAGAAGCACGTGGCGGTATTGGAGCGCGCCTCCCTCGTTACGAAGGAAAAGCGCGGACGAGAGCAGATCGTGCGGGCCCACCACGGGGGCCTTGAGAGGGCTCGACGGCTGCTCGATGAGTACGAGGCCATCTGGCGGCAGCGGGCCGGCCGGATCGCTGAAATTCTCGCAGAGGAATAGGGAGAGTGTCGCCATGACAGTTGTCAGTTCACAGAAGAACGCCGAAGCCCTGAGCATTACCTTCGTCGCCGAGTTCGACGCCGCCGTCGAACGGGTGTGGCAGGTCTGGGAAGACCCTCGCCAGCTGGAGCGCTGGTGGGGCCCTCCCACCTGGCCCGCGACGTTCGAAAGCCACGATTTTGCTTCCGGAGGCAGCGCCAGTTATTACATGACCGGGCCCGACGGCGGGAAGAGCCGTGGTTGGTGGCGGTTCACGGCAATCGAGCCGCCGCACCGCCTTGAGTTCGATGATGGTTTTGCCGACGACAACGGCGATCCGGTCCCCGACATGGGCACGAGTCACGCCGTGATGAGGCTTGAAGCGGTGGACCACCGCACCCGCATGACCATCGTTTCGACCTTTGATTCAGCGGATGCACTGGAAAAGGTTCTCGCCATGGGGATGGAGGAGGGAATGAGGCAGGCGCTCGGCCAGATCGACGCCATCCTCGCCGGTTCGACGGTCGGCTGACCCCGCCCGGGCCGACTAACCCGCAAAAACGCCCCCGTCTTGCTTCACCGGCAGGACGGGGGTGGATTGCGGGTCAGGTCCTAACGACGACCCTAACCGCCGAGGATCTTCGCCTTTTGGGTCGAGAACTCCTCTTCCGTCAGGATCCCTTGCGCCTTCAGGGCTCCGAGTTCCTTGAGCTGCGCGATGGCCTCGTTCGAGATTCCGCCGGCGGCAGGCGGTTGCAGAGGCGGGGCCGCCTCCTGATACACAGCCTGCTGCTGCCCCATCTGCGCCTGGTATGCCTGCTGCTGCTTGGCAGCGATCTCGGCGTCCCTGTCAGCGAACCTCGACGCCTGCCGGCGCTGGACGCGGCCGCTGACCGCTGATGCGGTCCCGGCAACCACTGCGGTCCGTGCCATACCCCTTAGCAGACCCATAATCTCTTTCCTTCCATCGTGTCTTACCGGTCAGGAGACGGGCGGCGCAGCGTCCAGGGCTTCAAGCGCTGCCATCACGTCCGGCGCAGGGATCCGCACGCTCGCCACCAGCTCGCCCCCACCGTCCCGGACGGCAGCCACAAAAGGTGCCGCCCAGATATTCTCGTAGACAATCAGTGCGGCCAGGTTTCCCGGAAGAATCGCAGCCGCCGCTTCCGCGATTTCCTCTTCACCGAGAAGGCCCGAATGCGCACCATCAAAGAATGCGAACGCTTCGGCCGGACCGCCCGGGTCGCTGAGTTCGAGCACTTCGACCGTGCCGGCCTCGTTCTTCGCGACCACGAGGAAATCGAACAGCCGGATAACGCCTTGATCAACGAGCCGCACCAGTTCTTCTCCTGCCCGTTCCGTCAGCCCTTTCATAGGGAACTCGAGGAGCACAAAGTCGACGGGACCGTGGGCCTCTGTCTCCGGAGTGGTTGTCACGGGCTTCTCCGTTCTGTTGTGAGCGAGGCATCGGCGCCCGCCCACTTTCCGACGGCACAGGCCGGGGCCGCAGCCCGCACCCAAATACGGTCGACGCCGGCGCCGCGGGTGGGCGGGATCATTCACCTTGTCGTGCCAGGTGGATCCTGTGACCACTACAGCGCCAATAGGGGGCCGCCGCATCATCCCCTGCGGGTGAGTCCACGCTTCCGGACTGCGTTCCCGGCTGGTGAATGGCCGCTCCCGGGCAAAGAAAAAGCCTCCGGAACCTGGGTTCCGGAGGCTTTTCAAGGGTGGCAGATGAGGGATTCGAACCCCCGTAGGCGTTGCCAGCTGATTTACAGTCAGCCCCCTTTGGCCGCTCGGGTAATCTGCCGAACTTCAAAAGAAGATCACACGCGGTCCCCATGCTCAGAACGCCTGTTTCCAGGACGTTCCGCTTCCGGTAACCGCGGGCAAGACAACTTTACAGAACTTCCGCCGAAGAATCGAATCGGCGCCCGGCAGCCGAGAAAAGCCCGGATGTCAGCCCTCAAACTCAGGACTCACCGAGGATGCGATCGGCGAGTTTTGATTCGAACTTCGCGGCCTGCTCCTGCGTGATCTGGTTCAGCTGCACCGCCCGGGCAAGGTCTTCGTGCACGCCGTCCAGCCGGGATGAGGCATCCGCGGCCGGGCTGAAGATGATCGAGGCCGCCAGCGTTGCGGCCGCGACCGACGTCGCGGCCGCTGCGATGCCGCCGGCCGCTGTCGCGGTGGAGCGGATGACGTACCGGACGGCCTGGTTTGGCATGAGCTGCACCTTTCGAGTGGATCTTCCCGCCCGTGCAACTTTGCCGTCCGTAGCTTCGTACCCGCCCTGACTCAGCTATGAGCGGACTGTGAATCGGGCAGCGCTCCGCCAGCCGTCACATCGCAGGCATCCGTACTAGGCTTGATTGCAGACACCACAGCCCTTTTCCGGCACCCCCCAACCATCAGGAGGACAGTCATGGCAGGCGAATCTACATTCGACGTCGTCAGCAAGGTCGACAAGCAGGAGGTTGCCAACGCGCTGAACCAGGCGCAGAAAGAACTGGTCCAGCGCTACGACTTCAAGGGCGTCGGCGCGGAGGTCGACTTCAGCGGCGAGAAGATCCTCATGAAGGCCAACTCCGAAGAACGTGTGCTTGCGGTCCTGGACGTGCTGCAGTCCAAGCTCATCCGCCGCGGTATTTCGCTGAAATCCCTCGATACGGGCGAGCCGTACCCCTCCGGCAAGGAGTTCCGGCTGGAGTCCACCATCAAGGAGGGCATCGCCCAGGACCTCGCGAAGAAAATCAACAAGCTCATCCGCGACGAAGGTCCCAAATCGGTCAAGTCGCAAATCCAGGGCGACGAGCTCCGGGTGACATCCAAGTCCCGCGACGACCTGCAGGAAACCATGAACCTGCTGAAGGGCTTCGACGAGGCCGACCTGCAGTTCGTGAACTTCCGCAGCTAGCAGTTCATCGCGGCGCAAAGGGCCTCACGCGGAGAAAGAGGGTTGCCGCTACTGGCGTTCCGGTAGCGCCAGCCCTTTTTCGCATCACTGAGCCTCTTACGCACCATGGGAGCAGCCGGGTTCCAGCGTCACCCCCGACGCCGGGACCCGGCTTTTTGCGTCCCGGCGTTTGCGGTTCACGGCGGGGTTGCCACGGCTCGCGTTCGGGCGGCTGCGGCGGCTGCTGGATCTCAACCCGTACCGGCCGGCGCCTGACCGGTGCACACGGACCGCCGGATAATTAGGTCACGTCTTATTTTCGTATTTCGGGGAGTAGGGGCTACCTTTGTTCTTAGGCAACCCTTACTTAGCTACCTTTACCCGAGAGCATCACTATGAGCGCGAACTTCCTGATCGGCCTCCGAGAGGGCCTTGAAGCCGCCATGATCGTGGTCCTGCTGCTGGCCTACCTGGCGCGGACCGGACGAAGGCACCTTGTTCCCCGCATCTGGGCCGGCGTTGGCCTGGCGGTGGCGGTCTCCATCGGTTTCGGTGCCCTCCTGACCTTCGGCCCGCGTGGACTCACCTTCCAGGCCCAAGAGGCGATTGGGGGCAGCCTGTCAATTGCTGCCGTCGCACTCGTCACCTGGATGGTCTTCTGGATGGCCCGCACGTCGCGCACCCTCGGCTCCGATCTCCGCGGCAGGATCGACAAGGTCGCCGACGGCGCCGCCTGGGGCCTCGTCGCCGCCGCTGCCCTGGCCGTGGGCCGGGAAGGACTGGAAACGGCCCTCTTTCTCTGGGCCGCGGCCCAGTCGGCCGGGCAGTCGTCCTCACCACTGCTGGGAGCCATCCTCGGCCTGGCCGCGGCCACCGGGCTCGGCTACCTGCTCCACCGAGGCGCCCTGCGGGTCAATCTGGCCAAGTTCTTCACGTGGACCGGGGCAGCGCTCATCGTGGTGGCCGGCGGTGTCCTGGCGTACGGCATCCATGACCTTCAGGAGGCCGGCCTGCTCCCGGGCCTGCAGTCCCTTGCCTTTGACGTGACGGCGGCGGTGCCGCCCTCGTCCTGGTACGGCACCCTGCTGAAGGGAACGCTCAACTTCTCCCCCGCCACCACCTGGCTTGAGGCCAGCGCCTGGATCCTCTATGTGGTGCCGGTGGTGGGGCTCTACCTTTACTCATACCGCCGCAGCCTCCGCCGCACCCCGGGGGAAACGGCCGTCCCGTCAGTCTCCGCCGCGGCCTGACACCCCAGTCCGCGCCTCTCCGCCCGCACCACCGCCCGCACCCCGAAGGATCCCCATGACTGCCCTCCGCACTTCCCCGCGCCGTTTTCCAGCCCGGCTCGGGATCGCCGCCACCGCGGCGCTGCTACCCTTCACGCTCGCCGCCTGCACCGATAACGCAGCGCCCGCTGCCTCCACGGACGCCGCAGCGATCACCGTTTCCAGCACCAATGGTGCGTGCGCGATCTCGGCAACCGAGGCTCCAAGTGGCAACTTGACCTTCGCCATCAAGAACGACGGCGACCGGGTCACCGAGTTCTACCTCCTCGCCGAGGACGGGCTTCGGATTCTGGCCGAAGTCGAGAACATTGGTCCTGGCATCACCCGCAACCTGGTGGCCACAGTGCCCGCCGGAAAGTACCTCACTGCCTGCAAGCCGGGGATGGAAGGGGACGGCCTCCGTGCCGCGTTCACGGTCACCGGCTCGAACCAGTCCGTCACGGTCGACGACGACGTGCAGAAACTTACTGACACTGCCGCTGCCCAGTACACCGCCTACGTCAAGGACCAGACCGAGCAATTGCTGGCCGGAACCCGTTCTTTCGCCGAGGCGTTCGCTACCGGGGATTCCACGTCCGCCCGTGGGCTGTATGCCTCCACACGCATGCATTGGGAACGGATCGAACCCGTGGCCGAATCCTTCGGCGACCTGGATCCCAAACTTGACCTGCGCGAGGCTGATCTGGAATCCGGGGAAGCCTGGACCGGCTGGCACCGCGCCGAGAAGGATCTCTTCGCCCCGGCAGGCTACACGGCAATGACCAGCGCGGAACGCGCCGCCCTGTCCACGCAACTCGTCGCGGACACTGAGGACCTCTACCAGCGAACGCGCACCCTCACGTTGACGGCGGACAAACTGGGCAACGGAGCCAAGGAACTCCTCGACGAGGTAGCCACCGGCAAGGTGACCGGCGAGGAAGAGATCTGGTCGCATACGGATCTTTGGGACTTCCAGGCGAACGTCGACGGCGCCCGGATCGCCTTTGAGAGCCTTAGCCCCGCCCTTGAGAAGAAAGATCCTGCTCTGGCCGTGGAGCTCGAGACCAAGTTTTCCGCCCTGCAGACCGAACTCACGACCCATGCCCGAGGGGAGCAATTCGCCCTCTACAACGAGCTGACCCCGGAACAGGTCCGGACGCTCGCAGCCCTGGTGGACACCCTGGGCGAACCCCTGTCCCGGCTGACTGCAGCCGTCGTCCTGTGAGTACGGTATCCCGCCGCGGCATCCTGTCCCTGGCCGGAGCCGGCGGTATCGGTGCTGCGGCGGGTCTCGCCGCCGGAATCATCGGCTCGGACGCCGCCGCGGATCACGCCGAGGTGCCGCCGGCCGACACGGTGCCCTTCTACGGCGAGCGCCAGGCCGGCATCACGACCCCCGCCCAGGACAGGCTCCACATGGCGGCCTTCGATGTCCTGACCGAAGACCGCGCCGAGCTCATTACCCTGCTGAAGGACTGGACGGAGGCCGCCGCGGACCTGACGGCCGGCAAGGAAGCCGGAGCCACCGGCGCGGTGAACGGGCCCTATGACGCTCCTCCGGAGGACACCGGAGAAGCGATGGGCCTCGCCGCCGGGCGGCTGACGCTGACCTTTGGTTTCGGTGCCTCCCTCTTCGAGAAGGGTGGCAGTGTCCGCTTCGGGCTGGAAGGCCGCCGGCCCGCGGCCCTTATCGACCTGCCGCATTTCCCCGCCGACCAGCTTCAGGAGCAACGGACCGGCGGGGACCTCGTGGTCCAGGCCTGCTCGGACGATCCCCAGGTGGCCGTCCACGCCATCCGCAATTTGGCGCGCATTGCCTTTGGGAAGGCGCAGGTGCGCTGGTCCCAGCTCGGCTTTGGGCGCACAGCCTCAACCTCGCGCGCCCAGCAGACGCCACGCAACCTGTTCGGTTTTAAGGACGGCACTAACAACGTGAAGTCTGAGGACGCCGGGCTCCTGAACGACCACGTGTGTGTGCCCGCCGGGGCGCGTGTGCCGGAAGCCTGGATGGAGGGCGGCAGCTACCTGGTGGCACGCCGTATCCGGATGCACATTGAGGTCTGGGACCGGACCTCGCTGCGGGAGCAGGAAGGCCTCATCGGCAGGACCAAGTCCGAGGGCGCCCCATTATCCGGCGGGACCGAGTTCACCGCCCCGGACTTTACTGCCAAGGGCCGGGCCGGCGAACCACTGATCGATGCGAGTTCCCATGTGCGGCTGGCGCATCCTTCGCATAACAACGGCGTGCACATGCTGCGCCGCGGCTACAACTACACGGACGGCTCAGATGGACTGGGGCATCTGGACGCCGGGCTCTTCTTTATTGCTTTCGTCCGGGATCCGCGCACCCACTATGTGCCAATGCAACTGGCCATGGCCCGGCAGGACACCCTGGCCGTGGAATATCTGGAACACACAGGTTCCGGCCTGTTTGCCGTCCCCCCGGGTGCGCGGCCCGGCGGCTTCGTGGGCGAGCGACTCTTCGCCAGTTGAGGCGCCGGCGCCGGGCTGTGGGCTCAAACCGACCCAGGACGGCGGCATCGGCTGCTGCGCCGTGGCAGAGAGCTCCCGGACGATCGGGACAAGCTGCGGCGCCTCGGCTTCCGTTACCGGATAGCTACGGTACCGGGTTCCGCGCGTCATACTTCGGGAAGCCTGACTGCCAGTGCGCCGCAGCCCAGGCCACGGCGATGCACAACAGCCCGCCCCACAGCAGTACCCAGCCTTCACTCAGGATTTTAGTCGCACCGCCCGCCAGCATGTCCCCCACCCGCGGGCCGCCCGCCACCACCACGACGAACACGCCCTGCAGTCTGCCGCGCAGGTGGTCCGGTGCTGAGGCTTGCAGGATGGTGGTGCGGAAGACGGCACTGACCGAGTCTGCGATGCCCGCCAGCGCACAGCACAGCGCGGCGGGCAGCAGCCACCACGTCACTCCGCCGGCGCCGGCGTTCCCGGCGAGGACCACCACCAGGCCAAAACCGGCGATGGAAGCTCCCCAACCCATGACCGACCAGACGACGGCGGCTCCCTGCCGCCGTACCGCCCCGAGCGGTCCGGAGAAGAGGCCGGCGAGGAACGCGCCGACGGCGGTGGAAGCCAGCAGGATTCCCACCGTCGTTTCACCGCCGCCGATCATCACGGCGCCGATTGCGGGCAGTAACGCCCGGGGCTGGGCCAAAATCATGGCGACGAGGTCGATGACGAACGTCATCCGCAGGTTGGGGCGTGTGCCCAGAAAGCGGAAACCTTCGAGGACGGACCGCAGCCCGGCCGGCCGCGCGTGTTCGCCGGGCGGCATGGCGGGCAGCCTCAGCAGGACCCACAAGGCGAAAACGAACGTGCCGACGTCGATCGTGTAGGTCCAGGCGAACCCCACGGTGGCCACGAGCAATCCTGCCAGCAGGGGCCCGGCCGTGAGGCTGAGGCCGAAACTGATCATGCTCAGCGCGTTGGCCGCCGGCAGGAGTTCCTTGCGGACCAGCACCGGAATGATGGCGCTGCGGGCCGGCTGGTTGATGGCCTGCGCGCCGCTCTGCACAGCGACCAGGACGTAGAGCAGCCACACATTTCCCAGGTGCAGCCAGGCCTGCAGGGCGAGGCAGACGGTGGTCAGCCACAGCACCGAGGAAGCCAGCAGCGCCACCCTGCGGCGGTCGTGGGCATCCGCGATCGCACCGCCCAGCAGGCCGCCGAAAATCAGCGGGACAAGGGCAAAGATGCTCAGCAAGCCGACGTAGAGGCTGTCCTGGGTGAGCCGGTAAACCTCCAGGCTGACGGCCACCAGGGTCAGCTGGCTCCCCAGGGCTGCGACGGCGGATCCCAGCCACAGGCGACGGAACGCCGGGCTTTCGCGCAAGGGCGTAATGTCCGCCAGATATTTCCCCACCGGGCAACTCTAGTAGGACACTAAGGCAACTAAGTCACACCTTATTGTGAATTGCTAAAAATAAATGCTTGAATGAGGGCATGACGGATTCGGCAGGCACCCACGAGGCATGGGCCGGCGCCCTGCGTGCCCACGGCCGCCGGGTGACCAAACAGCGGCTGGCGGTGCTCACCGCCGTCGAACATCACCCGCATTCCCCGGCCGAGCAGATCCTCGCGGCCGCCCGTCAGGATCTTCCCGAGCTGACCGCCCAGTCGGTCTACGTGGTCCTGGGTGATTTGACCGATCTGCACATGCTGCGCCGCTTCGAACCCCCGCACTCGCCGGCCCTGTATGAGACACGGGTGGGCGATAACCACCACCACGCCGTGTGCATCAGCTGCGGCCGGGTGGAGGACGTCGAATGCGCCGTGGGCCACGCCCCCTGCCTGACCCCGCACTGGGACGCGAACGCCACGCCTATGACCATCCAGATCGCAGACGTGCTGTACCAGGGCGTCTGCCAGGACTGCCAGCGCAGCCAACAACTTCCCGCCGAACGTAAATAAGCACAACAAGAAATAGGAGAACGATGACTCAGAACATTTCTGCGCCCGCAGTGTCCACGACACAGTCCGGTGCCCCGGTCACGTCCGATGCCCACTCGCAGTCCGTCGGCGCCGACGGCGCGATTATCCTCACCGATCACTACCTGATCGAAAAGCTCGCGCAGTTCAACCGTGAGCGCGTGCCGGAGCGTGTAGTCCACGCCAAGGGCGGCGGTGCCTTCGGTACCTTCACGACCACCGAGGACGTTTCCCGCTACACCAAAGCCGCATTGTTCCAGCCGGGCACCGAGACGGACATGCTCATCCGCTTCTCTTCCGTCGCCGGCGAGGCCGGCTCCCCCGACACCTGGCGCGACCCCCGCGGGTTCGCCGTGAAGTTCTACACCACCGAGGGCAACTACGACCTCGTCGGCAACAACACCCCGGTCTTCTTCATCCGCGACGGCATCAAGTTCCCGGACTTCATCCACTCGCAGAAGCGCCTCCCGGGCAGCCACCTGCGCGACGCGGACATGCAGTGGGACTTCTGGACCCTGTCCCCCGAGTCCGCCCACCAGGTCACCTGGCTCATGGGCGACCGCGGCCTGCCGGCCTCCTGGCGTGAAATGCAGGGCTACGGATCGCACACCTACCAGTGGATCAACGCCGCGGGAGAGCGCTTCTGGGTCAAGTACCACTTCAAGTCCAACCAGGGCGTCAATTCCATGACGGGCGACGAGGCAGAGGCACTGGCAGGCGCCGACGGCGACTTCTACATCCGCGACCTGCAGGAAAACATCGCGGCCGGAAACTTCCCGTCCTGGGACCTCCACGTCCAGGTCATGCCGTACGAAGACGCCAAGACGTACCGCTTCAACCCGTTCGACCTGACCAAGGTATGGCCGCATTCGGATTACCCGCTGATCAAGGTGGGCACCATGGAGCTTAACAAGAACCCGGAAAACTACTTCGCGCAGATCGAGCAGGCAGCCTTTGCGCCGTCGAACTTCGTGCCGGGCATCGCCGCGTCCCCGGACAAGATGCTGCAGGCCCGCATCTTCTCCTACGCGGACGCACACCGCTACCGCGTGGGCACCAACCACGCCCAGCTGCCGGTCAACCTGCCCAAGAACCAGGTCAACAACTACAGCCAGGACGGCCAGGGCCGGTACCAGTTCAACGCCCCGTCGGTTCCGGTCTACGCACCGAACTCGGTCGGCGGCCCGGCTGCTGTGGAGCCGCAGAGTCCGGCCGGCGGCTGGGAGAACGACGGCGAGCTGACGCTCTCCGCGCACTCCCTGCACGCTGAGGACGGCGACTTCGGCCAGGCAGGCGCCTTGTACCGCGAGGTGTTCGACGACGGTGCCAAGGCCCGCCTGCTGGACACCGTCACCGGTGCCGTCAGCGGTGTCAAGAACGCCGGGATCAAGGAACGCGCCATCCAGTATTGGACCAACGTCGACGCCGGGTTCGGCGCCAAGCTGCGCGCCAACCTCGGCGCCGGCCAGGTCGAGTCCGACGCCGAGGCCGCCAACAAGGTCTAACCGCCCAGCAACAGTCCTGGCCGGGCGCCCCGGCTTTGCAGCTGTTACGCCCCGCAACGGATGTCCTCCCCGGACGTCCGCGGCGGGGCGTTTTGCTGTTTTCCACTTCGGCGTTTCCTGCCCTCGCCACGACGCGCGCCGGGTCCATAGGATTCGGGCATGACCACATTCGCAGGCATTCCGGATGACGCCTTCCGGTTCTACGCAGACCTTGAGCAAAACAACAACCGTGACTGGTGGCTGGCGCACAGGGCAGCCTACGACTCCGCAGTGAAAGGGCCGCTGACTTTGCTGCTTGCCGAGCTGGAACCGTCCTTCGGTGCGGCCAAGCTCTTCCGGCCGAACAGGGACATCCGGTTCTCGCTGGACAAGTCGCCGTACAAGACTGCCCAGGGAGCGTTCGCCTCAACTGACGACGGTGTGGGGTTCTACATCCAGCTCAGCGCCGACGGCCTCCTCATCGGGGGCGGCTGCCACACCCACACGCCTGCCCAGCTGACGCGTTTTCGCAGCGCCGTCGATGCGCCGGCCAGCGGAGAGGCCCTGCAAGCGATCGTTGACGCCATCGAGGCTGCCGGCTTTGCTGTGGAGGGCGACAGCCTCAAAACTGTCCCCCGCGGCTTTGACAAGGGCCACCCCCGGGCGGACCTCCTCAAACACAAGTCCCTGACCGCGGGTGTCAACGTGGGCCAACCCGGCTGGCTCGCGACCCCCGGGGCGCCAGCTGAAGTGGCCCACCGCTGGGCGGAACTGCGGCCCCTGGTGGAGTGGATCGGCCGTTACGCCGCCCCCTGACCGGCAGCGGCGAGGGTCCTGTCCATCAGCGAGGCACCAGCCAAGGCACCACGCCTCTGCTGTCGCTTCGCGGACCTGTGCTCGACCATCTCATCCCGCCGTCTTCCGGGTTCTGCTCTTCTGGGTTCTGTCCGGGCTCGAAGCCGGTGGTCGCGGGACAATACCCGAAAGCGAGCCGTCCTGACGCTGTCGGTGGACGGCTCGAAGCCTACCGCCGGGAACGGACCATCTGTGGCTGGCCTGGGGAGCCTCGAAGTCACCGGTCCAAAATGTCACAGGTGCCCGTTAGTCTGTTTCCATGGACGGCAAGAAGGGACCCGAAAGGGTCCGGCCAGGGCAGGTCACGGTCACGGAGGTGGCCCGGTTGCTGGCGGCCGTCCGCCCGTCCGACGGCGGTGCTGGGCTGATCTGCCAGCTCCGGGAACTTGAGGACCTGAAGTCCGCCGCCGCGGCACTGCAGGCAAGAGTCACGGTCGCGTCCGACCTGTACCAGCGCCGTGAACAGCAGAAACTCGGGGTGCCGGCCGGGGAGCTCGGTGCCGGGGTCGGTGCGCAGATCGCCCTGGCCCGCCGCGAGTCCCCGGCCAAAGGCGGCCGGCTCCTGGGCCTGGCGAAAGCACTCGTCACCGAAATGCCCCACACCCTGGCCGCGCTGGAGACCGGGCAGCTCAATGAATGGCGCGCCACCCTCCTCGTGAAGGAGACCGCGTGCCTGCCCGCCGCGGACCGGGCCGCCGTGGACGCCGAACTCGCCCCCGACACCGGAACGTTCGAGGGCGCCGGAGACCGCGCGCTGATCGCCGCTGCCCGGACCGCCGCCTACCGGCGCGACCCGCGCTCCGTGACCCAGCGCGCCAGCCACGCGGTGACCGAACGGCACGTCAGCCTCCGCCCGGCCCCGGACACCATGTGCTACCTCACCGCCCTGCTCCCCGTCGCCGCGGGCGTTGCCGTCCATGCCGCCCTGACCCGGCACGCTGACACCGCCCGCTCCGGCGGGGACCCCCGCACCCGCGGACAACTCATGGCCGACGCCCTGATCGAACGCACCACCGGAACCCCCGGCGGGCTAGGCGGGATCGAGATCCAGCTCGTCATGTCCGACCGCACCCTCTTCCAGGGCGACAGTGAACCCGCCCGCCTGCCAGGCTACGGAATCGTCCCCGCCGGCTGGGCCCGGGACCTCCTCACCGGCACCGGCGGGGGCACCGGCGGGGGCACGGGCACCGGCAGGGGCAACGAAGCCCCCGCCCGCGACACCTCCGGCGACGCTGCCGGGCAAAAGGCGGGCATCGCCGCCGGGGAGAACGAGCTGAGCGTCTGGCTCCGTCGGCTCTACACCGCCCCCGGCACCGGCACCCTCACCGCCCTGGACTCCCGCGCCCGGCTCTTCCCGCCCGGGCTCCGCCGCTTCCTCACCCTCCGGGACGACACCTGCCGCACCCCGTACTGCGACGCCCCCATCCGCCACTTCGACCACATCACCCCCTGGCACAGCGGCGGAACCACTATCGACACCAACGGCGCCGGACTCTGCGAAGCCTGCAACCACACCAAAGAGACCCCCGGCTGGTCCGCACAACCGCGCCCCGGACCAACGCCCGGCCGCCGGCACACCCTCGACCTCACCACCCCCACCGGCCACACCTACCAATCCACCGCACCCCCGCTACCGGGAACAAGCGCCAGAACAGCTGCCGGTGCCGGGACCGGTTCCCGCTCCGATGGTGGGGCCGGGGCTGAAAACACGAAACGGGACCCGGCCGCGGCCGCGGGCCACAAGCTACGCCGAACGTATCGCCGCGAACACCGCCAACGGGCGACGACACTCCTCCGTGGCCGGTCGAATAGCCAGCTCCCTGCATGAACAAACGGACCGAGTGGGCGCCGGCGCCGCCGTCGCCGGCGTGCCGGTGGCGTCAGCACCGGATGCACAAAACCGCCCGCCGATCCGGGGATCGGCGGGCGGTTTCGGGCGGGCTGCTGGATGATGCAGCAGCCCCCCAGGCAACGCGGCTAGGAACGCGTGAGCGTCTGCAGGTTTTCGACTGCCGCCTCGGACTCGGCAGCGTTCTTATTGCCTGGCCCGTTCACAGACGCCTTGGCCTCGGCGAACTTCTCGTTCAGGCGGGAGTGACGCTGGCCGTAGGAGAAGTAGATGGCCACGCCGATCACGAGCCAGCCGGCGAAGAAGATCCAGGTCTCCACGGCCAGGTTGGTCATGAGGTACAGGCAGAGGACCGCCGAGACAACCGGGACCACTTTGCCGAACGGGACACGGAATGCCGGTTTGAGGTCCGGGCGCTTCTTGCGCAGCACGAGGATGCCCAGGCTGACCGTCACGAACGCGGACAGCGTGCCGATGTTGATCATTTCTTCCAGGAGGTCCACTTTGGTGAGTCCCGCGACTACCGCCACGGCGGCGCCGCAGATGACCTGGAGCCGGACCGGCGTCGCACGGATGGTGCTGGTCTTGGACAGGGAGCGGGGCAGCAGCCCGTCGCGGCTCATGGCAAGCACGACGCGGGAGAGACCCATGAGCAGCACCATAATGACGGTGGTCAGGCCGATCAGGGAGCCGAAGGCGATGACCTTGGCGGCGTCGGTGTTGCCGACGGCTTCGAACGCCGTGGTGAGAGTGGGGTTCTCCGCCTCGGCCAGCTTGGTGTACGGGACCATGCCGGTGAGCGCGAGCGACACCAGGATGTAGAGCACGGTCACGACGGCCAGGCCGCCGAAAATGCCGCGGGGCAGCGTCTTCTGCGGGTTTTTGACCTCCTCCGCCGACGTGGCCACCACGTCAAAACCGATAAACGCGAAGAAGACCAGCGCAGCCCCGGCGAAGATGCCGAGAGTGCCGTACTGCGCGGGGGCGGCACCTGTGAGGAAGCCGAAGAAGGACTGCTTCAGGACGTCGGCGGTACCGTTGCCGCCGGTCGGCTGGGAGGCCGGGACGAAGGGGGCGTAGTTCTCGAACTTCACGTAGCTGAAGCCCACCACGATGACAAAGAGTACGACACCGATCTTGATCAGCGTGAAGATGTTGCCGACGCGGGCGGACAGCTTTGTCCCCAGCACCAGCAGCACGGTGAATACAGCGACGATCAGGAAGGCGCCCCAGTAAAGGTCGACGCCGCCCAGCGAAATCGACGGCGGAATGTCTACGCCCATCAGCGCGAACACCTTGCTGAGGTAAATGCCCCAGTACTTGGCGATTACCGCACCGGCGGTGAACAGCTCAAGGATGAGGTTCCAGCCGATGATCCACGCCAGCAGCTCACCCATGGTGGCGTAGGTAAAGACATAGGCGGAGCCGGCCACCGGGATGGCTGTGGCGAACTCTGCGTAGCACATGATGGCCAAGGCGCACGTGACGGCGGCGATGGCGAAGGAGAGGGTGACGGCCGGGCCGGCGAAATTCGCTGCAGCCTTCGCGCCCACCGAGAAAATCCCGGCGCCGACGGCAACGGCGACGCCCATGATCATCAGGTCCCAGGAGCTGAGTGAGCGCTTCAGCTTGCGTCCGGGTTCATCGGCGTCCGACATGGACTGCTCGATTGATTTGGTCCGGAATAGGTTCATAGCAAAGTCCATAATCTCGGTAGCTGGTTGGAAACAGACCTATCCATAGTAGTGTCCATCCACTGGATGGTCTGTCCGATTCCAGATAGTGAGACGAAAGGGCGGGTCGTGCAGGCTTCCCTGCACGACCCGCCCGCGATCCATCCACCCGGTTCCAGACGCGCTAGACCGGCCAGTCCATCAGCTTGGACCGGATCAGGAACCGCTTGCCCTCGGGGGCCTCCACCGAGAAGCCGCTCCCCCGGCCCGGCACCACATCCACTGTCAGGTGGGTGTGGCTCCAGTAGTTGAATTGTTCTTTTGACATCCAGAACTCAACCGGCTGGGGCTGCAGGCCATCGGAGATGTCGAACAGGCCGAGCTGCACGTCCGAGTCCCCCGTGATGAACTCCCCTGCGGGGTAGCACATGGGCGAGGAACCATCGCAGCAGCCGCCGGACTGGTGAAACATCAGTGGTCCGTGTTGGCGCCACATTTTGCGCAGGAGCTCCACGGCCACCGGGGTGAGCGCCACCCGGGAGAAATCCTCCCCGGGGAGAGTCACTGCGGCGTCGAGGTTTGTCGGGGGCATCAGAGTCCTTTCCGTATCAGTATTTGATAACCACACGGCCGTCGATTTTGGCGTGCTTCATTTCGTCGAGGACGGCATTGACGTCCGAGAGCTCCCGGGTTGAGACGGTGGGGTGGATCTTGCCCTGGGCATAGAAGTCCAGGGCCTCCTCCAGGTCCTGCCGGGTTCCCACGATGGAGCCGCGGACGGTCAGGCCTTTGAGCACAATCTCGAAAATCGGCGCCGGAAAGTCACCCGGCGGAAGGCCGTTGAACACAATCGTTCCGCCGCGGCGGGCCATCCCGATCGCCTGGCCGAATGCTGACGGGTGCACCGCAGTAACCAGGACTCCGTGGCAACCTCCGGTTTCGCGCTGGATGACTTCGACGGGATCTTCGTGCAGGGCGTTAACGGTCAGCTCCGCGCCGTGTTTCTTGGCCAGGGCGAGCTTGTCGTCGGCGATGTCCACCGCGGCAACCCGGAGGCCCATGGCGACGGCGTATTGCACGGCGATGTGTCCCAGTCCGCCGATGCCCGAGATCGTGACCCATTGGCCGGGCCGCGCTTCGGTCATCTTCAGGCCCTTGTACACGGTCACTCCGGCGCAGAGGACGGGGGCAACCTCGACGGGGTCCGATCCTGCCGGGATTCTGGCCGCGAAGCGCGTGTCCACCAGCATGTACTCGCCGAAGGAGCCGTCGACGCTGTAGCCGGCGTTCTGCTGGGCTTCGCAGAGGGTTTCCCAACCTGTGCGGCAGTACTGGCAGTCACCGCACGCGGACCAAAGCCAGGCGTTGCCGACGAGATCGCCAACGGCCAGGTCGGTCACGCCTTCGCCGAGGGCAGCCACCTCGCCGACGCCTTCGTGGCCGGGAATGAACGGCGGGGTCGGCTTCACGGGCCAATCACCTTCCGCGGCGTGAAGGTCGGTGTGGCAGACGCCGGTGGTGAGGACCTTGACCAGCGCCTGCCCCCGGCCCGGCACAGGAACGGGGAGGGTCTGGATCTGCAGGTCCTTACCAAATTCGGTTACTACTGCTGCCTGCATCGTCGTCGTTGTCGTCGTCATAGCGAAATCCTTGCGTCATCATGCGTGGGGTGTGACTGAAGGGTTTGTGCAGAACGCGGGGCGGATCAGTGCTGATCCGCCCCGCATAGGACTGTTGCGGTTTAGAAGAAGCCGAGCTTGTTCTCGTTGTAGCTGACCAGGAGGTTCTTGGTCTGCTGGTAGTGGTCCAGCATCATCGAGTGGTTCTCACGGCCGATGCCGGAGGACTTGTAGCCGCCGAACGCAGCGCCTGCAGGGTAGGCGTGGTAGTTGTTGACCCACACCCGGCCGGCCTGGATTTCGCGGCCGGCACGGTAGGCGACGTTGCCGTTACGGGACCAGACGCCGGCGCCGAGCCCGTAGAGGGTGTCGTTGGCGATGCCCATGGCGTCGTTGTAGTCGCTGAAGCGGGTCACGGACACCACCGGGCCGAAGATCTCCTCCTGGAAAATCCGCATTTTGTTGTGGCCCTCGAAAATGGTCGGCTGCATGTAGTAGCCGCCGGCCAGGTCCCCGGGCATCTCGGCCCGGGCGCCGCCGGTGAGGATCTTGGCACCCTCCTGCTTTCCGATGTCGATGTAGGAGAGGATCTTCTCCAACTGGTCGTTGGAGGCCTGGGCGCCGAGCTGGGTTTCGGTGTCCAGCGGGTTGCCCTGGATGATCTTCTCGACCCGGGCGACGGCGTCGGCCATGAAGGAATCGTAGATGTCCTCCTGGACCAGGGCCCGTGACGGGCAGGTGCAGACTTCTCCCTGGTTGAAGGCGAAGAGCGTGAACCCTTCCTGGGCTTTGTCGTAGAACGCATCGTCGGTCTTGTCGGCGACGTCGTTGAAGAAGATGTTAGGGCTCTTGCCGCCCAGTTCGAGCGTGACCGGGATCAGGTTCTGGCTGGCGTACTGGCTGATCAGGCGGCCGGTGGAGGTTTCGCCGGTGAACGCGATCTTGCGGATCCGGGGGCTGGAGGCCAACGGCTTGCCCGCCTCGACGCCGAAGCCGTTGACGACGTTGAGGACCCCGGCCGGCAGGAGGTCGCCGATCAGTTCCATCAGGACCAGGATCGAGGACGGGGTCTGCTCGGCAGGCTTGAGGACGACGGCGTTGCCGGCGGCGAGCGCCGGGGCCAGCTTCCAGACCGCCATCAGGATCGGGAAGTTCCAGGGGATGATCTGGCCGACAACGCCGAGCGGTTCGTGGTAGTGATAGGCAGTGGTGTCCTCGTCGAGCTGGGACAGCCGGCCTTCCTGGGCGCGGACGGCGGACGCGAAGTAACGGAAGTGATCGGCTGCGAGGGGGATATCCGCGTTGAGGGTCTCGCGGATCGGCTTGCCGTTGTCCCAGGATTCGGCAACGGCAAGCATTTCGAGGTTCTCGTCGATGCGGTCGGCGATCTTGTTCAGGACGGCAGCGCGCTCGGCGACGGAGGTCTTGCCCCAGGACGGGGCGGCCTTGTGGGCGGCGTCCAGGGCGAGCTCGATGTCCTCGGCGGTGCCGCGGGCCACCTCACAGAAGACCTTGCCCGTGACCGGGGTGATGTTCTCAAAGTACTGGCCCTTGACCGGGGCAACCCACTCGCCGCCGATCCAGTTCTCGTAGCGGTCCTTGAAGGTGACCTTCGAGCCCTCGGTACCGGGCTGTGCGTAGACAGTCATTGCAGCTCCTTTGCTGTGCAAGATTGATAGCGGCCAGTTGGTGGCGCCGCCGATGCGTTCAGCTTAGGAGTCGGGAGGTTGCAGTCAGGTTGCAGTGGGCGTGACCGGGATCACCGTGCTGCGAATTGTCCGGCTCATGCGCCCAGTTCTGCCTCAAGCCGTTCCAGGTCGGCGACGACGGCAGCCCGCTTGGGTGAGCGCAGTGGCAGGAGTTTCAGGGCCGCCGCCCGGACCTCGACGTCGTCCTTGGCCTCGGGGAGCCCGGCGTACCTCAGCAGCGACTCGGCGCTGCCGTCCGTGAGGACAGCATCCCGGAGCAACGAGGAGACCCGGTGCCGCAACTCGATGATCCCGGGAGCCTCGGAGCGGGGCAACACGGCGCCGCGGTAGATTTCCAGGGCGATCCGGTGGGCGCCGCGCTGCAGACAGTTCAAGACCTGGCCTGAGTCGGGAACCAGATCCAGCGGCAGCCGGTAGGGGCGGGACTCCGGGACAGCATCCGGGTTCAGCTGCTGGAGGACCTTGCGGAGCCGGACCATCTCAGCCCGGAGCGTCATGGTTGAGGCGCTGCCCGGGTACAGGAGCGTGCACAGCTCCTCCGCGTTCAGGCCTTCCGGATGCGTGCTGAGCAGAGCCAGGATTTCGCTGTGCCGGGCGGACAACGGCACAGTGCGCCCGTCAATACTGAGCAGCGCCTGGTCTCTGCCGAGGAGTTGCAGGCTGTTGCGGTACAGGCTGCCGGCCCCATCCCTGCCGGCCGCCCCGGCGGGGCCCCGGCGCCGGGCCGGAGGAGACTGATGCGCGGCAGCGAGCTGCAGCCGCTCAACGCGGAGGTGCGCCTGGGCGGCGGCCACCGTTGCCTCGACGAGCGAAAGCGCGTGCGGTGCGACGGCGGATTCCGTCCCGGTGATGTCCACGACGCCCAGCAGGGCGCCCGAATCGGGATCGTGGAACGGCACGGCTGTGCAGCTCCACGGGTGGACGGAACGCTTGTAGTGCTCTGCGCCGGAGATTTGAATACCGCGGCCCAGGGCCAGGGCGGTGCCCGGCGCGCTGGTGCCCACGGTGGCCTCGGACCAGTCGGCGCCCGGCACGAACATCATCCGTTCCGCCCGGCGCTGCATGGCGGCGTCGCCTTCCACCCAGAGCAACCGGCCAACCTCATCGCCCACGGCCACCAGCATGCCGCTGTCGTGGCTGGGCAAAACCAGGAGCTTGTGGATCACGGGCATGATGGCGGCCAGCGGATGCTGGCGCCGGTACTCCTCAAGTTCGTCGCGGTCCATGGCCAGCGGGGCTTCCGGGTTGTCCGGATTGGCCCGCAGCTCAGCGGAGCGGCGCCAGGACTCCTGAATCAGGCTGCTGAGGCCGGGCAGTTGCACATCCTCGGGAAATTCGGATCTCCTCGAGTCCAGCTGCTCGTGGCCGGCCCTGGCATACTGCTGGCGCAACGCTGCGGGCAGCCCGCCTGCCGGCGGGTACAGCGGTGCCGGATGGATCACTTTCGTCATCGAACTCCCACCGGACGGGCGCAACGGCGTGCCGGAGGCAACCATAGTCGTTTCAGTGTAGTGCGGGGTCCGGGCAGCCGCCAGAGGCTCCCCCGGTCCGGCTCGTGGCGACGCGCGAACGCATTCTGGCTGCGCCACGGCTCTTTCGACGCCCGAATACCCTGGGCGTCGGCGTCTTTCCCCGTCGCGGAACAAGCAACGCGTCGCGGGAGAACGCACTAGCCGCGGGAAATCCGGACCATCTCCTCGCGGGGAACCACCTTAATGCGTTCCCGAACAACGCCGTTGGCGTCGCTGGAAGCGGACCACTGCGCACCGAGAGCACGTTCATGGGAGTCAAGGTTGTTCCAGCCTTCCCAGGTGGTGTACTCGATCCCGCGCGCCTCAAGGAGGTCGATGATCGCCTGGGGGTCCGGGTTTTGCGCCGGCGGCAGGCTCAGCCGGTCCTCCAGCAGAAAGCCGACAGTTTCCAGCGCGTCGCCCTTGGTGTGGCCGATCAGGCCCACAGGCCCGCGTTTGATCCACCCTGTCGCGTAGATGCCCGGGACGGGATTGCCCTCGGCGTCGAGCACCCGGCCGCCCTCGTTGGGGATGACACCGCGGCGGGCATCATATTCCAACTCATCCAGCGGCGAGCCGTGGTAGCCGATGGCGCGGTAGACCGCCTGGACCGGGTAGTCCAGGTATTCCCCCGTGCCTTTGACGTTGCCGGTGCCGTCCAGCTGCATCCGCTCAAATTTGATGCCGGTAACCGTGCCGGGGCGGTCGGCGTCGCCGGCTGTTCCCAGGACGGCCACCGGGTTGTGCAGGAAGTGCAGGTGCAAACGGCGCGAGGAAGGATGCTCCGCTTCGGCGTGCTCCTCGACGAGCCAGTTCGTCAGGGTGTTGACCATGGTGCGGATCTGGTTGTTGCTGCGGATCGCCTCGTCCGAGGCTTCGTCGAATTCGAAGTCTTCCGGATACAGGACGATGTCGACGTCCCGGGCGTGGGAGAGTTCGCGCAGCTCCAGCGGCGTGAACTTGATCTGCGCCGGTCCGCGGCGCCCAAACACGTGCACGTCCGTGACCGGGGAGTTCTTCAGCGCCTGATAGACGTTGTCCGGGATTTCTGTCACCTGCAACTCGTCGGCGTGCTTGACCAGCATGCGGGCCACGTCAAGGGCCACGTTGCCGTTCCCGATCACCGCAATCTCCTTGGCCTCCAGCGGCCAGTCACGCGGCACGTCGGGATGCCCGTCGTACCAGGAGACGAAGTCGGCCCCGCCAAAGGATCCCTCGAGGTTGATGCCCGGGATCTCCAGGTCAGCATCCTTGATGGCTCCGGTGGAGAAAATCACGGCGTCGTAGAACGCGCGGAAGTCGTGCAGGGTCAGGTCGCGGCCGTAGGTGACGTTGCCAAGGAAGCGGATGTCGCCGCGGTCCAGGACCTTGTGCAGGGCGTTGACGATCCCCTTGATCCGGGGGTGGTCCGGGGCCACGCCGTACCGGATCAGGCCGTACGGGGCGGGGTAGGCCTCAAAGAGGTCGATGCTGACGTCGAAGTCGCCGTCCTTGACTTCGTTGGACTTGGTCAGGATATCCGCGGCGTAGACGCCGGCCGGTCCGGCGCCGACAATCGCAACGCGGAGCGGACGTCTGGACGGTCTGTGAGGCGAAGTTTTGGCTGAGGTGGACACCGGTTGCCCTTCTGAGTCTTAGCGGCGGCGCCAGCACTTGCAGCGCACAGTTCCCCATTCTAAATGTCCGCGGGAAGCTATGGGTCCCCACGTGGCGGACATCGCAGGCATCCTTTCCGGCCGCAGGCCGCCTCCGAACCGATAGGCAGGAATAGCGACCCGGCCGGTGGTGTTATTGACCGTGTGCCTACACCCGACGGATCCCTCCCCTCCCCAACCGCGCTGACCACACCGGGCGCCCCGGCCCCGGGCGGAAGCACCTCGCAGCGTCCGACGGCGGCCCTGAAAGCGGTGGACGCAGACACGACGGCGGGAATCGTCTTCGGGATCGGCGCGTACGGCCTGTGGGGGCTGATGCCCCTGTACTTCTTTGTGCTGCAACCGGCCGGGGCGGTTGAAATTGTAGCCAACCGGGTCTTGTGGTCGCTCATTTTCTGCATCCTGCTGATCACCGTCACCCGATCCTGGCGGGTCCTCGGTGCCGCCTTCCGGAACCGGACGCTGATCGTTCCCTTGATGATCGCGGCGGTCCTGATCGCGGTGAACTGGCTGACCTATGTTTACGGTGTGACCACCGGACAGGCTGTAGAAGCGTCTCTGGGATATTTCATTAATCCCCTTGTCTCGGTCCTTCTTGGGGTGGTGGCGCTGAAGGAGAAGTTGCGTCCGCTGCAGTGGGCCGCCGTCGGAATCGGTTTCATCGCCGTGGGGGTCCTCACGGTGTCCTACGGCAAACTTCCGTGGATCGCCCTGACGCTTGCGTTCAGCTTTGGCCTCTACGGCTTCGTCAAGAAGCGCGTCGGCCCGCGCGTTGATGCGATCACCAGCCTCTCGGTCGAGACAATCGTGCTGGCGCCGGTGGCTGCCGCCGCGATGGTGGTCCTGGCCCTGACCGGCGCCGCAACACTGACCGTGAACGGCGCCGGGCACTTCTGGCTCCTCGCGGCGTCGGGAATTATCACCGCTGTGCCGCTTCTGTTCTTTGGCGCCTCGGCCCGGCGGTTGCCGATGACCACGATCGGCCTGCTGCAGTACTTCGCCCCCGTGCTGCAGTTCATTGTGGCCCTGGCCGTATTCCACGAACCGATGACAGCCGACCGCTGGATTGGTTTCGGCGTTGTCTGGCTGGCGTTGCTGGTGCTCACGGTGGACATGCTGCTGGCCACCCGGAAGAACTCGGTCATGCGCAAACGGGCCCGCGCCGCCGCCTGAGACCGGCCCAGGCGGCGGGACGCGCACGCTCCGGCGCTCAGTCCCGGGGGCTGGTGTTGATCCGCTCGTAGTCGCGCGGCACCACCACCATGGGGACCGGCAGCGCCAGGAGCACCTTGTGGGCGGTGCTGCCGATGAACAGTTTGTTCTTCTCTGCCAGACGGGAGGAGCCCACAATGAGGATTTCGCCCTCGTCCCAGTCGAGGTCATCGATCGCTTCCTCGATGCTGCGCCCGTGGGCTACTTCGACGCTCACGTGGTGCCCGGCCGGGAGCCGCTGCGCGGCGTCGGTCAGGACGGTATTGGCGTGAACGTGGGCCGCGTTGGTGATTTCACCGCTGTCACCCTCGACGTCGAGTTCCAGAAGGGACACCAGCCGCAGCGGGACCCCGCGGCGCTCGGCGGAATCGATGGCGACGTCGATCGCTGCCTCCGCGCCGGTGCGCTGGCCCACTGCGAGGGTCAGCCGGGTGATTGGCTCCGTCCTCCGGTAGCCCCGCGGGGCCAGTGCCACCGGAACCGGCGAGGCGTGGAGCAGGGCGTTCGCGGCGCTGCCGATGGTGTACCGCTTGAACAGCCCTGAACTGGCGGCGCCCACGACGATCAGGCCGGCTTTGTATTCCACCGCCGCATCGATGAGGCCTGCGGCGTGCGAGTCGGCCTGGCGGACGTGGAACCGGGCTTCGATGTCCTTGGGGATGAGGGACAGCCCCTCCCGCTCCGCGCTGAGCACTTCCTGCTCGGCGGCGCTGACTCGGCTTCCCTCCGGGTTCATCGCGACGTAGGGGGTTTTCCGGCCCACGACGTAGACCAGATCAAGGTGTGCGCCCTGGGCGCGGGCCATGGCGGAGGCCAGGGCAACGGCGTCGGCGCCGCGGTCGCTGGGGGTGTAGCCAACTACGTATCGCATGTATGAACCCCTTATGGGTCTGGGGCAGAAGCCGGCCTTGCTCCGGGGATCCCGGGCGCCGTCGGCCGGTCTGCGTTCCTGCAGTGGTAGGAACGACTCTAGCCCAGCAGGGCGTGGAATTGGCCGTGACGGGTCGTGACTTTCGGCCCTGAACAGGGCGATCGCCCGCGCCTACGCTTGCAGGGTCTAGGGAGCAGATCATGAGCGCAATGAGCGGCGTAAAGATCCACGTCAGTGCACGGAACGCCGGGGTGGGGATGCTGGCCCTGCTGCTGGCCCTCACCGCCTGTACGCCCTCCACCCCACAACCCGGCGGAACCAGCCAGCCTGCTGCCTCTCCCGCCTCTTCTTCGGCCGCCCCTTCCACGACGTCGGCCCCTTCAGCGTCCGCCACCGTCCCGGCCGACTCCGACGGAACCGCACCACCGCAATCGGGCGACAAGGTGATCTCCTCCAAAATCGTCCTGGACTGGACCTGGCCGGGCCCGGGGAACCCGTTCAAGGCCACGCATGAGAACCCGGTCCCGATTTCTCCGCCGCCGGCCGCACCCCTGCCCACGCTGTACGCGATCGGAGCCGGGAAGCACCCGGCGGACACGCCGCCCTACGACCAGCTGAGCTTCCGGTTCCAGGGCGGGTTCCCGGGCTACGACATCGAGTTTGTGCCCGAACTGATCGCCGATGGCAGCGGCCTGCCGGTTCCCATGCCGGGCACCGGGGCCATCCTCAAGGTGGCGTTCCGCGGCGCCCAGGCGCACACGGCGGACGGCACCGCCAGCACAATCACCAGCACTCCCGCCCCGGCCATCGGCTACCCGGCCCTGACCAGCTACGCCGCGGCCGGGGACTTCGAGGGCATCCTCAGCTACGGGATCGGCGTCGGCCGGCCGGTGGGCACGGTACCGCAGACCAAGATGCGGGTTTACGAGGTCGAGAAGATCGAGGCGGGCCGGCACCTCTACGTGGTCGCGGTCCAGCTCGACACCACGCCCTGGAAATAGCCCAGGAAATAGCCCTGGAAATAGCAGGTCAACGCAGCAGGACGCGGCGGCGCCACTTAACGCAGGAGAGCCACGGACGGCGGTCCGCGGCTCTCCTGCGTGTTTCAGATGTGGCTGGCCTGTCAGCTAATCTCAGGCGTTGGCCTTGATGGCCGCGGCCAGGACCTGGAGGCCATCCAGCAGCAGCTCGTCGCTGATGACCAGCGGCGGGAGCAGCCGGATGACGTTGCCGTAGGTGCCGCAGGTGAGGATGATGACGCCCTCTTTGAGGCACGCGGCAGCGACGGCCTTGGTCAGCTCCGGGTTCGGCTCCTTGGAACCGGCCTGGACCAGTTCGATCGCGAGCATGGCTCCGCGGCCACGGACGTCCCCGATGACGGGTTCTTCAGCGGCGAGTTCGCGCAGCTTGCCAAGGGCGAGTTCCTCGATGTGGCGGGCACGGGCGTTGAGGTCGTACTGCTCCATCGAGCCGATGGCGGCCAGCGCCGCGGCGCAGGCCACCGGGTTGCCGCCGTAAGTGCCGCCCAGACCGCCGGGGTGGACGGCGTCGAGCAGGTCGGCGCGGCCGGTGATGGCGGAGAGCGGCAAGCCGCCGGCGATTCCCTTGGCCATGGTGACGATGTCCGGGATGACACCCTCGTGGTTCACGGCGAACCATTCACCGGTGCGGCAGAAGCCGGACTGCACTTCGTCGGCGATGAAGACGATGCCTTTGTCCTTGGCCCAGGCAGCCAGGGCCGGCAGGAATCCCTCGGCGGGGACGATGAAGCCGCCCTCGCCCTGGATGGGTTCGATGATGATCGCGGCAACCGACTCGCCGCCGATCTGCTTCTCGATCATGGTGATGGCGCGCTTGGCGGCCTCGGCCCCGGTGATCTCCGGGTTTTCCTCGCGGAACGGGTAGCTCATCGGCATCCGGTAGACCTCCGGGGCGAACGGGCCGAAGTTGGTCTTGTACGGCATGGCCTTGGCGGTCAGCGCCATGGTCAGGTTGGTCCGGCCGTGGTACGCGTGGTCGAAGGCGACGACGGCGTCACGGCCGGTGGCGAGCCGGGCCACTTTGACGGCGTTTTCCACGGCTTCGGCGCCGGAGTTGAACAGCACCGTGCGCTTCTCGTGGTCGCCGGGGGTCAGCCGGTTCAGCTGCTCGGCGACGGCGACATAGCCTTCGTAGGGCGTGACCATGAAGCAGGTGTGGGTGAAGTGCTCCACCGCTTCCTTGACCGCGCCGACGACGGCGGGGTCGGACGCGCCGACGGAAGTCACGGCGATGCCGGCGCCGAGGTCGATGAACGAGTTGCCGTCGACGTCGTGGATGATGCCGCCGTCGGCGTCGGCGACATAGACGGGAACGCTGGACGCGACGCCGGCGGCGACGACGGCCTTGCGGCGCTCGGTCAGCGCGATGGACTTCGGTCCCGGGAAATCGGCCGTAATCCGGCGCTTCTGCTCGAGACGGTAGGTGATGTCATGGGCGGTGGTGGTCATGGGAATACCTTTCTAAGCGGGGAGGGGGCTGCTACGCGTCGAGCGCGCTCATGACGTGCTTGATCCGGGTGTAGTCCTCCACGCCATACATGGACAGGTCCTTGCCGTAGCCGGACTGCTTGAAGCCTCCGTGCGGCATCTCGGCGGTCAGGAGAATGTGCGTGTTGATCCAGACGGCGCCGAAGTCCAGGTCCCGGCTCAGGCGCATCGCGGTGCCGTGGTTGGTGGTCCAGACGCTGGAGGCGAGGGCGTAGTCGACGTCGTTGGCCAGTTCCACGGCTTCTTCCTCGGTGCTGAACTTCTGCACCGTGATGACCGGGCCGAAGGTTTCCTTCTGCACGATGTCATCGCTTTGCTTGGCGCCGCTGACAATGGTGGGTTCGAAGAAGAACCCCCTCTCCCCGGCCTGGTGGCCGCCGGTCTCGATCCGGCAGTTCGCCGGAAGCGACTCCACCAGGGACTTGACCTGGTTGAAGTGGTTGACGTTGTTCAGCGGGCCGAAGTAGTTGTCCTCGTCGTTCTGCGAACCGGTGCGCAGCGTTTCAGTGTGCTCCACAAGGGCTTCGACGAGGGCGTCGTAGGCGGTGTCCTGGACCAGCACCCGGGCGATCGCGGTGCAGTCCTGGCCAGCGTTGAAGAAGGCGAACTCGGCGATGGCCGCGGCGCTCTTCTTGATGTCGGCGTCGGCGAACACCACGGCGGGGGCCTTGCCGCCGAGCTCCAGGTGGGCGCGCTTGAGGCCCTTTGCGGCGCCGGAGGCGACGGCGATGCCGGCCCGGACCGAGCCGGTGATGGAGACAAGGCCCGGAACCTTGTGGTCCACCATCATGGCGCCGGTCTCGCCGGTGCCGAGGACGACGTTGAGCACGCCGGCCGGGAAGATGCCGCCGGCGAGGCGGGCCAGGACCAGCGTGGATTCCGGAGTGGTGTCCGAGGGCTTGAGAACGATGGTGTTGCCCGCGGCCAGGGCCGGGCCGATCTTCCAGATGGCCATCAGGAACGGGTAGTTCCAGGGGGCCACCTGTGCGACGACCCCGATCGGTTCGCGCCGGACGTAGGAGGTGTGGCCCTCGAAGTACTCTCCGGCGGACTTGCCCTCCAGGATCCGGGCGGCGCCGGCGAAGAAGCGCAGCTGGTCGGCCCCGGCAGCCACTTCCTCGGAGGCGATCAGCGAGCGCACCTGGCCGGTGTTCCGGTGCTGGGCCTCGACGAGTTCATCGCTGTTGGCCTCGACGGCGTCGGCGAGCTTGAGCAGCATCAGCTGGCGCTGCGCCGGCGTGGTGTGTTTCCAGCTTTTGAAGGCGTCCTTCGCGGCGGTCATGGCGGCGTCGACGTCGGCCTGCACCGAAACGGGCGACTGCGCAACGACGTCGCCGGTGGCGGGGTTCACGATCTCCAGAACGGCGGTTCCGGCGGGAGTGACGAACTCGCCGTTGATGAAGTTTTGCAAGGTTTGAACCACGGTGTACAACCTCTTTCGCGCTGAAAAGGACCCAATGAGACTGCACCGAGCCTATGCCAGCCGGTCAAGCGCGGGGAATAGCCACCTGCACACCGGCTGCGCGTCGTTTTAGTGCGCTTGACCAGCCCCCGCCGTTATCCTGATGGCATGGCCATTTCACTCGCTGCCCTGCTGGGGGTAGCGTCCCTCAAGCTCACCAAGGCCGGCCTTGCCGAGACCACGTGGCACCAGGACATTCTCTGGGTGGCCGTCACAGAACAGGAGGACCCGCAGCGGTTCCTGAACGGCGGGGAACTGATCCTCACCACCGGGATGCGGCTCAAAAGCGCCCCCGAACAGCGGCGCTTCGTCCGCCAGGTCCAGCGCGCCGGGGCGGTGGGAATTGGATTCGGGGTCGGGTTGACGCACGACGGCGTGCCGCCGGCACTTCTTGCCGAGGCCAACCGTTGGGGACTGCCGGTAGTGGAGGTCCCGTACGAGACGCCCTTTATCGCGATCGGCAAGCTCGTCGCTGACGCCCAGTCAACGGACCACTTCACCAAGCTGGAACGGCTCATCGCCGGGCACCAGATCCTGGCCCGCGCACTCCTCACCGGCGGCGGCCTCGCCGAGCTTCTCAAGCACCTCGGCTCCATGCTGCGGACGGAGATCGTACTGACCCAGTTCACCGCCCAGCTCTACAGCAGCCTCCCCGGCCATCCGGCGCCCACCACCGAGGACTGGGTATCTTTCCCCATTCCCACCGGCCGCCGCGATGCGTGCACCCTGTGGGTGAAGCAGCCCTTCGAGGACTCGGGGATAGTGGGCTACGCCCAGAACCTGATCAGCGTGGAGCTCAACAACATGGTCAAACAGCGGCAGGCCCAGCGGACCCTGGCCGGTCAGGTCCTGGAGGACGTCATCCACGGAACCCTGGAGGCCAGCGAGTCCGCCCGGCGGCTCGCCGGCATCGGCATCACCAGCACCCGCAGGAACGTGGTCCTGCTGGCTGAATCCGGTGCACATGCCAAGCAGCTGGAGACCTCCTCCCTGCCGCAGCCGCTCGATCATGCGGTGACCGCCGTCGTCGGGAAGGACCTTGTAGCGGTAGTCCCCGACGACGGCAACGGCGCCGGCGCGCTTGCCCGGAGTCTGAGCGATCACTTGGCCGAGGCCGGGATCCACGCCACGATCGGAATTGGCGGCGCCTATACAAAGCCGAACGGACTGCGCTGGAGCTATTTCGAGGCCCGCGAGGCGGCAAGCCACGGACTGCCCGTGAACGAACCCGAACGGCTGAGCCTGACTTCGCTGCTGCTGGCCAGTGAGGACGTGCCGCTGGCGGATATGGCGAACGAGTCGCTCAATCCGCTCCGGACCTTTGACGCCACCCATGGAGCCGAGCTGCTCACGACGCTTGAGAGCTATTTGAACAACAACGGCTCCGTCGCCGCCGTGGCCGAAGAACTCACCCTGCACCGGAACACGGTCCGCTACCGCCTGGCCCAAGTCACCGAACTCACCGGCTACGACCCCGCCCAGACCTCGGACCGGGTCCAGCTCTGGCTGGCGCTCGCCGTGCAGCGCCTGAGTGCCCGGCACCCGCACTGACGTGAACCTTGGTGGCGGAGACATGCGCCACTAAAGGTCGGGCCGCAAACGTCAAACGTCTAACGTTTAGGGATGGCTAGCAGCACGGCGACGTCCGCCCTTCCCGAAACAGAACCACCCGCCGTCGTGCGCACACCCCGCGGCGTCGTCGTTGCCGGCGTCGTCGCGATCGTGCTGATCGGCCTCAACCTGCGCGCCGGCATCACCGGGGCCTCCGCACTCCTGCATGACCTGCAGGCCGTGCTGGGGTACGGGCCCCTCATCGCCGCCATCATCCCCTCCATTCCCACACTGTGCTTCGCGGTGGCCGGTGCCGCGACATCGTGGCTCACCCGGGTCCTGGGGCTGGAGAAAGCGATCCTGCTCTCCCTGGTGCTGCTCGCGGCCGGGTTGCTGGTCCGCGGCATTCCGTCCACGGGCATGCTGCTGGCAGGCACCGTCATCGGGATGTCCGGGCTGGCTATCTGCAACGTGGCCATGCCGTCCTTCATCAGGGTGCACTTCGCCGACCGGACGTCGCTGATGACCGCCCTGTACACCGTGACCATGACCACGGGCGCCACGGTGGTCGCGGTGCTGATCGTTCCCGTCGCCCAGCAGCTCGGCTCCCCCTCCGCCGGGGTGGGTGCGATCGGCTTCCTGGCCCTCGGCGCTTGCCTCGGATTCCTGCCCATCGCCCTGCATGCCCACCGGAACGCCCCCGCCGTCAAGGCCGGCAGGGTGTCCCCCTGGCCGTTGCTGCGGACCCGCGCCGGCCTGCTGATCACCCTCGGGTTCACCGTCCAGGCCCTGCTGGCATATTCGGTCCTGAGCTGGTTCCCTTACATGCTGGTCACCCTGGGCCTCTCCGCTTCCGAAAGCGGCCTGATGTTTGGCCTGATGCAGCTCGTCTCCGTCCCGGCCGGCATGGTGCTGGTCGCGATCGGCTCACGCCCGCGGAGGCAACGCACCGCCTTTTACCTGGCCACACTGACCATGGCTGCGGGCGTCCTGGCAATGCTGGTCCTGCCGGCCGCGTGGGCGCCGCTGATGGCGGTGCTGCTTGGTCTCGGGCTGGGCATCTTCCCGCTGGTCATGGTGATGATCAGCCGCAGCGGCCGCACCACCGCCGAAACCACGGCAATGTCCACCGTCGCGCAATCCGCCGGCTACCTGCTGGCAACGCTCGGCCCGTTCGGCATGGGGCTGCTGCACAGTGCCACGGACGCCTGGACCCTGCCGTTGCTCCTGCTGCTGGCCGTGGCCGTGGGCCAGATCGCCGTCGGCCATCTGTTGACTGCCAGGCCTCCAGCCGCCGCCCCGGCAGCGGCCCGGGCAGGCCGGTGATTAACACCGCTGCGCCGCACCGGCCGCCCCTGGTGGAGGAGGTCACCGCCACGCTGCGTGAGCTGATCCACTCCGGCACCTGGCCGATGCAGGAGCGGATCCCGGCCGAACCCGAACTTATGGCCATGCTGGGCGTCTCGCGGGGCACCCTGCGCGAGGCCGTCAAAGCCCTCGCCCACAGCGGCATGTTGGAGGTCCGGCGCGGCGACGGCACCTATGTCCGCGCCACCAGCGAGATCTCCGGCACCGCCCAGCGCCTGTACCGGGACCACTCGCAGGTCCACATCCTTGAGGTCCGCGTTGGCTTGGACACCCAGTCGGCCCGGCTTGCCGCCCGCCACGCCACCGCCCTCGACATCGAGGCGATGCGCGGCCTGCTGGCGGAACGCCGTCTGGCGTGGGAGGCCGGGGACCATGCCGGCTGGGCCCGGGCGGACTGGGGCTTCCATGCGTCCGTGGCGCAGGCCTCGGGCAATCCGCTGCTGCACGAGCTCTACTCCAGCTTCGGCACCCTCTTCCATGCAGACCTGCTCCGCCGGCAGCAGCGGGGCGGCTTCAATGGGCTCCCGCCCGAAGGCCACGACCAGCTCGTGGACGCCATCGCCGAACGCAACGAACTGGCCGCCGTCGACAGCGTGCAGCGGAACCTGAACTCCTGCGCGGAATGGCTGCAGCGCTAACCCGCCAGGACACAACAAAGGCCTCCGCTCCGGGACGGAAGTTCCGGAGCGGAGGCCTTTGAGGTTGCTGGACTCTTCAGCGAGTCAGCGTTCCTGCACAGGTTTAGCGCTTGAGGCCCTTCAGGACGTTCTTGGGACGCTGCATTTCACCGTGCTTGGCGCCGAGGACGATGACCCAGCCGGCAAAGACCGGAATGGCCCACTGCAGGATTTTCAGCTGCTGCTGCGCCGAGCGGAGCTCGTCGGAGGCGCCGGGCTTGGGCTCGGTGGCACCCGCGCCGCCCTGGCCGGCCAGCTTGTCCACTTTGGCGCCCTGCAGACCCGCGTACAGGCTCACGCCGGCACCTGCCAGGGTAACGATGGACTTATAGATGCTGAGGCGGGTAACGCCGTCCTGCTTGGCCATGCGGCCTTTGTTTTCCCACATGATGGCGAGCCCGGACACCAGGTGCGCACCGAATGCCGCGGTCTGGTACGGGGCCCACTTCTTCCAGCCAAGGCTGGAAAGCCGCGTGCGTTCGGCCGGATCTTTCGCTTCTGCGCTCGCACCGTTCAGTCCGATGGCACCCATCAGCGAGCCGCCGAACCAGGCGCCTGCCGTCAGGTCGTGGATGGATCGGGCAACAAGATTACCTGCCATGGTGAGCTTCCTATCGTCAAAGGTCGAATCCGAAACTGTTGCGGCCAGCGAGGCCACGTCCAACTATAGTAAGCACACTTACGAAAAAGGTGATAGTCCACAATCAGCCCCCGGCCTTCCGTAGAATCGTTGCCATGGAAATTTCGGGGCCCGGGAGCCCGCCTTTCGCGGCGGCTGAGAGCAGCAACCGCAGCCTCGGCGCGTCCCTCGGGGAGGCCGCCGGCGGTGCAGCGGACGCCGCGGAGGCGGTGTCCAACACCGCGGCGCTCGACGTCGTCGCCCGGTCCGGCTTCGCAGTCATGGCGCTGCTGCATGTTGTGATCGGGGGGATCGCCGTAGCGCTGGTTCTTGGCGCCCCGGGCCAGGCGGATCCCACCGGCGCGATCGAACAGCTTGCGGCCAACCCCTGGGGGCCGGCCGTGATGTGGGCCGGCTTCACCGCGTGCGCGGGGCTCGCCCTGTGGCAGCTGAGCGAGGCGACCCTGCGGGCCCGGCACCTGGCGCGCCGGCAACGGCTCGGCAAGCTTGCGTCCTCCGGGTTCCTCAGCATTGGCTACGGCAGCGTGGGGCTCAGCTTCGCGGGTTTCGGGCTGGGCAACGGCGGTGACTCCGGCGACTCGACCCGGGACTTCAGCACCGCGCTGATCCGAAGCCCCTTCGGGGTCCCGGCGCTCATTGGGCTGGGACTGATCATCATGGGCATCGGGGTGTACTTCATCGTCAAAGGCGCGGGAAAGAAATTCAAGGAGGAGCTGCGCCACTTTGAGGGCACACACCGTGGCCGCCTGGTCAGCGGGCTGGGCGTGGCCGGCCACATCGCCAAAGGGGTAGCCCTGCTGCTGACGGGCTTGTTGTTTGTCATCGCTGCTGCCACGAATGATCCCGCCTCGTCCACCGGCCTGGACGGCAGCCTCAAGGCTTTGAAGGACCATCCGTGGGGTCCCGTCCTCCTCCTGGCAATAGGCGCCGGCTTCATCGCCTACGGAGCGTTCGCGCTGGTCCGGGCACGCTTCGGCCGGATGTAGCGCACTGCCGTCCCGTCAGCGCAGCGGGACCACGTCCCCCTCGCGGTAGAGCAGGGCGCGGACCTCGGATTCGGCGGAGTCCAGCCGCTTCGGGTCGATGGTGTCCCCCGCCGCAAAGTGGTCCAGGAGCCGCGGATCAACATAGCTCTTCCGGGCGATGGACGGCGTATTGCCAAGGACTTCGGACGCGTCCACCATGGCGCGGCTCACCGCGCGCTTGCGGGTGGAGACCTTGGGCTGCGGACCGCTCCGGGCCAGGCTGGCGGCCGCCGCCACCGTCCCCCTCAGGGTCCGGAAGTCCTTGGCCGTGAAGTCCTGGCCGGTGCGTTCTTTGACGTACTGGTTGATCTCGGAGCTGGACACCGGATGCCAGCGCCTGCCCGCCTTATAGGCCAACAGGCGGGCGTTGCCGCCCCGGCGCTTGAGTTGGCGCACGACGGCGGCGAGGTCGGCGTCGTGCATCCGCGACTCCCAGGTCTTCCCGCTCTTGGCGGGGAAACTGAGGCGGAGCTCGTCCTTGTGCACCTTCACGTGGGCGCAGAGCAAGGTGGCGAGGCCGTGGCTGCCGTTCTCGTTGGTGTAGCGCTCCGAGCCGACCCGCAGCGAGCCGCTGTCCAGCATCCGAAAGGCAGCGCCCAGCACCCGCTCCCGGGTGAGGCCCTCGGAACGCAGGTCGAGGGTGACGCGCCGCCGCGCCGCCGGCAATGTTTCCGCGAGCTGGAGCGAACGGTCGAACTTCAGCCGGTCCTTCCGTTCCCGCCAGCCCGGGTGGTAGATGTACTGGCGCCGGCCCACGGCGTCCACCCCGGTGGCCTGGATGTGCCCGTTGTCGAACGGGGCAATCCAGACGTCGGTCCAGGCCGGCGGAATGCCGATGCCTTCGAGCCGCTCACGCACGGGCCCCGCGGCGAGGGTGGAACCGTCCAGGTCCTTGTAGCTGAAGCCTGTCCCGGAGGCGACGCGCCGGTAGCCGCGGCCGGACGCGTTACTGCGCCGGAGCCTCACCGGCGCAGCCCTGGTGCGGGGGCCCCTGCGGGAGTCTTCGGTGCGGGGGTCGGTGGCATGCGCAGCTCATCCATAACGATAAGCCTACTGACTAAACCCCCATTTTTCGCCACCCACAAACAACGCGGGCTCAGACTTCCGCGGCCACCCCGTCGCGGGAAATCTGGACCATGGCCCCGCGCGGAACCACCTTGATGCGTTCACGGTGCATGCCGGTGCCGGCACTTGCCTGTTCCCCCAGGGACCGCTCGTGCGCGTCCAGGGCCAGCCACCCCTCCCAGCTGGTGTATTGCACGCCGCGGTTTTCCAGCAGTTCGACGACGGCCTCCGGTGCGGGGGCCGCTGCCAGCGGGAGGTTTTGGCGGTCTCCGAGAAGGTGGGTGATGGTTTCGAGGGCGTCGCCCTTGGTGTGCCCGATCAGGCCGACCGGTCCGCGCTTGATCCAGCCGGTCGCGTAAATGCCCGGCACCTGGGTGCCCGAAGCGTCCAGAACCCGGCCGCCGTCGTTCGGGACCACACCTCTGATGTGGTCAAACTCGACCTCAGGCAGCGAGGACCCGAAGTAACCAATGGCGCGGTAGACGGCCTGGACCGGGTAGGCAACAAACTCCCCGGTGCCCCGCGCGTTGCCCGTCCCGTCCAATGCTGTGCGTTCGAACCTAATGCCGGCGACCTTGCCCGGGTGCGCGGGGTCAGCTGTTGTTTCTCCAACGATCTCGACCGGGCTGTGCAGGAAGTGCAGGTGCAGGCGGCGGGAGGCGGTGAACCCGGCGGGGTCCTCGGGCTGCCCGGCGATCCAGTTGGTCAGCGTGCCCACCATGGTCTTGGTCTGGTTGTTGCTCTGGATCTGGCGGTCCGATTCGGCGTCGAACTCGAAATCCTCGGCGTAGAGGATGATGTCGACGTCCTTGGAGTGGGACAGTTCCCGCAGTTCCAGCGGGGTGAACTTCACCTGGGCCGGGCCGCGCCGGCCGAAGACGTGCACGTCGGTGACCGGGGAGGATTTCAGGCCGGCGTAGACGTTGTCCGGAATCTCGGAGACCAGGAGATCATCGGCGTGCTTGGAGAGCATGCGGGCGACGTCCAGGGCGACGTTGCCGTTGCCGATCACGGCGATCTCCCTGGCCTCCAGCGGCCAGTCGCGGGGGACGTCCGGGTGTCCGTCGTACCAGGAGACGAAGTCGGCGCCGCCGTAGGAGCCCTCGAGCTCGATGCCGGGAATGTTCAGGTCGGCGTCCTTGATGGCACCTGTGGCGAAAATGACGGCGTCGTAGTGGGTGCGGAGGTCCGCCAGGGACAGGTCGGTGCCGTAGTCCACGTTGCCGAAGAAGCGGATGTCGCCGCGGTCCAGGACCTTGTGCAGCGCGTTGACGATGCCCTTGATGCGCGGGTGGTCGGGCGCCACGCCGTAGCGGATGAGGCCGTAGGGTGCCGGGTACCGGTCGAAGAGGTCGATGCTGACGCTGAGCTCGCCGCTTTTGACGGCCTCGCTTTTGGTCAGGAGGTCCGCGGCGTAGACACCGGCGGGTCCGGAGCCAACGACGGCGATGCGCAGCGGGCGGGCGGTTCCTACGGGGGCGTTCATTGACACGGCTGTGTTCCTTTGGTTCGATCCGGTACTGCGGGTGGAGCTAGCGGGCGGGGACGCGCGGGGCGTTCGGGGAGGTGGTGCCGTAATCCGCGGTCTTGAAATGTGGCGGCGCGTACGGGCTGACGCGGACCACGTCACCGATTACGATCACGGCGGGGTTCGCGACGCCTGCAGCCTCCGCCTGGTCCGCGATGGTCCCGAGCGTTCCGATGGTCACCCGCTGGTTCGGCAGGTAGCCATTCTCTACGATGCCAACAGGCGTCCCCGCTGGCAAACCGGCGCGTCCCAGCGAGGCCGTGGAACCGCGCAACTGGCCTACGCCCATGAGCAGGATCACGGTGTGGTCTGCGCGGGCGGGGACCTCGGCGAGCTCCTCGTGGCCCGTCACCACGCTGAACCCCTTGGCGAGGCCGCGGTGCGTCACCGGGATGCCGGCGGCGGCCGGTACCGAGGTCGCCGACGTCACGCCGGAGACCACTTCGACCTCGACGCCGTGCTGCCGGCAGAACTCCGCCTCCTCGCCGCCGCGGCCCAGGACGTATGGGTCGCCGCCCTTGAGCCGGACCACCCGGTGGCCCTGCAGGGCTTCCTCGACCAGGATGCGGTTGATCTCGGCTTGCGGCACAGGGTGGTGGCCGGGGGTTTTCCCGACCTCAATGATGCGGACATCGGGCGCCAGTTCGGCCAGCAGCGCCCGCGGCCCGAGGCGGTCGGTGACGACGACGTCGGCCTGGCCCAGGAGCCTCCGGCCGCGGACTGTAATGAGCCCCGAGTCACCGGGGCCGCCGCCAACGAGGGCTACGGTGCCGGCGCCGGACTCCCCCCGGCGCCGGCGCAGCGGCAGGTCACCGGTTTCCAAGGCGGTGGCGACGGCGTCGCGCAGGGCCATGGCGCGGCGCGGGTCTCCCCCGGCGTTCACCGCTATCTTGATGTCGTCCACGACAGCGACGGCCGGCGTCCAGGCGGCGGAGGCCTCGTGGTCGGAGGCGTTGACACACCAGATGCGCTGCGCCTCGGCGTCGGCGGAAACCTGGGCGTCAACAGCCGGATTGCCGGTGGCGGTCTGAACGAACCAGGCGCCGTGGACGTCCGACGTGCGGTAGGCGCGCGGTTCCCAGGCAAGGAGCCCGGCGCCGGAAAGCCCGGTCAGGGCGGGGCAGGCCAGGGGGGCGACGACGGTGACGCGGGCGCCGGCGTCGAGCAGTCCCTTCGCACGGCGCGCGGCGACCGGTCCGCCGCCGACCACCAGCACGGGGCGGCCGAGGAGGCGCAGGGCCGTGGGGTAGATGTCCTGGATTGCCATGCATCGACGATAGGGCGGCGCCGGATGGCGGAACAACGCCGCGGAAACACCAGTTCACGCGGGGTAACGCCGCGTCACATAGGGGCCGGGCCGTCGCGGGCGGGTGCATGGCGGCATCGAGATCCTGGGTCCCCCGCCCTTCGATTAACGGCCCGGGCGCCGCCGCGTAGCACGGTGCCTAGCGGGTGCCGCCCGCGAGAAGGCCCCGGCGGCGGAGCAGCCGCTTTTCGATTGGACCGAACACCAGCAGCTCGATCAGGATGCCGACGGCGAGAATCAGCAGGATCGCGGACATCACGATGGTCATGTCAGACAGGTCACGGCCCTGGTTCAGCATGGAGCCCAGGCCAAAGCCGATGGTGCCGCCGACGGCGATGATTTCCGCTGCCATCAGGGAGCGCCAGGAGAAGGCCCAGCCTTGTTTGAGGCCGCTCAGGTACCCGGGCAGCGCGGCGGGGAGGATGATCTGGAGCGCCAGCTGCACCCGGGAGGCGCCGAGAACCGTCCCGACGCTGCGATACTGCGGCGGGATCTGGTCCACGCCGGAGATCAGCCCGTTGATGATCGATGGGATGGCGCCCATGAACACCACGAAGTACACGGTGGCGTCGGTGAGGCCGAACCAGATAATGGCGGCCGGCACCCAGGCCACGGAGGGCAGGACCTGCAGCCCGGAGATCAGCGGCCCGAACGCGCGGCGCAGCGGGGCGACCTGCGCCAGCACGAGTCCGATCGGCGTGGCGATGGCCGCGCTGATCAGGAATCCCGCCAGTCCGCGCTGCAGGGAGGTCCACACCGCTTCCTGCAGCTTTGCCTCCGCCCACATGTGACCGAACTGGGCCGCCACCTCCAGCGGTCCGGGCACCAGATCCTGGCGTTTGAAGCCCAGGGAGACGTACGCCTGCCAGATCAGGATGAGGACGGCGATCGCCGCCACGGGCAGCAGGATCCGGCTCCAGTCGACCCGCGCTTTGTGAGCGGCGCTGGATTGCAGCGAGTCCAGTCCGGCTTCGAGCTCGCGGAGGTCGGCCGGGCCGCCGGAGGACCTGGTCTGAGCCGCGGTGGGGAGGCCGGTTTCGCCGGCCTCCGCGAGGAACGTGGGTCTACTGGGCATGGCGGCGGATCTCCTCGCGAAGCCGGGCGGTAATGGCAGCGGTGAGCTGGCCGGCCAGGCCGGCGTCTGTGCGGTGTTCCTCGGAGACGGGCCATTCGCGCACTACGCGTCCGGGCCGGGAGGAGAGCAGCAGGACGCGCTGGCCCAGCCGGACGGCTTCACGGACATTGTGCGTGACAAAAACGATGGTCCTGCCCGTTTCCTTCCAGATCCGCTCCAGCTCATCGTGCAGCAGGTCGCGGGTGATCGCATCCAGGGCAGCGAACGGCTCGTCCATCAGGAGCAGCTGGCGGTCCTGGGCGAGTGAGCGGGCCAGCGCCACCCGCTGGCGCATACCGCCGGAAAGCTCGTGCGGGCGTTTGGCCCCCGCGCCGCCCAGATGCACCAGGTCCAGGAGGTCACCGGCCTTCGCCCGGCGCTCCGCTTTCCCCACCCCCCGCAGTTTCAGCGCGAGCTCGATGTTCTCGCGCGCGGTCAGCCAGGGGAACAGCGCCGCGTCCTGGAACATGAAGGCGGCGCCGTCGCTGGGGACCTCCAGGGCGCCCGACGTCGGTGCTTCCAGCCCCGCCATGATGTTCAGCAGCGTGGACTTGCCGCAGCCGGATGCGCCGAGCAGGGCCACGAACTCGCCCTGCCCGATGCGGGCGTTGACGTCCTCCAGCACCGGGGCGCCGTCGCCGAAGCGCTTTCCCAGATTTTCCAGTACGACTGGCATGGTTACGTCCTCACTGGTTGGCGGTGCTGGCGGCGGGAACAGGCTGGTCCTTGCCCAGCCCCTGCGCCGGGATCCTGGTCCCGGCGGAAACGCTCAGGACACTGTTCAGGGCCGTGAGGTCGAAAAGGCCGTTGATGTCCGCCTGGGTGGTGGTTCCTGCATTCACCCCGTCCCGGAGCAGCTTCGGAAAGGTACCGGCGAGAGGGTCTGCGGTGAAAACGATGTTCTGAAGCGACCGGTCGATCACGTCCGCCGGCAGCGCGGCACCGGCTGATTCCTTGAGGGCGGCGTTGAGGACCGCGGACTTCTCCGCCGCCGGGGCGGCGGTGAGCCAGTCCACGGATTCGATATGGCCCTTCAGCAGAGCCTGGACCGTGGAAGGGTGCGCGGCAGCGAACTTCTTGTTGACGATCAGAACAGTGGTGGTGAACTCGCCCTTGTCCCACAGGTCCTTTTCATCGACGAGGACTTTCGCCCCGGCCTGCAGGACGAGCCGGGAGGCCCAGGGTTCCGGGAGCCACGCGCCGTCGAGCTTGCCGTCCTGGAACAGCTTCAGGGTCTGGGCGTTGTCGGTGGGGTTGATGGCGACGTCGCCGCTGCCGTCGGTGTTGACTTTGAAGCCCTGCCTGCCCAGCCAGGCGCGGAGTGCCACGTCCTGGGTACCGCCGAGCTGCGGCGTCGCCAGCTTCTTGCCCCTGAGGTCTGCTGCCGAGGCGATCCCGGCCTTGACCACCAGCTGCGCTCCGCCGGAGGCGGCACCGGCGATGATGCTGACCGATTCGCCGTGGCTCTTGACGTAGGAGTTGATGGCCGGGTTGGGGCCGATATATGTGGCGTCGAGCGCACCGGCGTTGAGCGCCTCGATTGCGGCCGGACCGGCGTTGAAAACCTGGGTGCTGAGCTTGGTCCCGCCGAGGCTCTTGGCGATCAGGCCTTGGCTGACCCCGACGAGCGCCGGGGCGTGGGTGATGTTGCCGAAGTAGCCGAGTTTGAGTTCAGCGGCCGGGGTCTGGACACTGGCGGCCGGCACGGTGTCCTCGTTGGGAGACGCTGTCGAGGCCACGGCCGCGCCGACGCCGATCAACAGCACCAGGCCGGCTGCCAGGCTGATTTCCAGGGTGTGCTTGCGGGTGGGCCTGGCGGGTGCGCCGGCGACGATGCGGGTGGTTCCAGGCTGGCGGCCGGCGCCCGGGCCGGGGGTCGGAGGTACAGGGGTGGATGGCATGGACATTCGTTCACCATAGGGAGCGTCAGGAGCCGGGTTCAATGGCCGGGAAACCGTGGGTCACAAGGGTTCACGCGACGTCATATTCCGCGCGTTTGCGGACCTGTGACCGTTCCGCCGCGAGAGTGCGGGCTTCCGCCGGGGCGTTCAACCGAGCCCTTCGAAGATGTCAGCGAGCAACGGTTCACCGACGGTTCTGACCGGCCAGGCCATCACATAGGACTCCCGGCCGAGCACGCGCAGCTGTTGTTCCCTGGACAGGGTCCGGGCAAAAAGGACGTGCCGCTGGCTGCGGTGCTCCAGCAAGCCTGCGAGCACCTGCGCGGCCACGGACCGGGTGTCCACTTCGACTCCGATGGCTTGGTCCGGAACGGGGCGAAGGTGGTAAATCTGCCCGGGGTTCCAGGGGTCCAGCCCATGCTCGCGCCGTGCCGTGTTCCACCGAAGAAACGTTGATTCGCGCAGGCCGCCGTGCAGTAACCGTTCCATGCCCGGAACGCCCTCCTCGCGAAGCCGGGTGAAGGCCGCGTCGGTTGCCCGGCCAACCGCGATGTGGTCGGGGTGCCCTGTTATTCCGTCCGGGCCGAAGGTACACACCACCCGCGGCCGCTCCGCTCGCAGGATGGCGGAGATTCTCTCCGCGAGGTCCTCGAAAGGCACGGCTGACAGTCCTCCGTCCGGGTAGCGGAGCCATTCATGGCGCTCCGGTGGACGCCCGTGTGCCTGCCAGGCCGCTTCATCCTCTCGACGCCGGAGCTCCCCCAAAGTCTCGGTCGTGGCTTCGATCCCCGGGGCGATTTCGCCGGCTTCGCCGTCCGTCGCATGAACCAGGAGGTAGCGGAAGTTGGGATTGAGCGCATGGAGGGCCACTGTGCCCGCCATTCCGTAGGCGTCATCATCGGGGTGCGCCACGACAAGAGCGACGGACAGATCGGATTCGGGATTCATGACCCCGGTATAGCAGCGTCCAACTGGCCGATCAACGGGCAGCTCAAATGGCGTAGCGCTCGTCCTCGTGGTCGCCGGGGTGATCCCTGACGAGCCCTGCGGCCAACGTGTTGCCGTCCTGCGGGTCGATCACCAGGAACGCCCCGGCGCGGCGGTGGTGCAGGTAGTTTTCCAGTGGCAGGGCTGCTGCGAGCCGCAGCTGGGCGTGGCCGATGTCGTTGAGCGCCAGCGCCGACGCACCTTCGAGCTGGAACGTGGTCAGGTCCAGTTTCCCCGTCACGTTCCGCACCAGCGCCTGGACCGTGCGGGTGCCGTGCTTCACGAGGACCTTCTCCCCTTCCCGCAGCGGCTTCGGCGAGAGCCAGCAGAGTGCTGCGTACAGGTCAGCCGTCGACTCCGGTACGGCACCGCCGTCGGGCCCGGCCGCCGCGATTGTGTCACCGCGGGCGACGTCGAACTCGTCCGCGAGCCTCAGCGCGACGGACTGCGGGGCCGTGGCCTCGGTCAGCTTGCGCCCGGCGAAATCGATTCCGGTCACAGTGGTGCTGCGCGGAGCCTGCCCGGGGGTCAGCACGCTGACCTTGTCCCCCACCGTTACGGAACCCTCGGTGATCTGGCCGGCGTAGGCGCGGTAGTCGCGGTAGGCCTCCGCGTCCAGTCCACCGGCCACGGCGTCGGGCGCCAGGGCACCCTGCGGCCGGATTACCAGCTGCACCGGGAAGCGGAAGCTTTCCAGGTGACTTTCCAGTTCGTCGGCGGCGGGCAGCGTCTCCAGGACCTCCAGCAGGGCTGGGCCGGCGTACCAGGGCATGCGGGAGGAGCGGTCCACGACGTTGTCGCCGTCGAGCGCGGAAACGGGAATGACCAGCAAATCGGTACCCCCGCCGGCAGCTGGATCTTTCCGGCCGAGCCCGAGCTCCCGGCCCACCTGCTGTACGTGGGCCTCGATCTCCCGGAACACGGCCTCACGGAAGTCCACGAGGTCGATTTTGTTCACGGCGACCACCACGTGGGCCACCCGCAGCAGCTGCAGCACCGACAGGTGCCGGCGGGTCTGCTCCAGGACACCCTTGCGGGCATCGATCAGCACGATCACAGCATCCGCAGTGGACGCGCCGGTGACGGTGTTCTTGGTGTACTGCACGTGCCCGGGGCAATCCGCGAGGATGAAACCGCGCCGGTCCGTGGCGAAGTAGCGGTAGGCGACGTCGATGGTGATGCCTTGTTCACGCTCTGCGCGCAGGCCGTCGGTGAGCAGCGCGAGGTCAATCGCCTGAGTGCCAAGGGCGCCGGCCCCGCCGAAGCCGCGGTCCGCGGAGGTGCGGGCGACGGCGTCGAGCTGGTCGGCGAGGATCGCCTTCGAGTCGTGCAGGAGCCGGCCCACCAGGGTGGACTTGCCGTCGTCGACCGAGCCGGCCGTAGCGAACCTGAACAGTGAGGCGGAGTCCAGCCCGAGGCTGGCGGCAGCGGCGTCAGGCACAGTTGCGGTGGTGCTCATTAGAAATAGCCGTCCTTCTTGCGGTCTTCCATGGCGGCCTCGGAGATGCGGTCATCCGCCCGGGTGGCGCCACGTTCGGTGATGGTGGAGGCGGCAACTTCGATCACGACGTCGCGCACGGTCGCCGCGGCGGATTCGACGGCGCCGGTGCAGGACATGTCGCCGACGGTCCGGTAGCGGACGGTCTTGGTGATGACCTCCTCGCTCTCGCGGGGCCGGGAGACCTCGCCGACCGCGCGCCACATGCCGTCCCGGGCGAAGACTTCGCGGTCGTGGGCGTAGTACAGGCCCGGGAGGGCGATGTTTTCGCGTTCGATGTAGCGCCAGATGTCCAGTTCGGTCCAGTTGCTGATCGGAAAGGCGCGGACGTGCTGGCCGACGGTGTGGCGGCCGTTGTAGAGGTTCCACAGTTCGGGGCGCTGGTTGCGCGGATCCCACTGGCCGAATTCGTCGCGCAGGCTCAGGATGCGCTCCTTGGCCCGGGCCTTGTCCTCGTCCCGGCGCCCGCCGCCGAAAACGGCGTCGAACCTGTTGCGCTGGATAGCATCCAGCAGCGGGACGGTCTGCAGCGGGTTGCGGGTGCCGTCGGCGCGCTCCGCCAGCTCACCGGAGTCGATGAACTCCTGGACACTGCCGACGACGAGCTTCAGGCCCAGCCGCTCCACGGTCCGGTCCCGGAACTCGAGGACCTCGGGAAAGTTGTGCCCGGTGTCCACGTGCAGCACCGGGAACGGCACTTTACCCGGCCAGAACGCCTTGGTGGCCAGGTGCAGCATCACCACGGAATCCTTGCCGCCGGAGAACAGCAGCGCAGGCCTCTCAAACTCGGCAACGACCTCGCGGATGATATGGATCGCCTCGGACTCAAGGGTGTCCAGGCCGGAGAGCCTTGCCACTGATTCTCCACGCGGCTTAGACACACTCGCCCGGTCCTCGATAATGTGTGCGCTCATACGTGTAGCCCGCATTCTGTCTTGTCGGTTCCTGCCCAGCGTCCGGCGCGGGGGTCATCGCCCGGCACTACTTTGCGGGTGCAGGGCTGGCAGCCAATGGACGGGTAGCCCTGGGAAAGCAGCGGGTTGACGGGGAGGAGGTTGTCCCCGGAGTACTGGACCAGTTGGTCGAAGCTCCAGGCAGCGACGGGATTGACCTTGACCAGGCCGTTGGTTTCGTCCCAGGCCACCAGCGGGGTGCTGCTGCGGGTGGGCGCCTCGTCGCGGCGTACCCCGGTGAACCACAGTTCGTAACCGGCCAGGGTCCGGCGCAGCGGGGCAACCTTGCGCAGCGCGCAGCACGTGGCGGGATCGCGGGCGAAGAGGTCTTTGCCCAGGAGCCGGTCCTGCTGTTCCACAGTGCTCTCCGGCAGGACGTCGACGACGTTGACGCGCAGGCCCGCCGCGACCTCGCCGCGGGTCGCGTGGGTTTCCGGGAAGTGGTAGCCGGTCTGCAGGAACAGCACGTCGACGCCGGGAAGCTGGTCCGCGACCAGCGCCGGGAGGACGGCGTCGGCCATGGAGCAGGCGACGGCGACGGCGGGCAGCTCGAAGTTGCGCGCCACCCAGGCGATCACGTCGCGGGCCGGGGCGTCCCAGCCGAGCTCGGCGGCGCCGGACCCGGCGAGCGCGGTGAGCTCGCTGTGGGTGCGGAGGACGGCGTTCACTGCAGATCGTCCTCGTCGGCGGCGAAAGCCCACTCGGCGAAGGTCTGGCCGTCGGTGTGGTCGGCCACGAACTTCCGGACCACGCGCTCCACGTAGTCCGGAAGGTCGTCGGCGGTGACCTTGAGCCCGCGGACGGTCCGTCCGAGGCCTGCTTCCTCCCGACTGTCGGACGCCAGCCCGCCGCCGAGGTGCACCTGGAAACCCGGGGCGGGGTCGCCGTCGGGCGTGGGAAGCATCATGCCCTTGAGCCCGATGTCCGCAGTCTGGATCCGGGCGCAGGAGTTGGGGCAGCCGTTGATGTGCAGGGAGAGGGCCTGCGGAAGCTGCTGCGATTCGACGAGGTCGGCGAGGCGGCGTTCCAGTTCGGCAACCGCGGTGGCGGCGGTGCGTTTGGTTTCGACGATGGCGAGCTTGCAGTATTCGATGCCGGTGCAGGCGATGGTGCCGCGGCGGAACACGGACGGCCGGGCGGAGAGGCCGAGGGCGTCAAGGTCGGCCACCAGGGGCTCCACCTGGTCCCGGGGCACGTCGAGGACGACGAGTTTTTGGTGCGGGGTGGTGCGCAGCCGCTGCGAGCCGCGGGCCTCAAGTGCTTCGGCGAGCTTCACGAGCTGGCCACCGGAGAGCCGGCCGGCCAGCGGGGTGGCGCCGATGAAGAACTTGCCGTCCTTCTGTTCGTGCACGCCGACGTGGTCCCCCGGGGTGGAGGGCCTGGGGGCGGCCGGGCCGTCGTCGAGTTTGTAGCCCAGGTATTCGTCCTCGAGGACCTGGCGGAACTTTTCCGTCCCCCAGTCGGCCAGCAGGAACTTCAGCCGGGCCTTGGTGCGCATGCGCCGGTAGCCGTAGTCGCGGAAGATGCTGGTGACGCCGAGCCAGACGTCGGCGGCCTGGTCCGGACGGACAAAAGCGCCGAGGCGCTGGCCAAGCATCGGGTTGGTGGAGAGCGCGCCGCCCACCCAGAGGTCGTAGCCGGCGCCGAGGTCGGGGTGGACCAGGCCCACCAGGGCGACGTCGTTGATCTCGTGGACCACGTCCTGGCTGGGGTGGCCGGTGATGGCGGTCTTGAATTTGCGCGGCAGATTGGCCAGCTCCGGGTCGCCGATGAACCGTGCGGCGAGCTCATGGATCAGCGGTGTCGGGTCGATGATCTCGTCCTTGGCGATCCCGGCGACCGGGGAGCCGAGGATGACGCGGGGGACGTCACCGCAGGCTTCGGTGGTGGACAGGTCCACCGATTCGAGGCGGCGCCAGATTTCCGGGACGTCCTCGACCCGGATCCAGTGCAGCTGGATGTTCTGCCGGTCGGTGAGGTCGGCCGAGTCCCGGGCAAAGTCGACGGAGATCTGGCCGATGACGCGCAGCTGTTCGGTGGTGAGGGCGCCGCCGTCGATCCTGACGCGCAGCATGAAGTACTTGTCCTCGAGTTCGTGCGGTTCCAGCGTGGCGGTTTTGCCGCCGTCGATCCCGGGCTTGCGCTGGGTGTAGAGGCCCCACCAGCGGAAGCGGCCGTGCAGGTCGGTGCCGTCAATGGAATCGAAGCCGTGCTTGGCGTAGACGGACTCGATCCGCTCGCGGACATTGAGGCCGTTGTCCTCCTGCTTCCAGGTTTCGTTGCCGTTCAGCGGCGCGGTGCCGTCCACCTTCCACTGCCCGTGCGGCTTCGCGGCGGGGCGGGCGGGACGGTGAACGCGGCCTGGAGCAACCTGGTCCCGGGACGCTCCGGCTAGAGCTGTATCAGTCATGGATCGACTGTAGGGCGGGGCCTCATGCCGTTCCAACGGGTCAGAAACGCGGGGTCACCTTGGGCAACAAATCGTCATGAACCGCCGACGGCGAGGGCTGCATCGTAGCGTTCCAGCGCAATCTCGGCCAGCACCGGGGATGGCAGCAGGGCCGCCGTGACGAGGTCCGCACCGGCCTTGCCGAGCTGGTCGTGGAAGAATCCCGGGGCCAGCAGATAGGCGGCGATCACCACCCGGCCGCCTGGATCCACTGCCCCGGCGGACTCCCCCGCGCCGGCGCCGCCGGCGGCCTCCTCGCGGAGCATGGCGACAGCGTCGGGCACCGACGGCGTTGCGGACGCACCGTACGCGGCCACAATGCGGTTCGAACGCAGACCGCGGAGCTGGTCTGCGAGTTCCTCCACGTTCTGCGCGGCGGTGGGATCGGAGGACCCGGCAGCGGCGAGGACCACGGCGTCGTTGTCGGTGACCCCGGCCTCCCGCAGCCGGACGTCCAGAAGTGCCGCCAGCCGCGGGTCAGGTCCCAGCGGCGCGGCGGCGCGGGTGTCCGGCCGGCTCTTGACGGCCCGGGCGATGTCCACCTTGACGTGGTAGCCGACGCTGAGGAGCAGCGGCACGACGACGGCGGCCTCCCCCGCGGGCAGGCCCGTGACGACGCCGGGCAGCTGGGGCTCCTGGACGTCGACGTAGGCTTCGCGGACCTCCAATCCCGGCCGGAGTGCGGCGATCCCGTCCCGGAGGGCATTGACTTCAGCGGCGCCTTCGGTGCTGGAGGTGCCATGGGCGCAGGCAATCAGGATGGGGCTATTCATAGCCGTTAGCGTAACCTTGGAGCCGCCCCACCCGCCCCCACGAGACTCGACCGGGACCCTCCATGACTTTTTCCTTCAGCGCCGTCCTGGTGTGGCTGGACCTCGCCGGTGTGTTCTTCTTCGCGGTCTCCGGGTCGCTGCTCGCGGCGCGGAAGCAGTTCGACATCATCGGCTCCCTGCTGCTGGCTTCGGTGGTGAGCCTGGGCGGCGGCGTGATCCGCGATATCATCATCAACGCCGGCCCGCCCGCAGCCTTCACCAACCCTGCCTATTTGGCGCCGCCGCTGCTCGCCATGGTGCTGGTGTACTTCCTGTTCTCCAGCGTCCAGCGCTACACCTCGCTGCTGATCCTGTTCGACGCCGGCGGGCTGGCGCTCTTTTGCATCACCGGTACCCTCAAGGCTCTGGCCGCCGGGATGAATCCCGTGGCGGCGCTGTTGCTCGGGGTCACGACGGCGGTGGGTGGCGGCCTGCTCCGGGACATTACCGCCAATGAGGTGCCGCAACTGTTCGACCCGAAGGATCTCTATGCACTGCCGGCGTTTGCGGGGGCCGCGCTGACCGTGGGCCTGACCGTCACCGGTACCTTCAACGCGGTAACCGCCGGTGCCGTAGCGGCCATCGTTTTCGCCTTCCGCGTCACCGCATGGCGGCGGCAATGGCACGTCCCGCTGGCGGTCCGCGGCTGGCACCGGCTCGGCCTGGGGGCGGCGGATGGCGGCACCAGGAATTAGCTAGGATAAGAACCATGACTGACATGTTCCTCGAGAAATTCCGCGCGCTTGTTCCGAAGTATCTCGAAGACGAATGGCAGGAAGAGGATGGCCTGGCCCCTGACGAACTCGACTCGGCACTCGACGAGCACCAGTTCCAGGTTCCGCTGGTGCTGCGGGAGTTCTACCTCGCGGTTGGCGGCTGCGAAGACATCATGGAGGCGTACCACTACTTCTGGGACCCCGAGGAACTCGAAGTCGATGATGAAGGCTTCCTGATGTTCCTCGAGGACGAGGAGGAACAGTTCACCTGGGGCTTCCGCGTGGGCGACCTCAGCGTCCCGGACCCCATTGTGTACCGCCGCAATAATGCCCGCGGCCAGTGGAAGAGTGAAGAGGGAACGTTCTCGGAGTTCGTCTTCGACATGTTCGAATGGGCGTTCACCGACGACGAGGACTAGGCTCCGGGACTTCCCAGGCGCCGATTCTCCCCAGGCGCCGATTCTCCCCAGGATAGGCGGGCCTCGCCGGTGTGCCGCGCCCGACCGCCCGATGTTGGCGGTGCTGCGGGGTCAAACATGGGGAAATTCAGCGGATGGCCCGACCCCGGAGGACCTGCCACACCTGATCGAGAACCTTTTGCGGGTGGTAAACCAGATCCTGGTACCCGTACCTGAGAACGGTGCAGCCCGCGAGGGCATCGTGAAAATCCTGTGACACGTGATTTACAAGAGGTCTGGACAGCGTGACATTTCTGTCATAGTCTCATTTGTGGGTTCACTGAATGCCTCCGGTGGATCTGATGCGAACGGAGAAATGGCCCCGGTTCGACACAACGACTGACGCGGAACGTTGTGAGAAACCGGGGCCATTCCGCTGCCACCGGAGAACCGCCCCGAGGCGCACACGGCGCGCGGCGGAGATGCACCGTCTACGGCGGGACCCCGTCCCCGCGCACCACGCTCAGCTGGCGCGGTCCACCACGGCCTGCGCGAAGTGGGTCAGCGAGCTCTTCACAACACCTTCGGGCAGCGGCGCGAGTGCGGCAATGGCCTCATCCGCCCAGGCCCGTGCCACCACCCAGGATTCCGCGGTCACGGGGTGCTCCCGGAGACCGGCGACGGCGGCGGCGAGGGCTTCATCGGAGCTAAGGTCGCCGTCGATCAGCTGAAGGAGTTCGACGGCGGACTGGTCGCCCGTCTCGGCCTTCTTGCGCAGCAGCAGCACCGGCAGTGTCGGCACTCCTTCGCGCAGGTCGGTGCCCGGGGACTTGCCGGACTTGACCTTGACGCCGGTGACGTCGATGACGTCGTCGGCCAGCTGGAAAGCCACGCCCACCTTCTCGCCGTACTCGACCAGCAAGGCCTCGTAGGCCTCATCAGCGCCGGAGAAGATCGCACCCAGCTGGCCGGAGGCGGCCACCAGTGAGCCCGTCTTGTCGGCGATGACTGAGAGGTAGTGCTCTATGGGGTCCTCGTCCGGGCGGGGGCCAACAGTTTCGTGCAGCTGGCCCAGGCAGAGCCGCTCAAAGGTGCGGGCCTGGATCCCGAGGGCCCGGGAGCCGAGTTCCGAGACCAGGATGGACGCCCGGGCGAAGATCAGGTCACCGGTCAGCACCGCGACGGAGTTGCCCCAGACCTCGTGCGCCGTTGGGGCCCCGCGGCGGAACGGCGCGGAATCCATCACGTCGTCGTGGTAGAGCGTCGCCAGGTGGGTCAGTTCCACCACGACGGCGGCCTGAACCACCGCCGGCCGGGAGGCATCACCCAGGTGGGCGCAGAGCAGTGTCAGGAGCGGACGGATGCGCTTGCCGCCGGCTTCAACGAGGTGGCGCGAAGTAGCGTCAGCCAGCGGATCCGAGTTGGCAATGGCTTCGCGGAGCTTTTTCTCGACGCGGGCCAGGTTGGTGGTGATCTCGGGACCAAGGTCGGGGTCCCCCGCGATGGCGGCAAATCCGGCCGGCAGCTGCAAGCCGGTGGCAATGGCGGTGGTGTTGAGGCTGGGCTCAGAGCTCGGCAGGCCGTGTCCGGCGTGCGTCCAGCTTTGGTCTGCAGAGTTGGTCACGGGTTAACCCTAACTTTTGTTGCGGAATCCGCGGAGTTGGCGCTGGAGTTGAACGAGTCGGACCGGCCCTGGTTGGATGTGGCCGGAACCAGCGATTCGAGAACCCGGATGACGCGGTCCTCGAACCCCTTGGCCGCGGGATCCGTCAGGTTGGCCAGCAACCGCACCACGAACCGCATGAGGACGGGAATGGGCATGCCCGTCCGGAGTGCCAGCTTCATGACGGCCGGCTTGCCGATCAGGGCAGCGAAGGCCCGGCCCAGCGTGAAGTGCGAACCCCACTGGTCCCTGATGTAGTCCGCGTACCGTGCCAGATGCGCGTCGGCGTCGTACGCTCCGCCGGAGGAAACCGAGCGGGCGGCGGCGTCAACGATGAACTCGGCCGCGAACCGGGCGGACTCCATCGCATAGGAGATACCCTCGCCATTGAACGGGGAAACCATGCCGCCGGCGTCGCCCAGCAGCAACAACCCCGGGGAGTAGTGCGGGGTGCGGTTGAAGCCCATGGGCAGCGCGGCTCCGCGGATCTCGCCCACCTGGTTTTCCGGCGTGAATCCCCAGTCTGCGGGCATGCCGGCCGTCCACTCGCGCAGGACCTGTTTGTAGTCCAGCTTGCCGAATTCCTTGGAGGAGTTCAGGATGCCCAGGCCCACGTTGGAGGTGCCGTCGCCGACGCCGAACACCCAGCCGTAGCCGGGCAGCAGCTTGCCGTCGCGGCCGGGGAGCTCCAGCCAGCCTTCCATCCAGTCGTCGTTGGTGCGCGGGCTCGTGAAGTAGGTGCGGACGGCCACGCCGAGCGGGCGGTCGTCGCGCTTACGGAGTCCCAGCGAAACCGCGGTGCGGCTGGAATTTCCGTCCGCGGCCAGGACGACGTCGGCGGGAAAGTCGCGGGTTTCGCCGGTTTTGCGGCCGGCGTCGTCCAGCAGGGCGGCGCGGACCCCTGTCACCCGCCCGTCGTCGGAACGCAGGGCCTCCGTGACGCTGTGGCGCTCGAGCACGACGGCGCCCGCGGACTGGGCGTGCCGGGCGAGTTCCTCGTCGAAGCCCAGGCGGGTCCGGATCAGCCCGTACTGCGGGAAGTCCGAGACCTCGGGCCAGGGAAGCTCGATGCTGCGGCCGCCTGCCAGCAGACGCAGCCCCTTGTTCCGGCGCCAGCCGTCGGCTTCGGGGTGCGGCAGGCCAAGCTTCTGGATCTCGCGGACGGCGCGGGGGGTAAGCCCGTCGCCGCAGACTTTTTCGCGCGGGAAACTGGTTTTTTCCAGCACCGTGACGTCAAGGCCCGCCCGCGCCAGATAGTAGGCGGCAGTGGACCCGGCCGGACCGGCTCCGACGATCAGTACTTTCACGGCCGCGGCAGACTAACGCCCGGGCCGGGTATTGCGGCGCAGCTTCGCTACGGGTCCGGTGTGGGCGGCGAGGGCGGCAGGAGACGCTGCCGGGCCGTTTTCGGGGCCGGGCCCGCCGCCGGGCTTGACGGCGCGGTGCACCGCGACAATGCCGCCGCTGAGGTTGCGGTAGGTGACGGAATCCCAGCCGGCTTCCTGCAGCCAGGCGGCGAGGTGGTCCTGGTCCGGCCAGGCGCGGATGGACTCGGCGAGGTAGACGTAGGCATCCGGGTTGGAAGAGACCTTGACAGCGATCGCGGGCAACGCGCGCATCAGGTATTCGGTGTACATGGTGCGCCACAGCGGCACGACGGGCTGGGAAAACTCAGCGATGACAAGCTTGCCGCCGGGCTTTGTAACCCGCAGCATCTCATCCAGAGCCTTCTTCGGCTCGTTGACGTTGCGCAGGCCAAAGGAGATGGTGCTGGCATCGAAGGTGTTGTCCGCGAAGGGCAGACGCGTCGCGTCACCGGCGATGAAATCGATGTCGGGGCGGCGGCGCTTGCCCACCTTGAGCATGCCGAGCGAGAAGTCGCAGGCGATGACGTCAATGCCGGCGTCGGCATACGGCTCGCTGGAAGTGCCGGTGCCTGCGGCGAGGTCCAGCACCCGCTGGCCCGCTTTCACGCCCATCGCTTCAACCACAATTTTGCGCCAACGGCGCGTCTGCCCCATCGACAGGACGTCGTTGACGACGTCGTATTTGGGGGCGACGTCGTCAAACATCGTGGCCACTTCGTCCGGACGCTTATCCAAGGATGCTCGGTTCACCCTGTCATTGTCTCAAATGTTCGGCACACCTCCGAACCACGCCTTGATCAGGGCCTCCGCGGGCGCGGGAGTAGTGTTGTCTCACTATGACGAGCACGTTCCGAACCTTGACAGTCCCCCTCGACGCTGGTGCATTCCCCGGGGGGCTGCCGTCGCTTCTGGTACGGGACGATCTCCTCTACTGGACCCGCCGCGAAGCCGGGCTGGTTGGCTTCGGCGAGGTGGCCCGCTTCACCGCCACGGGTCCTGACCGGTTCCTTGAGGCTGACATCTGGTGGCGCCACCTGGTCCTGGAAGCCGAGATCCAGGACAGCGTGGAGTGGCCCGGCACCGGCCCCGTCGCTTTCGGCTCGTTCGCCTTCTCCAAGGCCTCCGCGCACGCCTCAAGGCTGGTGGTGCCCGAAATCGTCGTTGGACTGCGGGACGGCAAGGCGTGGCTGACCCAGTTAACGTTCGACGACGGTGACCTCACCGAGGCGGGCGCCCGCGCCGCGCTGGACCGCTGGCTGGGGACACCCGGCGTCGTTCCCTCCGCGACGGAAATTGACGCCGATGCCGCGCCGCGGGAAGCGACGCTGGCCACCGGGTCGCTGAGTGAGGCGGACTGGATGGCCGCCGTGGCCGCCGGCGTAGCGGAAATCCGCACCGGGGCGCTTGAGAAGCTGGTGCTGGCCCGGGACATTGTTGCCACCGTCCCTGCCGGGGTGAATGCCGCCGAGATCCTCCGCCAGCTCGCCGTCCGGTACCGGGAATGCTGGACCTACGGCGTCGACGGACTCGTGGGCGCCACCCCCGAGATGCTGATCCAGGTGGAGGGCCGCACCGCCCAGGCCCGCGTCCTGGCCGGGACCCTCGACCGCCGTGACGCCGACGGCCTGGACGGCTCCCCGCTGGAGTTTGCCGAGCGGGTGTTGGCCGGATCCGAGAAGCAGCGGCACGAACATGACATCGCCATCCAGTCCCTCACAACCCAGTTGGCGCCCTTCTCCGAGGCCATGAACGCGCACAGCGAACCGTTCATCCTTGAACTGCCGAATGTCTGGCACCTTGCCTCCGATGTGAAGGCCGAGCTCACTGAGGTTGAAGGTCACGTGCCCACCAGCCTGGCCCTGATCAATGCTCTGCACCCGACGGCGGCGGTCTGCGGCACCCCGACTACGGTGGCGGGCGCCCTGATCCGCAAGCTTGAGCATCTGGACCGCGGCCCCTATGCCGGACCGGTCGGCTGGCTTGATGCGGCCGGCAACGGGGAATGGGGCATAGCGCTGCGCGGGGCCGTCATCGAGTCTGCGCAGACCGTACGCCTCTACGCCGGCTGCGGCGTCGTAGAGGGCTCGGTGCCCGAAGTGGAGCTGGCCGAAACGTGGGCAAAGTTCCGGCCCATGCTGGAGTCCCTCGGTATCAAGAGCTAGGCTCTGGACTGCCGGTGAGGGAATCCGGGATTTCAGACACCGGAGCGCGGGAAAGTCTTGTCTGTGTGCCCGGATTTGTTATCCCATAGTAAAACTTAGTTTTCTGTGATGTACATCTCTCGTTCGGCGATACACTATATACCGACTTAGCCCGACGCATCCCTCCTGCTACAAAAGGTATGAAAATGCAGATCTCCCGTTCGCTCCTGAGCACCTCCACACTCAAGGCAGCCACCGTATTTGCTGTTGGCGCCCTGGCTCTCACCGCCTGCACCAACGCCTCCGAAACTGCAACGCCTGCCGCGCCCTCCGTGTCCGGCAGTGCCGCGGCCAGCTTCGATCCGAGCACCGTGCAGAAGGACGACGCCCTGGCAGCCATGGTCCCCGAGGACATCAAGTCCAAAGGCACCCTGACCGTTGGCTCGGATACCTCGTACGCGCCTGCGGAATTCCTCGGCACCGACGGCCAGACCCCGGTGGGCTACGACGTCGACATCGCCAAGGCAATCGGCGCCACCCTCGGTCTGAAAGTCCAGGTGCAGACGTCGGAATTCACCGGCATCCTGCCGGCCCTGGGCCCGAAGTACGATCTCGGTATTTCCTCGTTCACGATCAACCCGGAGCGACTCGGCGCGGTCAACATGGTCAGCTACTTCAACGCCGGCACCGCTTGGGCTGTGCAGAAGGGCAACCCGAAGAAGGTCTCGCTGGATGATCTCTGCGGCAAGTCCGTGGGCGTACAGACCGGCACCGTCCAAGAAGATCCGGACCTGTCGGACCGCAGCAAGAAGTGTGTCGCGGACGGCAAGCAGCCCATCAACGTCGTGACGCTCAAAAACCAGACGGACATCACCACACGCCTGGTCAACGGCAGTGTCGATGCGATGGCCGCCGATTCGCCCATCATTGGCTACGCCATCACCCAGACCAACGGCCAGATCGAGAAAATCGGCGAGGTTTACGATTCCGCACCGCAGGGGATCGCCGTGGCCAAGTCCGATCTGGCCCTGGCAGAACTCGTCCAGAAGACCGTCGCCAAGCTCATGGAGAACGGCTCGTACAAGAAGATCCTGGAAGGCTGGGGCAACGCCGACGGAGCCCTCACCAAGTCCGAGGTCAACCCGGCGGTCGGCTCTTGAGCTTTCCCGCCACCAACCACCCCTCAGGTAAACAGATGGACAGCCAGCAGGAAAGACCGGAAGCTCCGGTAGTGCTCAATGATCCGGTGCCGGTTCGGCATCCGGGCCGCTGGATCAGCGCCGTCATTATCCTCGGCGCGCTCGCCCTGTTCCTCCAGAGCCTGGTGACCAACCCCAACTTCCGCTGGGACATCGTGGGGACGTACATCCTGGACACGAAGGTGGTGCAGGGCGTCGGCTGGACGCTGCTACTGACGGTGGCCGCCATGGTCTTGGCCATTGTCCTTGCCATCCTCCTGGCGTTCATGCGCCAGTCGGAAAATCCGGTGTTCCGCTGGTCCAGCTGGGCCTGGGTCTGGTTCTTCCGTGGCACTCCGGTGTACACACAGTTGGTTTTCTGGGGCCTGATCTCGGTCCTGTATCCCAAGATCACAGCTGGCATACCCTTCGGTCCCGAGTGGTTCGCCGTGGACACCAGCACCGTGGTCACCACCACAGCTGCGGCCATCCTGGGTCTGGGCCTGAATGAGTCCGCTTACCTGGCGGAAATTTTTCGGGCCGGCCTCAAGTCAGTGGACCGCGGCCAGGAGGAAGCTGCCGAGGCCCTCGGCATGGGCAAGACCAAGATCATGTGGCGGATCATCCTGCCGCAGGCCATGCGCGTGATTGTGCCGCCCACGGGCAACGAAACCATCGGCATGCTGAAGACCACCTCATTGGTCCTGGCCGTGCCGTTCACCCTGGACCTGACGTTTGCCACGAACACCCTGGCCAACCGGACTTACCTGCCCGTGCCGCTGCTGATCGTCGCGGCAATCTGGTATCTCGTGATCACCAGCCTGCTGATGGTGGGCCAGCACTACATCGAGGCTTACTACGGCAAGGGCGTGGACAACCTTGCTCCGGCCGCAATCAACCCGGCGGCAGCCAAAGCCGCCGGGGCCGGAGCGCCGGGTGGCGCGGCCGGTCCGACGATGACGAAGGACTACCCCGTGGAGGAGGCAAAATGACGACGACCACTGCGACACCGCAGGTGCGGATCGAGGGCCTCCACAAGTTTTATGGCCAGCACCATGTGCTGCGCGGCATTGACCTCGAGGTGAACCGGGGCGAGGTGTCCGTGGTCATTGGCCCGTCGGGCTCCGGCAAGTCCACCATGCTCAGGTGCGTGAACCTGCTGGAGACCATCAGCGCCGGCCGTATCTCCGTCGGTGGGAAGCTGATCGGCTACCGCGAAGTCAACGGCCGGCTCCACGACCTCAAAACCAGGCAAATCGCTGCCCAGCGCCGCGAGATCGGCATGGTGTTCCAGCGCTTCAACCTTTTCCCGCACAAGACGGCCCTCTACAACGTCATGGAAGCGCCGGTGCAGGTCAAGGGCCAGTCCCGGGATGCTGCCCGGAAGCGGGCCATGGAACTGCTGGACCGGGTCGGGCTCTCGGACCACGCCGGCCACTACCCGTCGCAGCTTTCCGGCGGGCAGCAGCAGCGGGTGGCGATTGCCCGTGCCCTGGCCATGGATCCGGAACTCATGCTCTTCGACGAACCCACCTCGGCGCTGGATCCCGAGCTGGTGGGCGATGTTCTGAACGTTATGAAGGACCTCGCCAAGTCGGGCATGACCATGATTGTGGTGACCCACGAGATGGGCTTCGCCCGCGAGGTGGGCGACCGCCTGACGTTCATGGACGGCGGTGTCGTGGTGGAATCCGGTGACCCCCAGCAGGTCCTGGCCAACCCGCAGCATCCCCGCACCAAGGAGTTCCTCCGCCGGGTGCTGTAGCTGCAGCTTCGGTTGGCGAGGCGCGGATCTCCCTTGGCGCTGCTTATTCAGCCACATGACGCGCAAAAGCCCTGGCGCTACCGGATTACGGAAGCGTCAGGGCTTTTGCGCGTCATGAGGCCGATTGCGCGTCGCTGTCACCGCGCAGAACGTGCACGACGCCGGGGCACGCCCGCCGCTGTCAGCGTCCTTTCGAGTTGCCCGGCTGCCATCAGATCGGCCCAGACCCAGCGGACCACGCCGTTTCCCACAGCCCGGATCCTGTTCTCCCTGTCCTTTTCGTCGACGACGGCCTGCGAGACAGTCCGGCCCTTCAGATACTCGGGCTTGACGTACTTTTCGACGCCGTCGAACTCCCCCGCCACCCGCACGCCGTCCCAGTAGTAGTCCGTGTAGCCGACGAGCCCTGAACCATCGCGGATCTCACGCTGGAGTTCCGGCGCCTCAAACCCGGCCACCCACATGAGGGCCCTGCTGTATGACTCGCCGGGAGACCCGGACCGCGGATCGGCAAACTCCACTGCCACCCGGATCCGCCTCGCGGCAGCCGCGGTGTAATTTCCCCCGACTCCGGCCAAGAGCTGCTCCTTCGTGAGAGCCGGCAGACCTTGGGCAACATCCGGCTTGAGCACATGGTCGACAGGCACTACGGCCTCGACAAACGGTGAGAAGGCTGCGAGGTCCAGCACCGTGCGAACCCTCCCGGTCACCAGAAGCCCGTCCCTCCGGACGCACTTTAATCCGGCCTGCGGGGCATAGTGCCGGAGCACTCCCGCCCGCGAGCGGCCGCCGTCGTTCTGCAGGGTCAGTGCGTGTACGGGGTGCCGCAGTCCGATGGTCGGGATGCGCCACACGGCAGCGGCGGAGTGCCGGGCGAAGACCGTCGGAGCAACAAAGGACTCCGCGGCTGCACCGACCCGGACCCGGTACTGCTCCCAAGGCTTTAAGGCCCGCCAGACGCCGCCGTCGACGTAGACGCCGCGGCGCACTCGGACCAGCGCACCCGAGCGGCAGCGGCTGGCCAGCTCCTTGGGGGTCAGCCCGTGCTGGATGTGCTCGCGGGCCAGGATCAGCTTCGGCAGCTCGTTCATGGAACGACGGTCCCAGCCCGTCGGCGGCCGCACCATGCCCCGGGGCGGCCATGTGGATAACCCGACGCGGTTCCGTTCTGCGACACGCTTCCGGTTGTGCGCGGCGCGAAAATCCTGACGCGGTCGGTACACGGGCGCGCCGGGCATTTGGCGCGTCAGGGGGTACGTTCGGCGTCGCAGGGCTGATAGCGCATCGTCAGGTGCCCCGCGCATCGCCCGGCTGGTTGCGCGCGGTTGCCCCTCATCCTGCGACACGCTTCCGGTTGCGCGCGGCGCGAAAATCCTGACGCGGTCGGTATACGGGCGCGCCGGGCATTTGGCGCGTCAGGGGGTACGTTCGGCGTCGCAGGGCGCGTGGAGGCACGTCGCGGACCCGGGCTGCCCTCATCTCGCACGTGAGCGCGGCGTTTTCGGACAGCCGCGCCGCCGGTCCGTGCCGCCCTCGTCCTAAACTGCAGCGGAAACGCTACTCCGCCGCGAGCACCCCGGCCACGGCGGCCCCCACGGCGGCCTTAATGCGCGCGTGCAGGTCCCGCAGACCGCGCCGCTCCGTCCGCACCTCGATGAGGCTGCGGCCCTCCCACGGCTCCGCCAGCGCCGCGGCGAGCTCCGCCGTCGTGCTGACCGACCGGTGTGCGACGCCGTAAGCTGCCGCCAGTGCCGCAACGTTCACACTGTGCGGCGTGCCGAAGAGGCGCTCGACGGCGGTTCCGTAACGGCCCGCGGCCTCGACGGCACCGTGTTCCAGCAACCCGAAGATGGCTCCGCCGGCGTCGTTGAGGACCACGATCCGCAACGTGGGCTCCGCTTCGCCGGCACCGAGCAGCAGCCCGCCGGCGTCGTGCAGGAACGTGACGTCGCCCAGCAGCACCGTGGTCTCCTGGCCGCCGCCGAGGGCTATTCCGGTTGCTGTGGCGAGGGTTCCGTCGATCCCGGCGAGGCCGCGGTTGGCGAAGACCGTGCTGCCGGGCTCCGGGGCGGGCGCCCCTGCGAGGTCGACGTCGCGGATTCCATTGGAGGAGCCCAGCACCAGCTGTCCGTGCGAGTGCTCCCAGACCAGGGCGCCGACGGCGGGCCCGGTCGCCGCGGTGATAGCAGCCAGGACTTGGTCCACGGCGTGCTGGGCCGCGGCACCGGCGAGCAGCCAGGCGTCCAGCCAGGTGGCGGAGCCCCGGCCGGCGAAGTCGGCCAGATCCCCCAGGTTGTCCAACGGAAGTTCGGTGCGGCGGCCGGGCTCGTACCAGGCCACGGGAACCGGCTGGTACAGGGCGGAGGGGACGTCGGCGCGGGCCAGCAGGGCACTCACCGGCCGGGACAGGGTGGGTCGGCCGAAGAGGACCACGCGCTCGATCGGCTGCGCGGCGTCCGGCCCGAACGATTCGAGCAGGAGCCGGTAGGGCCCCACCGCGTTGGGCCCGAACCGTGCGTTGGAGGACGGCTCGGCCAGCAGCGGCAGGCCATGGGCGCGGGCAAACGCCTCGGCGACCGGCCCGGCGTCGTGCCCGGCCAGGACCACGGTGCGCCGCTCCGCCAGGGACTCCGCGGCCGGCGGGAAGTCGAGGGCCAGCGGCCCGCGGGGCGCCCGGTAAACCCGACGGCCCGACTCGGGCGGCAGGCCGTCCCCCGCGGCGGGAACCAATGGATCGCGGAAGGCCAGGTTGAGCTGCACCGGCCCGGGCGGGGTGTCCTCGAACGCTCCGGTGGCGGCACTGAGCGCGGTCTCGATGGCGCGCCGCGGATCGCTGGCGGCGGGCACGTCGGCGGCAAAGCGGACATGCTCACCGAAAAGGTCGAGCTGCACGGTGGTCTGGTTGGCTCCTGTCCCCCGGAGCTCCACCGGGCGGTCGGCCGAGATCACCACGAGCGGGACGGCGGCATGGTTGGCCTCCATCACGGCCGGCAGCAGGTTGCCTACGGCGGTGCCGGACGTGGTGAGCACGGCCGCGGGCGTGCCGGTGGCGAGGGCAAGGCCCAGGGCCGTGAATCCGGCGTCGCGTTCATCGATCCGGACCAGCAGCTCCACCCGCCCGGCGGCGTCGGCCTCGGCCAGCGCGTAGGCCATGGGCGCGGAGCGCGAACCGGGCGCCACCACCACGTAGCGGACTCCTTCCAGCAGCAGGGCCGCGACGGCGATCCGCGCCGCATCCAGGGCGCTGAGCTCAGCGGAACTCACATGTTCTCCGGCGTCTCGATGCCGAGCAGGTCCAGCCCCTCGGAGAGCCGGCGGAGGACCAGGGCGCACAGCGCAAGCCGCGACTCACGGACCGAGTCGCCGGATTTCAGTACCGGGCACTGGTCGTAGAAGGTTGTGAACAGCTGGGCGAGTTCAAACAGGTACGTGCACAGCCGGTGCGGTTCCAGCGCCTCGCGCACTTTATGCAGGGTGGCGCCGTACTCCAGCAGGTGCAGCGCCAGCGCACGTTCGGCGGGTTCGACGACGGCGATCGGCGTCGCCGGGGCACCGCCGTGGCTGGTGGTCAGGGCGGCCCCGGCAACGGCTGCGCCGGCAGCGTCGCCGCGGAAAGTTCCGGCGGCACGTGCGGCGTCGTGCCCCGCCAACGTTCCGGCCTTGCGCAGGATCGAGCGGATGCGCGCGGCGGCGTACTGCACGTAGGGTCCGGTGTTCCCGCTCAGTGCCAGCATCCGGTCGAAGTCGAAAACGTACTCTGTGTCGTGCCCGACGGAAAGGTCGGCGTACTTGACCGCCCCGATGCCCACCTGCCGGGCGGTCACGGCCCGTTCCGCGTCGGTGAGCTCCGGCCTGCTGGCATCGATGACGGTGCGGGCACGGTCGACGGCTTCCTCCAACAGGGCCATCAGCTTGACCGGGGCACCGGAACGGGATTTGAGGATCTTCCCGTCCTCCCCCAGCACGTTGCCGATCTGCACGTGCACGGCCTCGACCGTGTCCGGCAGCCAGCCGGCGTCGCGGGCCGTGGCCATGACCATGCGCAGGTGCATGTTCTGCGGCGCGCCCACCACGTACAGGACACGGCTGGCTTCGAGGTCCCGGACCCGGTACCGGATGGTGGCGAGGTCCGTGGTGCCGTAACCGTAGCCGCCGTCGGACTTGCGGATGATCAGCGGCAGCGGCTGGCCGTCACGTCCGGTGAAGCCGGCCGGAAACGTGCACAGGGCACCGTCACTGACGCGGGCGAGGCCGCGTTCCTCAAGTTCCTGGCACAGCTGCGCGAGGTGCGCGTCGTAGGAACTTTCGCCTGCGATGTGGTCGTCGGTGAGGCTGATTCCCAAGACCGCGTAGATGGCGTTGAAGTAGCGTTTGGATTGGGCCACGAGCCGCTGCCAGATGGCGAAGGATTCCTCGTCGCCGCCCTGCAGCGCTACCACTCGCAGCCGGGCACGGGTGGCGAATCCGTCCTCTTCGGTGGCGGAGGCGTCGAACTTGGCGCGGGCTGCCTGGTAGAAGGCGCTGGGGTCATCGACCAGGAGGGCCGCTGCCGGGGAGTCGTCACCGATTTCCAGCCAGTGCTCGATCAGCATGCCGAATGGTGTGCCCCAGTCGCCGATGTGGTTCTGCCGGATGACGGTGTCCCCCAGTGCCTCACAAACCTTCACCAGGCTGTCCCCCACCACGGTGGTGCGCAGGTGGCCGACGTGCATTTCCTTCGCCACATTCGGGGAGGAGTAGTCGACGACGACGCGCTGGGCTTGCGCCGCCGGCACCGCCGGAGCGCCGGGCGACGCAGCGTTGAGCAGCTCTTCGATCCAGGTCCCGTCGAAGGTGAGGTTGATGAAGCCGGGGCCGGAGATCTCCGCCGCGGTGCAGATCCCGTCCAGGTCGAGGGCGTCAACAATCCTCGTGGCGGCGTCCCGCGGCGTCATGCCGACCTTCTTGGCCAGGGCCATGGCGGCGTTGATCTGGATGTCCGCGAACTGCGAGGGCCGGACCACCGGATCCGTCCCGCGGTATTCTTCGCCGAACGCGCTGGCAATTGCTGCCTGGACTCTGGGGACAACCATTTCGGCCGGATTATTCACACTGTTCAAATTATCAGTTCCGCCACACCCCCGACCCCCACGGCGGTGTCTAGGCGATGACGTAGCGCTGCATCATGTCGTTATCCTCGTGTTCGAGGATATGGCAGTGCCATACGTATGGCCCGGTGAACGAGGTCTGGAAAGCGGTCGCGGAGCCGGCCGCGTTTGCTCCGAACGGTACAACGATCCGGGTGACCTCCCCCGGCATGGCGACGACGGTGTCCTTCCACCCCTGTTCGTTGGCGGGGGGCGCCTTCGGGCCGCCTCGCAGGAACGCGGCAACGGGTGGCGGCGGGAAGGAACCGGTGTTGGCCGCCAACGGTTGCGGCCCGTAAGTGGCGGCCAGATATCCCGCAGAGTCGAACTTCTGCCTGTTGAGCACCTGGAACTGGGTGAAGTGCAAGTGGATCGGGTGAGCGTCGACGGTGGTGTTGACCAGATCCCACTGTTCGAGGGTGTTCGTGGCAACGGTTGTGGTCGCGCCCGGGGCCTCAAAGTTCCTGTTGTTCAGCAATGCCATGAGCGGGGAACCGAACGTGTTAAGGTTCTCAACCATCGTCATGGTTCGGACGGCTGCAACAGGCCGGGCCGCGGTGGCCAGCGGGGTGATGGGCACTGCGCGCAGCGTCGCAGGCAGCGGTACTGTCCACCCTGGTGCGCTGGTCACCGTGAACTGCATGATCTGAGGAAGGGGCAAACCTCCTCGCCGCACTGAGCGCGGCCCGCCGGGGAACGGCGCACGGGCGTCGTTGGTGAGAAGGACCGTGGCGCCCGGCTTCAGTCCGGCGAAGTCGATCACGATGTCTGCCCGTTCACCCGGGCCAAGCAACAGGGTTTTTAGCGGAACGGGAGCGTTGAGCAGGCCACCATCCGAGCCGATCTGGAAAAACGTGCCGGCTGGGCCGGCGGACTTGAGGTGGAGATTGTAGAACCGGGCATTGGACCCGTTGTAGACGCGGAAACGGTACTTGCCGCGGGCGACGCTGAGGTTCGGCCACGCCTTGCCGTTGACCGTTGCGACGTCGCCGAAGAATTCGGGTGCCCAGGGTTGGCCGGACGTTCCGGGATTGGCATTGGGCGGGTAGAGGAAGGTGCCGTCGCTGTTGAACATACGATCCTGGATGACCAGTGGCACCTCGAACGGAGCGCGGGGCAGGCCGGTGCTGCCGTCGCCGGGATCGTCGCCGTTGCGAACCAGGTAGCCGCCGGCAAGTCCCGCGAACACGTTGAGCCTCGTGATGCCCAGGGCATGATCGTGATACCAAAGACCGGCGGCCTCCTGGGTGTTCCCGTAGTGGTAGGTCTTCGATGCGCCAGTTGCGAAGGTGTCGGCGGGGTCGCCGTCATTGCCCGGGCTGGTGTTCCCGCCATGGAGGTGGACGGAGGCCCGTGGGGCGGTGGCGTCGGCGGCGACAACGCCGTCGAGTCCGTAGTCGATCGCGGAAGCCAGCGGGTGCGTGCCGAGACTATTGACCACTGTCAGGTCGAACGGGATACCCTGCTTCGCCACGATAACGGGGCCAAGGTAGTTCTGCGAGACGGGACCACCCCGGTAGGCAAACGTCGGTGTCGCGGTCATCGCACTGTGGAATTGATGGCTTGCGTTGACCATTTCGATGGTTGCGCTGCCACCGCCCGTAGCATCGATGACGCCCATTTGCGCCAGCGTCGGCAGTTGCTCGGTGAAAGGTGTGATCCCTGCTGGAACGGCCGCGGAGGCTGTGGCTGTGATGACCGGCGCCAATAACAAACCTGCACCGGCCGCAGCGCCCGCCTCAAGCAGAGTTCGCCTGGTGATGTCCATGTCAAACACTCCCGCCTCATCGGTTCCCCCTGATAAGGCGAAGGATACGGGCACAACCGTGTCAGCGCACGAGTAGCCTCAACGCAGGCTGGGACGGACCCCATACTCGGTTCATGGCCGGAAACACCCGCGCCTCCCGCCGGGACAGGAACGTGCACCGGCCGCCGCGAACAAACGCTCCCTCACATCCCGCCGTCGAACTGCGGATCGTGAGGGAGCGTCTTGGACTTGTCAGTCGTCGCAGCGGAAAACCTGGACCACGGCGGGACGCGGGGCACGCACCTGGCCGCGCGCCGGCGTCGAACCAGCCGGAACGTAATCCGGGAAGAAGGAGTGCTGGTCCGCAAAGGAGCCGTCCTCACCGGGGTGCTGGACGGAGACGAACACGCTGCGTTCCTCGTCGTGGACGATCGGTCCGCAGGTCTCGGCCTCGCGCGGGACGGCCAGGAACTGCTCCACCCGGCCCCGCTCGGCGCCGTCGAGAGTGACCTTGAAGAGCCCGTCGGCCTTGCCGATGCCGGAGGGCGCGCCGTCGGTGGAGATCCAAAGGTTTCCGACGGAGTCGAAGGCGAGGTTGTCCGGGCAGGAGATCGGCGAGACCTGGTCCACCGGGAAACCGGAGAAATAGGTGACGTCCCCGGTGGACGGATCGCCGCAGACCATCAGCAGGTTCCAGGTGAACGCCGTGGAGGTCTGATCGCCGGTTTCGGTGATTTCCACGATGTGGCCGTCGCGGTTTTCGTTCCGCGGGTTGACCTCGGTGGGACCTTCCTTGCCGGCCTTGCCACGGTCCGAGTTGTTGGTGCACGCCACGTAGACCTTGCCGGTGAGCAGGCTGGGCTGGACGTCCTCGCAGCGGTCCATCTTGGTCGGCCCCACCTTGTCCGCGGCCAGGCGGGTGTACACCAGCACGTCCTCGACGGACATCCCGGGCACTGCCGACTTGCCGCCCACCACGAGGGGCAGCCACTCACCCGTGCCGTCGAAGCCGCCGTCGGCCGGCACCGCGCCCGCGCCGGTGATCTCGGCGGCCGGGGAGTTGCCGGCGAATTTGGCAACGTAGAGGTCGCCGGCAGAGAGCAGAGTCATATTGTGCTGGCGGTTACCCTCTTTGTACTTGTCCTTGGAGACGAACTTGTAGAGGTAGTCGAAGCGCTCGTCGTCGCCCATGTAGGCCACCACGTGCCCGGACTCGGCGACGATCACGTTGGCACCTTCGTGCTTGAAGCGGCCCATCGCGGAGTGCTTCTTCGGCGTCGAGGTCGGGTCGAAGGGGTCCACCTCGACGATCCAGCCGAAGCGGTTGGTCTCGTTTTCGTAGCCGGGGTTGCGGGTGTCAAAGCGCGGATCATCGAGTTCCCACCGGCGGGCGGTGGGCTTGTTGGTGAGTCCGTAGCGCTTGTCACCGGCCGACGTGCCGGGCGAGACGAAGTAGCCGTTGAAGTTCTCCTCACCGGAGAGGATGGTGCCCCAAGGGGTGGTGCCGCCCGAGCAGTTGCCCAGCGTGCCGAGGATGGTGCGGCCTGCCGGGTCCGCCTTGGTGCGGACCAGGGCGGAGCCGGCTACCGGTCCGGTGAGCTCGTACGGGGTGGCGTTCAGGTAGCGGCGGTTCAGCTTTGCGCCCTTGACGTAGTTCCACGGTTTGTTCTTGTTCTTGCGTTCCAGCTCCACCACGGAGAGCCCGTGGGCCGCGGCGCCGATCGCGCGGACGTCGGCGGCGGCCAGCGAGGCCGGGAACATGATGGTCTCGTTGGTGTATTCGTGGTTGGCGAAGAGCAGCGCGCGGCGGCCCTTGCTGCCGGGGATGTCGAGGATGTCCGAGTAGTCGTTGTTATAGCCGAACTGCCGGGCCTGGGCGGCCGCCGTCTGGTTGCCAAGGTCGAAGTCCGGTGCATCCTTGAAAATGGGGTCGCCCCAGCGGATTACGGGCTGCCAGGTGAAGCCCTCCGGAACAGTCAAAGCATCGACAGCGGCATCCACCGGGGCGATCGCGGTGAACTTGAGTTTGGATCTGCCCGCAACCGAATGCCCCAGGCCGTCCTTCGCCGCGCCGGCCAGGCCGGGACCGCCGTCGGCCACTGCGGACTCGGCAGAGGTCAGGGAACCTCCGAACGCGATCGCCAGAGCGCCCGCGGCGCCGAAGCCCAGGGCCGCGCGGCGGGACATGCTGGCGGAGGCAATGTCGCGGAAGTAGCTGTTCGAGCTGGTGTTGCAGACCTCGCCCGAGCAGGCGTTGTCGCACTTCAGCGCGCAGGTGACAGCGCTGCGCTTGCCTTTGGTGTGGCCAAGCATGGGGAGCAGGGAAAGCTTGCGGCCGGAGGAAACAGACATGGAGGGACCTTCCAAGGGATGGGCGGCGATCCCGCCAAGCCTCCCAGCCGCGCACTACGCGAAGTTGGCCCTCAGATGAAGTCCCGGTGAACTCCCGGTCAGTCCCGCGGCTGCGCCGGCGCTGCGCCGCGTGCAGCCAAGAGCGTGTGGACCCGGCGCAGGCGCTCCAGCCACCAGTCGCGGCGCTCCGGCGCGGCCGCATGCTCCGCAAGCAATTCCGGATCGGCGGTGACCGCACGGATCCGGATGGCGCCGTCGTCGGGCACCAGCGAATCCCGGGTGACGTCGGCGGCGAGCAAGGACACGGTACCCAGCCCGCAGGCATACGGCAGCTCCGGCAGCGCGGCGGCGAGCGCCAGCCCGGCGCGGATGCCCACGGAGGTGTCCAGCGCGGAACTGACGACGGCGGGGAGCCCGGCCTGCGCCACGATGTCCAGGGCGCGGCGCACTCCCCCCAGCGGGGCCACCTTCACCACGATCAGGTCCGCCGCGCCCGCGCGGGCCACCTTGAGCGGGTCGTCCTCCTTGCGCACGCTCTCGTCCGCCGCGATCAGGACCGGGACCCCGGCGGCGCGCAGCCGGCGGCGGACCTCGGCGAGGCCGGCGATGTCCGGAACCGGTTGTTCGGCGTATTCCAGACCTACGGCGGCGAGCCGGGTCAGTGCCTCGACGGCCGATGGGACGTCCCAGCCGCCGTTCGCATCGACCCGCAGGGCGGCGTCCGGGAGCGCCGCACGGACCGCGGCGACCCGGGCGGCGTCGTCGTCCAGCGTCTGTCCTGGCTCTGCCACCTTGATTTTGACGGCGTCTACCCGGCCGAAGCGGGCCAGGATTTCGGGCACCCGGTCCGCGGCGATCGCGGGCACGGTGGCGTTGACCGGAATGAACGCGCGCCGCGGCTCCGGGAATCCCTGCCAGCCGGCCTCCAGCGCGGCCGCAAGCCAGCGGGAAGCCTCTACGTCGCCGTATTCGGGGAAGGGACAGAATTCACCCCAGCCTCGCGGGCCCTTCAAGAGCAGGGCTTCGCGCTGCAGGATGCCGCGGAACTTCACCCGCATCGGCAGGCTCACCACATGGGCGCCGACGAGAAGCTCGTCCAGGGCGGGAAGCTGCATGGGCTAGCCCACCGTCGAGTCGGTCAAATGCGTCATTCCGGCAATCCACGGAAACGCGTACTCGATAAGCGCCAGAAGGACGCCGCCAAGAATTCCCACGGCGAGGACGATCCGCAGCCACAGCGGCCCCGGAAGGTGCCTAAAAAGCCAGGTGTACATGAGCTAGCCCTTGCCTTGAAGTTCAGTCAGTTGTTGGGCGATGGGCGCCGGCGGGCCGGCGCTGAGCGGCCGCCAGGAATCAAAAACCGAGTAAGCGATGATGCGCTCCTCCGACCCAAAGCGGGGATTGCAGCTTGTCAGCGTCAGCAGCCGCTGCCCGGGTGCCGCGCCGGGTGCGGCCGGAACCGGCAGGAGAACGTCCGTCCGGTCCGGCAGGACGATTTCCTGGTTCCGGAAGACGTAGGTGTAGAACCCGTCGGCGGTTTGCACGTAGATCTTGTCCCCCGGCACCAGCGTGTGGATGTTGTCCAGCACCGCTCCGTGGGTCTGGCGGTGGCCGGCCAAGGCGAAGTTGCCCACGGCGCCCGGCATTGCCGTGCCCGCATAACGGCCCAGGCCGAGCGTGTCGATGATGTCCGGGCTGGTGCCTTCAATGACGGGCCTGCTGTAGTTGGTGCCGAAACGGGGTACGTAGAGAACCCCGATCGCCTGTCCATGGCCGGGGGCGCCGGCGACCGGGACGGTCCCGGCCGGGGTGGCCTCCGGCTCGGCCGGCGCTGTGTCCGAAAGACCGGTCGGAACGGGCGCGGGGTACTGCTGCAGGAATTGCTGCACGACGGCACCCTGCGTGGCGTCCGCTTCCACGTTGGTCCACCACAATTGCCAGGCGACAAAGAGTAGGGCAATCACGCCGAGGGTGATCAGCAGCTCGCCCACGACCTGGACGGCAACCAGGGAACGACGACGGCCGGGTCCCGGGGTTCCCTGGGCGGCCTCTGCGCGGTTCAATGCCCTCGACCTGTCACTCGGCCGTTGACCGCGGGACACTGCCGACAAAGCATCGCCCGTCGGCCAGTGCCGGCAGGACCGACGATTGCACGGTCCCGGAACGGATCTGCGCCATGACGCATGCGTGACCGGTCAGCACGCCCACCTCCACGGCGTCGGCGGCCAGCCCGGTGGGAGTGCGGGACGCCGACACCTCCAGGGCGGCCGGCGCGAACCCGGCGGCGGTCAGGCTCGCGCGGATCTGGTCACGGCTCGGCTGCGGTGTGGCAGCAACCAGCGACGTCAGGGCTGCCGCCACCGCGCTGGCCGCGCTGGGCGCAGCGGAAGGTGCAGGGGTCCCGCCGGTCACGGCGGACCCCGCAACAGTCGGTTGCGTTCCAGCCGGCAGGGGATTTCCGCCCACCGGGCCGGAGGACACCACTGCGGCGGGGGCCGAGCACCCTGACACGCCGATCAACAATGCCAGGCACGCAGCGGCCCGTCTGACGTGCATCCGAACGCCGTACCGGCGGCCGGATGGGCCGCGGTGCCATACGGGGGCGGGGGCGGGGGAAGTCACCGGATCATCGTCCCATACCCGGTTCGGCCCCCGGGGGCACCTGACGGGCGCGGGTTGGAACGGGACGGCCTCGGGTGGGGTGCGGGCGGGCAAGGACGCCCTCAGAAAGTTCGCAGGGTTTTATGGGAACCTGATAGGCATGAGTTTTCGGGAAGAATACGCCAGCGGGCACCTGGCATCGGAGTACCGGGTTACGCAGCCCGGCGCCCGGGCAGGTGCCGCCGCCGACGCCGGAACCCCGGGCCGGGGCACCGGATTCCTGTTCCTGCTGGCCACGCTCGCCAGCATGGCCGCCCTCGCCGCCACCTACTACTTCTTTGTCCGCACCACCACGGGCCAGTTCATCGACGAATCCGCGCTGGTGGAGGCCATCGAAATCCACGGCACCGCAGGCAAGGCCACCACCCGGTTCTTGGACTGGCTGCCGGCTGTGTCCCTGGTCCTCGCCGCGGTGGTGGTCCTGGTGGTGACGGTCCTGAAACGGCGGTGGGCGGCCGCCGGCATTGCCGTGGCCGCCTGCGTTGGTGCCAACGTGGCCACACAGCTCATCAAAAACGTCGTTCCCGTCCGGCCATACCGCGGGATCGAAACCCTGGAACTGAACTCGTTGCCCTCCGGGCACACCACCCTGGCGGCTTCGGCCGCTGCCGCGGTGTTCCTGATGGTGTCGCCGCGCTGGCGTCCGCTGGCCGGGTTCCTCGGCGGCAGCTTCGCCGTCGCTACCGGGGTGTCCACCCTGATCAACCAGTGGCACCGGCCGGCCGACGTCGTCGCTGCCTTCCTCGTCGTGGCGGTGTTCATGCTCCCTGCGGGCTGGCTGATCCTCCGCAAGGGGCCGCGCTGGAACGTCTGGAACGGCTATGGCGCGTTCTGGGCCTGCTCCCGGCTGTGGCTTGCGCTCCCGGCACTGGCAGGCCTCGCCGCGGCCGCCGTCGCCGGATACTCCCTGCTGATGATTGCGCCGGGCCAGGGCCAGGAGAGCAGCACCACCAACTACTTCTGGGCCGGAACCTCGCTGATCGTCATCACCGGCTACCTGGCCACGGTCGCCGGCGTGTGGCTCTTCGGGTATGCCGCTCGACGGCGGAGCGCACCGCGGCGCTGACCGCCTGTCCCCCGCGGCCCGCCAGGGTTTCTCGCCTCAGCCGAGGGCTGCCGCGAGCGCCTTCGCAACCCAGTCCCGGTAGGCCGGCACGGACCAGCCGGCGTCCTGGACCATGGCCCGGTAGACCTGGGGGTGGCCCAGCGACCAGATGGCGGCGGCGGCCTCGGCGTCGGACATTCCGGAACTAAGGCCGCCGTTGGCCCGGGCCGCGGCGGCGGCTTCTGCATAGCGCCGAAGCCGTTGCTGCCCGCGGTCTTTTTCCAGCCGCGCTGCCGTGTCGTCCACGGCAGCGGCCTGGTTGATGACAGCCGTGATCGCGGCGGTGCGCGGATGAACCTCGGCAAACCAGTCCGCCAGCACGCCGATCAGGGCCTCGAAGTCGCCGGCCTGCCGCGTCCGCTCCCGCATGAACTCCAGTACCCCGGCCTGCGCGCCGGGTCCCGCGGCGGCGCCGTCCAGCACGGCCGAGAGCAAAGCGGCCTTGTTGCCCACCGAGTTGTACACCGTCTGAACGGCCACCCCGCTTGCGGCGGCGATCCCGTCAATGGTGGTACGGACGTATCCGTCGGCGGCGAACAACCTGCCGGCCGACTCGACGATGACCTCCCGGGTGCCGGCCGCCTGAATCGACCGTCTGGTGCTTTTCCCCATGTATTTAGACTATCCCTCCAGTCAGTGGAACGGTATTCTAATGAAAGGATGTCGGAAATGCCCTCAGCAAGGAGCGGGCCATGAGTCAGGACAATCAGCAACTGGATGCAGTCGTTATCGGCGCGGGCCAGGCCGGACTTGCCGCCGGTCACCACCTCGCCCGGGCGGACCTCCGCTTCGAGATTTTGGAAAAGGACCCAAGGGTTGGCGAGGTGTGGCGCCGCCGCTGGGACTCCCTGCGGTTGTTCACGCCCGCCCAGCACGACGGACTGCCGGGCCGGCCCTTTTCGGCGGCGCGGAATACGTTTCCGGGCAAGGGCGAGTTTGCGGACTACCTTGAGGATTATGCGGCGGGCCTCGGCCTGCCGGTGCGGACCGGTGTGGAGGTTACGCGGGTGAGCCGGGCGGGCGGGGGGTTCGCCGTCGAGACTCCGGCCGGGACCGTGCGGGCGCGCAATGTGATCGTGGCCGCCGGAGCCCACGCGCTCCCCCGCGTTCCGGATGCTGCCGAAGGACTGGACTCCGCCATCCAGCAACTCCACAGTTCGCACTACCGCAGCCCGGCGGACATTCCCGGCGGCGATGTGCTGGTGGTGGGCGCCGGAAACTCGGGCTCGGAAATTGCCCTGGAGCTTTCCGGCGGCCACCGCGTGTTGCTCTCCGGCCGTCCCACCCCGCACGTTCCCGGTCCGGTGCTCCGCTACGCCGGCGGTGCGTACTGGTTGTTCATCCATTCCGTGCTGACGGTAGGCACCCCTGCCGGACGCAAGGTGGCGGCGGGCTTCCACCGGCGCGGCGCTCCGCTGCTCCGGATTTCGCCCCAGGATCTGGAAGCCGCCGGTGTGGTCCGGGTGCCGCGGCTGGCCGGCACGGCGGGCGGCCAGCCCGTTCTCGTCGGCGGCAGCCCCGCCCCCGTGCGGACGGTCATCTGGGCCACCGGCTACCGCGCGGATCTGGACTGGATCGACGGGCTGGAACTGGCGGCGTCGGGCTGGCCGGCCACCCGCCGCGGAGTGGTTCCCCGGACCCCGGGGTTGTACTTCGTGGGCATGCCGTTCCAGTACGCCCTCACCTCGGGCCTGATCGGCGGCGTGGACCGGGACGCGGCGTACGTGGTTAAGCACCTCGCGCAACGGGTGGCAGGACCGTCAGTAGTTGCGCCGGTGCTTGAGCCGGGGAATGGTGACGGCGAAGACCGCCGCCGCCGCGAAACCCAGGACTCCCGTGGCAGACACCCCGGCTCCCAGCGACACGGCGGCGGTCACGCCTGAGAGCAGCACGGGGCCGCCGGTGGCTCCGGCATCGGCCATGAAACGCCAGATACCCAGGAACTGCCCGCGGCCGTTGTCGGGTGAGAAGTCGGCGCCCAGCGTCATATTCAAGCCTGAACTGATGCCGTTGCCGAAGCCGATCAGGAGTGCGGCGAGCAGCAGACCTCCAAATCCGGCGGTGAGTGGGATTAACAGCATGGCAGCGCCCATGATGAGCGTCGACGGGACAGCCACCCATTGCCTGCCTTTGCGGTCCATCAGTTTGCCGGCCGGATAAAAGACGAGCATGTCGATGGCACCGGACAGCCCATATATCAGCGAGGCCTGCGTCGCGTCCATCCCGAGGTGCTCGGCCCAGAGCGGAATGACCACCTGCCGGGAGGCGCGCAGCGCACTGAGCAGCAGCACGCCGATGCCCACGCTCAGGAAGACTCCGGCATGGGAGACGGCGACGCTGCGCAGCGTCGCCTGCTGAACGGGGACGCCGCCGTCCGCCGCGGGCGTGACCAGGAGGTCCGGGATGGTGACGGACACGGCGGCGGCCGCCGCCATGGCGACAACACCCACCCAGTAGGCGCCGGTGATACCGGCGAACTGCATGGCCGCGGCGCCGATGAAGGGCCCAATGAAGATGCCGATCCGGTTGACGCCGCCGAGGGTGGACAGGGCCCGGGCCCGGAGGGTCACCGGCACCGCCTCGGTCAAGTACTTCTGCCGGGCCAGGCTGAAGACGCTCGCGGCCATGCCGACGACGACCATAGCCGCCGCGAGCAGCCAGAGCCCGCCGGATACCTGGGGGGCCAGCGCGGCCGCAACGAGGGCGACGGCGCTGGCCGCGGCGGCCCCGACGATGGCCCAGCGTTCACCGAATCTGAGCGTGATGAGCGAGGCGGGGAGGTTGAAGAACCAGGAGCCGAGGCCAATGAGGGTGACAACCAGGGCGGCGACGGCCACCGAGGCGCCGAGGTCGCGGGCGGACAGCGCCACCACGGGAAGGATGGCGCCTTCCCCGATGCTGAACAGCAGCGCCGGCCCGAAGGCGGGCACAGCGATGCTGCGGAGGCTGAAGGGGACGATGTTTGTGGTGGTCATCCCTTTCATCCTAGGACGCATCCCAGGGCGGCCGGCACGCCTCGGCGCTCAGGACTCGAAGTGCGTCCGGACGTCCCCGCCGGTGACGTTCTTGAGAATTTCAGCTGCGACGACACGGAGCTTTTGGTTCCGGTTGCTGGAGACCGTGGTGAGGATGCGCATCGCTTCCTCCTGGCTGCAGCGGTTCTGGGCCATCACCACACCGCAGGCGAGGTCGATCGAGGTGCGGTGTTCCATGGCGGCGGTCAGGTCCTCGGCCCGGGACTGCGCGGTGCCGATCCGGACGGCCAGGCGCAGGCAGCGGCCGGCGAGGTCAGCGAAGCCGGCGGCCTCCGCAATGATGTCCTCGGTGAAGATGCCGGTGCCTGGCGCGAAGAAGTTCAGGGCAGCCGCAGCGTCCGGGCCGATTTCCAGGGGTACACCGAGAGTGCTGCGGCAACCGTGGGCCGCCAGCTGCTTTTGGTAGGCCGGCCAGCGTGGATCGGTGCCCACGTCAGCGAGTAGGAGCACGGACTTGGTCCGGAGGGCGTCAATGCACGGGCCCTCGCCGAGGCTCTGCTCAATCCGGTCCAGCATGAGCGCCCGGGGGCTGCTTCCTGCCACCGTCATGGTCTTCCGCCGTCGCTGCAGCGTGACGCCGCAGTCAATCTCGGCCCCGGCGGCGGAGCTGAGCGTCGCGGCGGAGAATTCAGCGAGCCGGCCGAGGAAGTCCTCGACGTTCTCGGTTCCCATCAGGAGGTCCTGCAGCTGCAGGGCGGCTTCGTCCCCGGCGTTGTTGGTCATTGCCTAAACGTAGCCGTCAACGATCGCGGCGGCAATTTCGCGGCAGGAGCGGAGGGTGTCCGGACGGGTCAGATCCCGGCACTCCCCGGGCGCCCCGATGACCGGCAGTTCAGTGGTGTGCCCGGGTCTCCCGCAGGCGCCGGATGAACCAGCGGGACTGCTCCGGCCCGTAGGGGAGGATGGGGATGGCCTTGGTGGCGTCATCCGGGGTTTCCCGGGTCGCCTGGGTGGCCTGCCGGACCGCCGTCGTCATGGTGTTGGCCATGGTTTTGACGAACTGGTCGCTGCACGGTTCCCCGTGGCCCGGGATCAGGAACTCGTACCGGCGGCGCAGGGCCGAGAGGTGCCGGAGGGCGTCGGCCCACTCCTCCGGGTAGGAATCTTCAAAGGACGGTTGCGAACCCTGTTCCACCAGGTCCCCCGCGTACAGGGTGGTCCCCGTTCCCACCAGGAGGTCGCCGTCGGTGTGGCCACGGCCCAAATAGAAGAACGTGACGGTCTGCCCGCCGAGGTCCACGAGGACCGGTTGGTCTTTCACAATCGCGTTCGGCACCACGAGTTCGGTGCCGCTGCCCTCGCCGGCAGCCATTTCGGGCTCATCGGCGGCGACGGCGCTGCGCTGGCTCCCGGCGTTTTCTTCGATTTCCGCCGCACAGTTCTCGTGTGCCCAGAACTCGGTCACCCCGGCTTCGGCGAACACCGCATTGCCGAAGAAGTGGTCGTAGTGGGCATGGGTATTGACGACGACGAGTGGCAGGTCCGTCATTTCCCGGACCGCGCCGAGGATCTCGCGGCCCTGCCGCGGGCCGCTCCCGGTGTCTATCACCAGGGCGCGTTCAGACCCGATCACCAGGCCGGTGTTGAGCAGGGAACCTTGGGTGGTCAGGACGTAGTTGTCCTGGCCAACCTCAAGCCATCGTGACATTTAATCTCCCTATTCCGGGGCGTTCCGGCGTGGTTGGTGCGATGTTCTGCGCCCGATTCTACCCACCGGAGCTGGCCGGGCGCTGGCAGCCGGCACCGCGCGGGCGGACTTTCATCCCGCGCAGTGCCTTCGTCTCCTTGAGCAGGGTCAGAGGTCCGCCAGGACGGACCCCGGGTTTTCGATCGCGTCAGCGACGTAGCGCAGGAAGCCGCCGGCCGTGCCGCCGTCGCAGACCCGGTGATCGAAGGTCAGCGTAAGTTCGGTGACCTTGCGGACGGCGAGTTCGCCGTTGACCACCCAGGGCTTGTCGATGATGCGGCCGACGCCGAGGATGCCCACCTCGGGATGGTTGATGATCGCGGCGGACCCGTCCACTCCAAAGACGCCATAGTTGTTCAGCGTGAACGTGCCGCTGCCAAGCTCCGCGGGGGTGGCCTTGCCGTCGCGGACGACGGCGGTCAGCCGGCGGATTTCGGCGTCCAGTTCGCGGGCGCTGAGTTTGTCGGCGTTGCGCACTGAAGGCACCATCAGGCCGCGGTCCGTCTGGGCCGCGAAGCCCAGGTTCACGCCGTCGAAGGCCACAATCTCCTGGCTTTCGCCGCCCTTGTTGTCCTCGGTGGTGACGATCCTGGTGTTCAGTTCCGGGAACTTCCTGAGCCCGGCGGTGACAAACCGGGCGATGAACGCCAGCAGTCCCGGGGTGTGGTGCGGGTCCGCTTTCTTCAACGCGGCCCGCAGCTCAACGAGCGCGGTGGCATCAACGTCCACCCACACGGTGGCCTCGGGGATCTCCGAACGGCTGCGGCTCATGTTCGCGGCAACGGCTTTCCGCACGCCCCGGACCGCGGTCCGCCCGGTGATGCCCAGACCGGTGCGCGGATCACTGCCCCCGGCGATGGGGCTTGCCTCGGCCGGCGTCCGGGCCGGAGAGGAAGCCGGGGCCTCGACTGCCCGGTCGGGTTTGATGACCGCCTCGACATCGCGGCGCATGATCAGACCGCTGGCCCCCGAGCCCTGGAGGTCCCCCAGATCAACCCCATGATCGCGCGCCATACGCCGGACCAGCGGTGAGATAACGGCCCCCAGCTTCCCCGGAACCCGGGTCCGCATCAGCAGAAGATCGTCGGCAGCCTTATCCGCCGCAGAGACCGGCGCGGCGGGTGCGGTCCCGGCGGTCTGCTTGCGCGGCCGCGTCCGCCGGGCAACCCCATGCCCGCCCGGCGTCCCATACCCAATCAGGACGTTGCCGGATCCTGCCTTTTCCTCCTCGCGGTAGGTTTCGGCCGCAACTGCAGCAGGCGAGTCCGCGGCCACAGCGGCCGCAGGCAATGCCTCACCGGAAGAGGCGCTGGCGGCGTTGCCTGCGGGGATGGAACCCGCCCCGGCGCCCACGGGGGTCACGGAAATCAGCGGCTTGCCGACGTCGAGCGTCTGGCCGGGTTCGCCGTGCAGTACGGCGACAGTGCCGGCGTACGGGGAAGGGACTTCGACCATGGATTTGGCGGTCTCCACCTCGGCGATCGGCTGGTCCACGCGGATTTCGTCCCCCACGGCCACGAGCCAGTTGACGAGTTCGGCTTCGGTGAGGCCCTCACCAAGGTCCGGCAGGAGGAATACTTTCGGTTCGCTCATGGTCAGTCTTCCCATTGGAGGTCGTCAACGGCGTCGAGGATGCGGTCCACGCCGGGCAGGTAGTAGTGCTCAAGTTTGGGCGCCGGGAACGGCACGTCGAAGCCGGTGACGCGGCGGATCGGCGCGGCGAGGTGGTGGAAGCAGCGTTCCTGGACCCGGGCCACGATTTCTGAGGCCACGGAGGCGAAGCCGTGGGCCTCGGCGATGACCACGGCCCGGCCGGTTTTGCGGACCGACGCGCAGACCGTCTCATCGTCGAACGGCACGATCGAGCGGACGTCAATTACTTCCAGCGACCGGCCCTCCTCCGCGGCGGCCGCAGCCGCGGCGAGGGCCGTCGGGACGGACGGGCCGTAGGCAATCAGGGTTGCGTCGGTGCCCGGGCGGGCGACGGCGGCGCGGCCCTCCGAGGAGGTCCCCTGTTCGGTGTTCGCCGTGTGTTCGGCCCGGAGCGCATCCAGGTCCACCTGGTCCTTGGACCAGTAGAGCTTCTTGGGCTCCATGAACATCACCGGGTCATCGGAGTCAATGGCCTCCCGGAGCATCCGGTAGCCGTCGGCCACGGTGGCCGGAGTGAAGACTTTCAGGCCGGCGGTGTGGGCGTAATAGGCCTCGGAGGAATCGCAGTGGTGCTCCACCCCGCCGATACCGCCGGCGTAGGGGACGCGGATGACGATGGGCAGCTTCACCGTGCCCTTGGTGCGGTTGTGCATCTTGGCGACGTGGCTGACAATCTGTTCGAAAGCCGGATAGGCGAAGGCATCGAACTGCATCTCGATGACCGGGCGCATGCCGTTCATGGCCATGCCCACGGCCATGCCCACGATGCCGGATTCAGCCAGCGGGGTGTCGAAGCAGCGATCCTTTCCAAAGGTCCTGGTCAGGCCGTCGGTGATGCGGAAGACGCCGCCCAGCATGCCGACGTCCTCGCCGAAGACCAGGACCGACTCATCTTTGTGCATGGCGTCGGCCATGGCGGTGTTGAGCGCCTTGGCCAGGGTCACGGTCTGCGGTCCGGTCTGCCCGGCAACAGCTGCCGCTTTGGCGGCCGCCCGGGCCGTGGCGGCACTGACGTTGCCGTTTGCTTCGGAGGAGGTGGTGATAGTGGGGCTCATCGTGTTGACTCCGTCGTCGAGGCTGCATCGCGGGCGAGTTCGTCGGCGAGCAAGGCGGATTGTTCTTTTAGCTGGGGAGTGGGCGTGGAGAAAACGTAGGTAAAGAGGTCCTGCGGTTCCACGGGCACGTCCTCGCTGAGGCCCTCGCGGAGCTGGGCGGCCACGGCTTCGGCCCGGTCAGAAATGCGTGCGGCCCGGTCATCATCCAAGAGTCCGCGGTCCGTGAGGTAGGTCTTCATCCGGCTCAGCGGATCCTTGGCCACCCATTCGGCAACTTCGCTGTCCTGGCGGTAGCGGGTGGCGTCGTCGGCGTTCGTGTGGGCCTGCATGCGGTAGGTGTGCGCTTCGACCAGCAGAGGCCCGGACCCCTCGCGGGCGAGCTGGACGGCGCGGTCCAGCACGGCGAGGAGGGCCACGATGTCGTTCCCGTCCACCCGTTCACCGGCCATGCCGTAGCCCACGGCCTTGTGCGCGAGTGACGGCGCTACCGACTGGTGTGCGAGCGGTACGGAGATGGCGTACTGGTTGTTCTGGACAAAGAACACGACCGGCAGGTGGAAGACGGCCGCGAAGTTCAGCGCCTCGTGGAAGTCACCCTCGCTGGTGGCGCCGTCGCCGCACATGGCCAGGACGACCGTATCCTCGCCGCGCAGCTTGGCGGCATGGGCCACGCCGACACCGTGCAGCAGCTGGGTGGTCAGCGGGGTGCACTGGATGCCAACCTTGTGCTTGGCGGGATCGTACCCGCCGTGCCAGTCGCCGCGGAACAGCGTCATGGTCTGGACGGGGTCCACGCCGCGGGCCATGACGGCCACAGAGTCGCGGTAGGTGGGGAACATCCAGTCGCCCTCGGAGAGGCACAAGGCGGCGGCGACCTGGCAGGCCTCCTGCCCGTGGCTGGACGGGTAAACGGCCATGCGGCCCTGCCTGACGAGCGCGGAGTTTTGGTCGTTGACGCGGCGGCCGACGACGAGCTGCTCGTAGGCGGCCAGCAATTCGGCGTCGCCGGGCAGGGTGTACTCGTGGCCGGGCTGGGCGCCCTGTTCCGTGTGGGGGTTCAGGGTGCCTTCCGGGCCCACCATCTGGATCGGGTGCCGGGCCGGCAGCATGTAGTCCTCGACAGTGATGCCGAACTTGCGCACGGCCTCACTGGCGGCGTTTTGTGCCTTCTCAGCTGCTGCAGGAAGCTGCGCAGTGGAGTCTGCGGAGATCGTCATTGGTCCGTCCTTCTGTAGCCACTATTCGTTCCAAGTATGGGCCTGGACGATGTTTCGTATCCACCCGACACCGCAATCGTGGAGATGTCCAAAGAAATGGCCTATTCTGGGAGACAAATTGTCAGTGTGAGCTGGATTACCGGCGGAGGTTGTAGACGAATGGCAGCGGATGAGGCGGACCAGGCGGCAGTCCCTCTCGATGACGTGGACCGGAACATCATTGCCGAGCTGACCCGGGATGGCCGGATGTCCGTTACGCAGGTCGCGGAGAACGCCCATATCTCGCGCGCCCATGCATATACGCGGATCGCGCGGCTGACCGGAGAGGGCGTGCTGACGAAGTTCACGGCACTGGTGGATCCGATCAAGGCCGGCCTCAAGTCCTCGGCCTACGTAACCCTGAAGGTCAGGCAGCACTCCTGGCGGGAACTGCGGGAACTGCTCCGTGCCATTCCGGAGGTTCATCACATCGCCCTCGTGGGTGGAGATTTCGATGTCATCCTGCTGGTGCGGGCGGTGGACAACGTTGATTTACGAAGGGTGATTTTCGACCAGCTGCAGTCCATGCCGGGCGTCCTGGACACACAGACGTTCCTGGTGTTCGAGGATGTGGACACCCGGTAGCCACGCCACCCCAAGCGGACTGTGCTATTGATGGGATCCATGCACCACACCCGCACGAAGGATACGGCGAGCAGCGGATGACACACCGGAGGGGGCGTAAGCCGTGGCGATGGGTCCTCGCAGCCTATCTGGCCGCCCTGGCAGTCGTGGGGTTCTGGCCCACCCCTGTGGATGCGCCGGCCCAGGGATTGCTGGGCCAGGCGCTGGCCCAGTTGCACGCGGCCGGAGTGCCCGACTGGATCGATTACAACACGCTTGAAGCAAGCGCCAACGTTCTTCTTTTCGTTCCCGCCGGATTTGCCGCCGCCGCCGGTTTCCGCAGCACCTGGTGGCAAATTGCCGGCTGCGGCGCTTTGGTCTCCGCTTGCGTCGAACTTGGTCAACTGCTGTTTCTGCAGCACCGCTACCCGAGCCTGGTCGACGTCGCCACCAACACCGGAGGCGCCTTGCTGGGATTCTTCCTGGCGGAAAGACTCCTTGCCCGCCGGACGGGCCCTGATATCAGCTGACGAAGGCCTTCATCCAGGCCTTGAGCTCTTCGCCGAACTCCACGCGCTCCGAAGCGATCGAGATGACAGCCTTGAGGTAGCTCAGCTTGTCGCCTGTGTCGTAGCGGCGGCCCTTGAAGATCACCCCGTACACGCCTGCGCCTTCGCCGTCCGATGCGGCAAGGCTCTGCAGGGCGTCGGTGAGCTGTATTTCGCCGCCTCGCCCGGGCGGTGTCTGCTCCAACACGTCAAAGACCGCCGGGTGGAGGACGTACCGTCCTATGACGGCCAGGTTCGAAGGGGCATCGGCGACTGAGGGCTTTTCCACCAGACGGTTGACGCGTACGTGGCCTTCGCCGTCAATGGCTGAGACATCGGCGCAGCCGTAGGCGCTGATTTCGGCGGGGTCCACTTCGATCAGGGCGATGACGGACCCGCCCGTCCGGGCCTGCACCTCGATCATGGTGCTCAGGAGTTCGTCGCGCTCATCGATCAAATCATCACCCAGCAGGACAGCGAAGGGTTCGTCGCCCACGTGCTGGCGGGCGCAGAGCACGGCGTGCCCCAGGCCCCTGGGGTCGCCCTGACGGACGTAGTGCAGGGGTCCGAGGCTCGAAGCGTGCTGGACCGCCCCCAGGCGGTCCAGGTCGCCCTTGGCTTCCAGGGTGCGCTCAAGGTTCGGTTCACGGTCGAAGTGGTCTTCCAAAGCGCGCTTCTGGCGTCCGGTGATCATCAAAAGGTCTGTCAGACCTGCCTTGACGGCCTCTTCGACGACGTACTGAATGGCCGGCTGGTCCACCACCGGCAACATCTCTTTTGGCATCGCCTTGGTGGCGGGCAGAAAGCGCGTCCCCAATCCGGCAGCAGGAATGACGGCTTTTCTGATGGTTTTCCCCAAGGTCATAACCGAACCTTACAAGTACGCCCCGATAAACAGAATCCCGTTAACCGGCCTTCGGGCGTCCTTCCCGTGGCAGGACCGGGTTTTATCGGACATACTGCAGGTTGCAGCTTTCACTAATTTTGGGGGACATCTTGAATAACGACCAGCAGCCCGGAGTGCCACGGCATCCGGAGAATAACGGGTGGCAGCAGCCGGCCCAGCAGAACCAGCAGGGGCAACCCGGCCCGGACCAGACCTCGTACGGCCAGCCGCCCTATCCCCCGCACCAGGACCAGCCCGCAGGCGGCCAGCCGCCCTATCCCCCGCACCAGGACCAGCCCGCAGGCGGCCAGCCGCCCTATCCTCCGCGCGCCGGCCAGGACAACTTCGGCCAGCCGCCGTACGGCGCCCCCTATCAGGGCCCGTACGGCCAGCCGGGACCGGGTCAGTTCGGGCAGGCGCCGCCGCCCAAGGGCGGTATCCCCGTCTGGGGCTGGGTTGCCGGCGGCATCGGAATAACTGCGGTGCTGGCCGTTGCCGGGGTCATGGTCCTGGGCGGACTCGTTTCGGGCAAGGGGAACGAAGCGGCGCCGGCTCCGGCGCCCACTGAAAGCACGCGAAGCTCGGGACCTGCGGAGGCCGGCGGCGGGGCCGCCACCGACCGATCCTCCGCCGCAGCCTCCGGCGGCGACGACGTGTACCTCTTCCAGGATGCGGACTTCACCTCGCCCCCGGTCTGGTCCATTAAAATACCCGGGGGCTGGAAGATGTCCAATGTCAAGGGCGGAACCATCACGTACCGCAGCGGCGAGAACCCCTGCATCTTCACCACCCACCAGGCCATCCTGCCGCCCCGGGACGCCACAGCCGACGAGCAAGCGACCGCTGACACCATGAAAGCGGAGATCGAGGGCGTCAAAACCTTGGCTGGGTCACCGGTATCGGTGGTGACTGAGGCCGGTTCGTCCTACACCAAGCTGCGGAACTCGAACGGGCAAATGATTGAACTCCAGGAAGCCGAACTGCGGTTCCAGAACAAGAGCAGCACGGATCTGGTGTACCGGATCGCGGCGCGGTCCATGCCCGCCAGCAACGGCCTGATGGAACTCACCCTCGTCTGCCCCGCTGATCTGCCTGCGGAAGCAGAGCTTTGGAGCGAACTGCGCGACAGCGTCATCATGGTCGATGACCCCGCGGCCTGATCTCACCGGCCCTTGAACTCCGGGGTCCGCTTTTCCTGGAAGGCCCGGAATCCCTCGGCGTAATCCGCGGTGCTGCAGAGGCGGGCCTGCTCGGCGTTTTCCTCGACCATGGACTCCCACAGGCCGAGCCGCTGGTCCCGGATGTGCGCTACGAGTTCCTTACTGGCGGTGAACGCGCCGGTAGCGCCCGTGGCGGCTTTGGCCACGATGGACCGGGTGTTCTCCAGCAGGTCCGCCGCGGGCATGGCCCGGCTGAACATTCCCTGCGCCACAGCGTCCGCGCCGCTGATCAGTTCGGCCGTGTAGATCAGATCCAGCGTCCGGTGCATGCCGAGGCGTTCCGCGAAGTACCAGTGGCCGCCCGAATCCAGGGTGGCCCCCAGGTTGGCGAACGGGGAACCGAATTTGGCGTTCTCCGCTACGTAGACCACGTCGGTCGCCAGCAACAGCCCAAGGCCCACGCCCAGGCATGCGCCTTGGGCTGCCGCGAAGGTGGGCGCCGGGAACGCCGCCATCTTCTTCAAGAGCGGCTGCAGGAGCCCGCCCAGGTAGCCCTGCACGTCGTCGGTCTCCGGCGTCACACCGGCGATGTCCCGGCCCGCGCAAAAAGCGCGCCCCACGCCCCTGAGCAGCAGCGCCCGCACCTCACCGCGGGTGACGGCGGCAGCGGCGTCGTCGTACGCCTTCGACAGCTCCCGGAGGCCCTGCTCGTCCAGCGAGTTGAGCTTGTGCGGGGCGTCTAGGACCACTTCGGCGATGCCGTCGGCGATGGTGAGGGAAATCATGGGGCTCCTGGGGTAGGGCGGGAAGAACGCGGAACGGCTTAGACGTCGAAGTCGACGGTGACTTCCGGGGTCGTGGGATGGGACTGGCACGTGAGCACATAGCCCTTGTCCAGCTCATCCTGCTCCAGAGCGTAGTTCTCGTCCATGGTGACGGCACCGGTGACCACCTTGGCGCGGCAGGTGCCGCACACGCCGCCGGCACACGCGAACGGGACGTCCGGGCGGACCCGCAGGGCGGCGTTCAGGATTGACTCGCGGGCGTGCGTGGGGCTGGCCACTTCGCCTTGGAGGCCGTCGAGTTTGAAGGTGATCTTGTAGGCGGCCTGTGATTCATCCACCACCACCGGGCGGCCGATGTTGCCCTCGGGGCGGTCCGGCTTGCCGGTGGTGAACAGTTCGAAGCGGACATGCTCCGGGTTGACGCCGCGCTCGGCGAGGGCGTCCCGGCAGAGCTGGACGAGCTCGAACGGGCCGCACAGGAACCATTCATCGACGTCGTCGGCGTGGATGGCGGTTCCCAGCAGGGCCTGCAGTTTCTCGGCGTCGATCCGGCCGCTGAGCAGCGGCGCGATCCGTTGTTCACGGGAGAGTACATGGTGAAGGGCGAGCCGGGCCGGGTACTTGTCCTTCAGGTCGGCGAGTTCCTCGAGGAACATCACGTCCATGGCGGCTTTGTTGGCGTAGACCAGGTCGAAGCGGGTTTCCGGGTGCGCCGCGAGCAGGGTGCGGGCAATGGCGATGACCGGGGTGATCCCGGACCCGGCGGCGATCGCGACGAAGGAACCGGGCTCCCCCGCCAGCTCACCCGCCATGGCCTCCGGATGGTTCAAAGAGTTCATGAGGTTCTGCTCTTTGCCGTTCCGGCCGTGCCGGGACACGAACGCGCCCATCGGGCTCATCACGTCCAGGACGTCGCCGGGTTTGAGCTCGGCGTTGGCCCAGGTGGAGAACAGGCCGCCGAGGTCCTTCTTGATCGCGACGCGGATCTCGCTGCTGCCGTCCGCGAAACTCCGCGGTTCGGCGCAGATCGAATAACTGCGCCGGGTTTCCTTCGGCTCCCCGTTCTCGTCCGGGAGGGTAGTGCGCAGGGCGACGTACTGGCCCGGGAGGTAATCGAACTGGCCGGCGAGCTCAGCCGGAACGCCGAAGCTCACCTCGATCGCATCATCGGTGAGCCGGCGGACGTCATCGACCGTCAGCGGGTGGAAGGATGCGCGACGGCGGCCGGTGGCAGCCGCCGTCTCAGCGGCGGTCTGGCGAACGATAGTCATGGAGCACCTGTTCCTTACAAAACTTTGAAGTAGTCGAACGGTTCCTTGCAGTCCTGGCAGACATACAGCGCCTTACAGGACGTGGAACCGAAGCGGGTAAGTTCCTTCGTGTGCAGCGATGAACACTGCGGGCATTTCACGGCCAGAGACAGGCGGACCGGCCCCGCGTGGCGTACTGCGGCTGAGTGGCCGGACGGCGGGGCGATGCCGTATTCCTGCAATTTGGCCTTGCCGGCCTCGCTCATCCAGTCCGTGGTCCAGGCCGGGGACAGGACCAGCTCCACCCGGACGTGGGGGTAGCCGGCGCCCTGGAACACCGTGGTGAGGTCGTCCCGGATGGCGTCCATCGCGGGGCACCCGGAGTAGGTGGGCGTGATGGTGATCTGGACTGCGGGAACCGGCCCGCCGTCGTCGAACAGCTGGACGTTCCGGAGGATTCCCAGATCAGCGACCGTGAGAACGGGGATTTCCGGATCGCAGACCGTGGCCGCGATGTTCCAGGCCTTCTGTTCGGCTGCCGTGGTGTCCGTCTCGGCCATGATTACCAGCTTGCTCCGGGGTACTCGCGGGCGAGCACCTGCATTTCGGCGAGGAGGTAGCCGAGATGCTCCGAGTGCAGCCCCCTGCGTCCGCCGCCGGGAGCGGGCCGGACGTTGGGAACATCGAGTTCGGCCGCGGCGAGGACCTCGCCGGTGAGCCGGTCGAAGTCGGCGCGCAGGCTGGAGGGCTCGACGGCGGCACCGGTGGCGGCAAGGCGGGCGGTGAGCTCGTCGTCACGGAAGAGTTCCTCGACGTAGGGCCAGATGACCTTGAAGCCGTGGATCATTTTCTCCCGGGACTCGTCCGTGCCCTGGGCAAGACGCAGCACCCACTGGGCACTGTGGTCGCGATGGTAATCGACTTCCTTGACCGCTTTGGCGGAAATGCCGGCCAGGGTGGCGTCAGTGGACTGCGTCAGCCGGCGGTAGAGCTCGAACTGGTAGTAGCTGACCACGAACTGGCGGGCGATGGTGACAGCGAAGTCGCCGTTGGGCTGCTCGAACAATTCCACGGAGCGGAATTCATGCTCGCGGCGGAAGTAGGCGAGGTCATCCTCGCTTCGGCCGTCCATGCCGCCGGCGTAGCTGAGGAAGGACCGGGCGTGGCCCAACTGGTCCAGCGCGATGTTGCCCAAGGCAATGTCTTCCTCGAGCTCCGGTGCCCGGGAAATCCAGTGACCCAGCCGCTGCGCGAGGATCAAGGCGTCATCGCCGAGGCGCAGGGCAAACTCGGCGGCGTCCTCGCTCGGCTTCGCGGCGCCGCGGCTCACGGCGAGGGCAATGTCTTCGGGGCGGAGGGCGTTGCCGGGGGTGATGCGGGTGGCGCTGGCCGTTGCCTCGCCGCTGTTACCGGAGGTCTTGATACCGACGGAGAGGTCCCCGTGGCCGGCGGTTTCGTCGAGAGTGCTCACAGGTGCTTCACGCCCTCGCTCTTGGTGTAATACGTCGCGTGCCGGTAGTCCTTGCCTTGGGGCGACTCGAAGAACGAGCCCTTGGCGTCCGGATCGCTGGAAGCGATCGCGTCCGCCGGGACAACCCAGATGGACACGCCTTCGTTGCGGCGGGTGTAGAGGTCACGGGCGTTGCGCAGTGCCATGGCAGCATCGGGAGCATGCAGGGATCCTGCGTGGACGTGGGAGAGGCCGCGGCTGGAGCGGACAAAGACCTCCCAGATGGGCCAGACGTTGGCGGTCACACCAGCGGGGCGGGGCGCCTTGGCTGAGCTGGGCTCACCCGTCACGGCCTTGGTGGCTGCGGGCGCCGCAGCTGCGCGCTCCGCGGACTGGTTTTCCGCATTGTCAAGGGCGCGGGAGCCGCTGTCTGCGGTGCTGGCCGGGAACTCCGGGTTGCCGTGGGGGCTCATGCTGCAAATTCCTTTTCTGCTTGCTTCGCGGCCTGCTTTTCCGCGTAGGCAGCGGCGGCTTCGCGGACCCAGGTGCCGTCATTGTGTGCTTCGCGGCGCCGTTCCAGGCGCTGGGCGTTGCAGGGGCCGCGGCCGGCGAGGACTTCGTGGAACTCTTCCCAGTCCAAGGGGCCGTGCTCCCACTTCTTGGTCTCTTCGTTGAAGCGGATGTCCTTGTCCGGGAGGGTAAGCTCCAGGACCTTGACCTGTTCCATCATCATGCCGACGAAGCGGTTGCGCAGTTCATCGTTGCTGAAGCGTTTGATGTTCCAGGCCATGGACTGCTTGGAGTTGGGCGAATCATCATCCGGCGGACCGAACATCATCAAGGCCGGGGCGTACCAGCGGTTCACGGCGTCCTGGGCCATCTGCTTCTGCTCGGGCGTGCCATGCGAGAGTTCCAGCAGGATCTCGAAGCCCTGGCGCTGGTGGAAGGATTCTTCCTTGCAGACCCGGACCATGGCGCGTCCGTAGGGACCGAAGGAGGCACGGCAGAGCGGCACCTGGTTGGCGATCGCGGCGCCGTCGACCATCCAGCCGATCGCGCCCATGTCCGCCCAGGTGCGGGCGGGGTAATTGAAGATGGAGGAGTACTTGGCCTTGCCGTCCATCAGGTCCTGCATCATCTGATCGCGCGGCTGGCCCAGGGTCTCGGCAGCGGAGTACAGATACAGTCCGTGGCCGGCCTCGTCCTGGACTTTGGCCATGAGGATGGCCTTGCGCTTGAGGCTGGGGGCGCGGGAAATCCAGTTGGCTTCCGGCTGCATGCCGATGATCTCCGAGTGCGCGTGCTGCGAAATCTGCCGCAACAGGGTCTTCCGGTACGCCGGGGGCATCCAGTCGCGGGGTTCGATCCGCGAATCATCCGCCATGACTTTGTCGAAGTATGCCTGGCCGTCAGCGTCACGCCGGGCCGCTTCTTCGAGGCTCTGTTCGTGCTGTGCCACTGTTGGCTCTCCGGGCACTGACTGCAGGGTCTGCGATGCCATGGTTGCTCCTATGCATTTCCGATAAATAATTACCGACCGTTCGTTCAGGATATGCGGAAGGCTGGAGATGCGTCAAGCACACCGGCCCTGTGGCGGGGTAGTCCGCCGGCTTTCTGCGGAACCACGGCACGCTCAAAGTGTTAAGTTAGAGCCTCCGGATCAGAGTGATCCGTCCCTCTCCGGAAGGGCCTCCCGTGGAATCGCCCCAACCAGTTCGCATCCTCACCGTTTGTACGGGCAACATTTGCCGCTCGCCGGTGGCCGAGCGTCTGCTGCAGGCCGGCCTGGACCAAGTGAGGCCGGGCGCATTCGTGGTTAGCAGCGCCGGCACCCGGGCGTTGGTGGGCGAGCCAATCCAGCCACCGTCTGCGGAGATCATCCGGGCCTACGGCGGAACTCCGGAAAGCTTCGCGGCCCGCCTGCTGACAGTCAGCAGCCTCCGAGAGTCCGACCTCGTGCTGACTGTGACGGCTAGGCACCGCGGCGAGGTGATGCAACTGGACGCCTCCGTGCTGAAGCGGACTTTCACCATCCGTGAATTTGCCCGGATGCTGCAGGCGCTGGAACAGCGGCACGAGCAGGCCGACGTCGAGCCTTCCGCGATCTGGCGGGACCTCCCCGCCAAGGTCGCCACCGTGCGGCATTTGGCGCTGGTTCCGGAGGCCGCCGACAACGACGTGGTGGACCCCTATCGGCGCGGCCGGGAAGTATACGACCAGATGGAGGACCAGCTGGCCCCGGCTATCCAAGCCATCCTGCGGTTCGCGCGCCAGCACAGCTGAATCCGCCGCTGCCCCGCCTGAAGTAACCGGATGGCGCCGGCGAATCCGAAATCTGTTCAGCACAGATTCCAATTTGTAGCGGGCGAAATTCTACCTATAAAGCTGTAATTTTGGGCGATTTGCAGTTATGTGCGATTTTGCTTTGAAGATATCCGACATAATCATTTTGTGATCCGTATTCTCAGCACTCTTTCACGTGTCCCCACAGCATTCGTCCGCGGCGGGTGCGTTCTTGTGGCTGGCGTGGCCGGCCTTGTTTCGTGGCGTTTTGCCGACGCGGAGCGCAGGAGCGTTCAGCGCGTGCTTAATGCTGCCGCGGATGGCGTTTACGGCGTGGACAAAGCCGGCCGGATAATGTTCGTCAACCAGTTACTCTGCGAGCTGATCGGCATTGACCGGGCCGACGCCCTGGTGGGCCAGGATCACCACCGTGCGCTGTGTCATAGCCGCATGGTGGGGGACGCCGCTTCCGGGACCTCCACAGAGAACAGCGAGATAGGCAACCCCGACGGGTGCGCGTTGTGTGCCGCCGTCGGCCGCATGGCACCGGCAGATGGTGATCTCTGCCTCGGCGGCGTCAACCAGAAGCCGTTGCCCGTCGGCTTCACCTCCCGCCCCCTCACTGAGGCCGGCAGATACCTGGGCACCCTGATCACCGTCCACGATCTGCGCGGACCCCGGGCCGCGGACGCCCAGCACCGCCGTGTACAGGCTGAACGTGACCGGCTGGTGTCCGTCGTGGAGGACAGCCCCAACTTGATCGTCGTGGGCCGGTCCGATGGCGGGGTGGAGTGGATGAACACCAGCGGGCGCAGCATGCTCGGCATCGCAGCGGACGAGGACATCCGCGCCTACACCATCCAGGACATGTTCTCCTCCGAGGAGCTGGCCCGCATCGAGGAGGAGGACATGACGGCGCTCGTCAGGGCCGGCCAGTGGCGGGGAGAACGCACCCTGCTGTCCCGCACCGGAGAATCGATCCCCGTGGACGTCGCCTCCCATCTGCATCTCGACAAGAACTTCCCGGCGGGCTACTACGTCACGGAAATCATGCGGGACCTCCGGCCACAGCTTGAGCAGGGACGCAGCCTGCAGCTCAGCGAGAGCCGCCTTTCCAGCGCCGAGGAAATCGCCCGGCTGGGAAGTTGGGTATGGGATTTCGGGTCTGATTCCGTCAAATGGTCGCGGGGGCTCTACCAGCTTTACGGAATGCAGCCCGGCAGCGGTGAGGAATCCCCCAATACCTGGTTCGCGACGCTGCATCCGGAGGATCATGACCGCGTCGCAGAGATCTGCGCGCGGGTGGCCGAGGGAGGCGGCGTCCTCGATGTGGTGTGCCGTTCCAGCCGCGCCGACGGTACCCAGATGGTGGTCCATAGCCGGGGCGAGATAGTCCATGAACCCGGCGCTCCGCGGGTCATGGTGGGCACCTTGCTGGACATCACAGAGCAGCATGCCGCCTTCGCGGCCGTGCAGCGGAGTGAGGAACTGACCCGGCGGATCCTGGAATCCGCAGGCGAGGCTTACCTGCAGTTCAGCGCGGCGGGACTGGTCACCGAATGGAACAGCCAGGCCGAGAAAACGTTCGGGTGGTCCCGGGCTGAGGCGATAGGCCAGCCTTTGCTTTCCCTGGTCTTAGGGGCAGGGGAACGGGGATCCTTTGAACGGCTGCTCGGCCTGGCCAGTGGATCTGACGAAGCACGGAAGCCTACAGAGCACTTTGAACATCCGATGCTTCACCGCTCGGGCCAGGCCTTTCCCGCTGAAGTAACCACCTGGACCACCGCCGACGGCGAGAACTCCGTTTTTAGTTGCACGATCCGCGATATCAGCGAACGGCACGCTGCTGAGCGGGTCAAGAATGAGTTCATCTCGGTGGTGGGCCATGAGCTGCGGACGCCCCTGACGTCCATCCACGGGGCATTGGGACTGCTGCGGGCTGGTCTGCTGGGCGAACTGAACCCCCGAGGAAAGCAGATGGTGGATATCGCGGCCCACAACACAGACCGTCTGGTCCGCCTGATCAATGACATCCTGGATATCGAGCGGCTCAATTCCGGCCAGGTGGCCCTGGAGGTCCAGGCAACGGATATCGCCGTCCTGGCTGAACGGTCCATGGAAGTGATGCGGTCCATGGCCGACGGCGCCGGGGTGCACCTGACGCTCGATGCCCGCCCCGCCGTCCACCTGGTCGACCCGGATCGAATCGAACAGACCATAACCAACCTGCTCAGCAACGCCATCAAGTTCTCGCCCGCCGGTGCGGAGGTCCGGTTGGTGGTCCGTATGGAGGCGGGCGGGCTCACCATTGAAGTCCGCGACCAGGGCCGCGGTATTCCCGCCGAAGACCTGGAGCGGATCTTCGACCGTTTCCAACAGGTGGATGGCTCGGATGCCCGGGAGAAGGGCGGAACGGGCCTGGGCCTGGCTATTTGCCGCACCATCGCGGAACAGCACGGCGGCCGGATCTGGGCTGAAAGCGGCCCTGGCTGCGGTGCAACGCTCACCATGACGTTGCCGGACTCCTACGCCGTGGGCCTGGAGGCGGGGGCAGAGGCGCCCAGCGGGCCGAAGATCGTTGTCTGCAGCGAGGACGCGTCGGTACGGGCCCGTATCGTGGAGATGCTTCTGCCGCACGGCTATGAACCGATCGAGGTGACTTCCGTCGCCAGGCTGCTCGACGAGTCGCTCCAGCACGGCCCCTCCGTCATCCTGCTCGAACAAAGGACCCCCAAGGTGGCCAACTGGGAGGCTGTCGTGGGCCTGCGCGAGCATCCCGGGACCCGGGACATCCCCGTGGTCCTCCTGAGCTTCGACGGTGACAAGTTTTTGGCTGAATCTGACGATCTCACTTGCGTGGACGAACCATTGGACACGGCTGGGCTGTTGACCGCCGTCGGAGAGGCCCTCGGTAAGCGGGGTATGGGACCGAAGTTGCTGCTCGTGGAGGACGACGCGGGTTTGGCCGCCGTCCTGACGGAGGGATTCCGCCAGCTAGGCATCGAGGTCCATCACGCGCCCACCGCCCGGCAAGCCCTGGCGATGTGCGCCCACATCGTCCCTGACCTGGTGGTGCTTGACCTTCAGCTGCCAGACCAGGACGGTTTCGCGGTGGTGGCTCAGCTGCGCCGGGACGCGCGCCTGAGCAGTGTGCCGTTGGCTGTTTACAGCGCCCGTGACCTCAGCGAGTCGGACCGGAAACGGTTGCGTCTCGGGAAAACCGGGTTCTTTACCAAGGGACGGGTCACCCCGGATGAGTTCGAACAGTACGTGATGAACCTGCTCGGTCATCTGACCGATGACGCAAAGGTAGTGACCCATGGATAGCCCCCGAAGCATCCTCCTGATTGACGACGACCCAAGCATCCGGGAAGTTGCCCGCACCGTGCTCGAAATGGTGGGCGGATACGACGTCGAAACAGCTGCCTCCGGGCTGGAAGGCCTCAAGAAGGCGCGCACCAGTCCGCCGGATGCAATCGTGCTGGACGTCATGATGCCCGGGTTGGACGGGCCGGGCACCTTTGCCCTGCTGCAGGAGCACCCGGAAACGCGCGACGTGCCGGTCATCCTCCTGACTGCAAAGACCCAGGCGGCCGACCGCAGCCGGTTTGCCGCTCTTGGAGTAGCCGGCATGCTCCCGAAACCCTTCGACCCCATGACGCTGTGTGACCAGATAGCGGGCATTCTGGGCTGGAAATCATGAACGGCGCACAGCCAGGCGTCAGGATTGACCCGACGTCGGTGATCAGGACCATCTGGAACAACAACCGCGATGAGGTGCTGGCCCGCGTGGCTGCGCTCGAGGATGCGGTGGCGGGCATCGTTGAAGGGCGGTTGTCCCCGGAGGACCGCGTTGCCGCCGAAGCTCAGGCCCACAAGCTCGCCGGTGCCGCCGGCACCTTCGGCTTCGGGCGGGCTTCCGAGGCGGCCCGCACGCTGGAGGGGATCCTGGCGGGAACGAGCCCTATCCCCTTTGACCGGACCCTTGTAGCCACTGACGCGGTGGTGACCCTCCGGGGAGACCTTAGCCAAGACCCGGCGCCCGCTGCGGACGCCACGGTGGACCACTCTTCGAAGTCAGGACCGGCAATCCCGGCGGGCCAGTCTGCTGCTGCCACCACCGCGGCTGCCCTTTTGGCCATCGCGGTGACCGGCCGGGGGCGCCGGAATCAGTTGGCAGCGGCTGCCACCGACCGCGGTTTCCACTCCGTGACCATCGGTACACACAGCTGGCTGCCGCAGGAGGGGCCCCCGCCCGTTGCCGCACTGATCGACCTTCGGGAGGGTGATGGCAGCCTTGACCTGATAGCGCGCCTGGCCGCGCTGGATCCTCCCGTTCCCTCGCTGGCTCTGACGCCGTCCGACGCACCCTGCGACCGGGTTTCTGCGGCGCGCGCGGGAGCCCTAGGATTCCTCAGCGCTGAGGCGTCCGCCGATGAGCTGTTCAGCGCGGTTCAGGACCTGCTTGCACCTCCCCGTTCCCCCGAAAGCACAGCGCTGATCCTCGACCACGTGCCGGCTGGCGTGTCCTCGGTGCGAGCCGCCCTGGAGGACGCGGGGCTGGGCGTGGTGGGGCTGACGGACCCGGCGCAGTTTTGGGAAGTGTTGGAGGAGAAGCAACCGGACCTGGTGATCCTCGAATCGGGTCTGCCCGGGGCCGGCGGAGCGGAACTGTGCCGGGTACTCCGCAGCGACGTAAGATGGGCAACCCTGCCGGTGCTCCTGTTGACGGCGGACGACGATGCGGCCACCGTGGCCGCCCTCTTCAACGCCGGCGCGGACGACGTCATGGCACGGCCATTCGTCGGCACCGACCTGGCGGGGCGTGTCCTGAACCGGCTGAAACGCACGCGGGCGCTCCGGGCCGCAGTGCTGGCAGGTCCTGACGCGGCTGCGCTTGCGGCCGGCCGGGCCGCCAGGCCCGCGGCCAAAAATGATGCCGCCGATTACGATGTGGACGTTGCGGTCGTTGAAGACGATCCGCTGCTCGCGGAGCTGCTCAGGCATGCCTTGACGACGCGCGGCTACCGGCTGCGGCTCTTCACCGACGGGCAGGCTGCAGCGGGCGAGCTGACGGGCAGCCCGCCCGCGCTGCGGCCGCGCGTCGTCCTGCTCGACGTCGACCTGCCTGTCCTCAACGGGTTCGGTGTGCTGCGGCAGATGGCGAGCACGGGCCACCTTGCTGGTACGCGCGTGATCATGCTGACCGCGCACTCCAGCGAGACGGAGATCGTCAATGCCTTGGAACTGGGTGCATTCGACCACGTCGCCAAACCGTTCAGCCTGCCGGTGTTGATGCAACGCGTACGCCGGGCACTGGGAGAGTGACATGCAGCTGCACGACTTTCTGACCGGTGTTCTGCTCGCCGAAGCCGTGATCCTCGGTGCCGGGCTGAGCCTCATCCTCGGCCATGCTGTGTTCGAACGGGTCCGCGCCGCGCGGCTGCGGCCCGCAGTGCGTGTCAGTATCGACACTTTGGCCCGGGTTCTGGGCGGCGACCCGGAGTGTCCTGCCCTTCCAAGGCTTCCGCTGGACAAGGCAATCGAAGTAGTAGCCCAAGCAACGCGCAGCGTCGACGACGTGGGCCGGGCACGACTTGCCGAGCTGCCCGCGTACGCGGAGCTGGCGCAGCGCTCCGCGCGCTGGTGCACCAGCGCCCGATGGCCCCGCCGCCTCCAGGGCGTCCGGTTGCTGCTCATCCTGGGCGCCGGCGAGGCCACCTTCCCCCGATTGCTCGATGACCCCCGTCCGGAAGTGCGCAGCGCCGCGGCCGCCGGCGCGGCGAACCATCCAAGCCCGCACGTTACCGCCAGGCTGGTCCGGATGCTCAGCGACGAGGCTCTCGCCTGCCGGATAACTGCCCAAGGCGCCCTGATCCGGATGGGCAGCCATGCTGTGCCCGCACTCATCAGCCACTTGGCCGAAGAGGCCCCGGCCTCCTTGGCAACCGTGCTCCGCATCGCCTCCCGCGTCCACGACTCCACCCTGACGGGTCCGGCGCTGGCGCACCGGCATCACAGTGATCCAGCGGTTCGGGCCGCCGTCGCTCAGGTGATCGCTTCCGGTGGCGGAACCGACGGCGTCGAGGCGCTGGAAGGGTCCCTCACTGACCCCGCGGCCGCGGTACGGGCCACGGCTGCGGACGGGTTGGGCGGCATGGGGCACTGGCCAAGCTCACCCCTGCTCGCCGAGAGGCTGGGCGATCCAGCCTGGGAAGTGCGCCGCGCAGCCGGCCTGGCGCTCGCCCGGCTCGGCACCCCCGGTCAGCTGTACCTTCAGCGGGCACTTCATAGCACGGACCGGTTCGCGCAGGACATGGCCCGGCAGGTACTGGACCGCGCCAGCCCTGGCTACCGGGCCCCGGAACCGGTCACGCCGGAAGAGTTCGCCGATAACAAGCAGGAGATCACATGATCCTCGACTTCGTCACCACGGTCCTGGCAGGTTTTGCCTGGGCGGTGTTCGCCTATTTCATTGTGGTCAACGGTTGCCAGACCGCCCTTTTGATCAGCGCCACGGCGGCCATGCGCCGTCACAGGCAGCGGGTATGGCAAGAAGACAGGGCGGGCCTGCTCGGGTCCGCCGTGACACCGACCATCAGCGCCCTCGCGCCCGCGTACAACGAGGAAGCGAACGTGGCTGAAAGCGTCCACGCGCTGATGATGCTCCAGTACCCGGCGCTGGAGGTAGTGCTCATCAATGACGGCTCCGGAGACTCGACCCTCGACGTACTCATCCGCACCTTCGACCTGTACCCAATCCACCCGATTTTCCGCAACCAGGTGCAGTCCCAGCCGGTCCGCGGCCTCTACCGCTCAAAAATCCATCCCCAACTGCTGGTGGTGGACAAAGAGAACGGCGGGAAAGCCGACGCCCTCAACGCGGGCCTCAACTGCGCAACCGGCGAACTCGTGTGCGCCATCGACGCCGACACCCTGATCGAACCCGATGCGTTGCTGCGGATCGTCCGGCCTTTCCTGACCGACGAGAACGTGGTGGCCGCGGGCGGTACCATCCGTGTTGCCAATGGTTCCACGGTGGCCCACGGGCGCGTACTGGACGCGAGGGTTCCCCGGGGACTGCTTGCAGGCTGCCAGACCGTCGAATACCTCCGCTCGTTCCTGTTCGGAAGGCTGGGCTGGAATAACCTCGGCGGGAACCTGATCATCTCGGGCGCGTTCGGTCTGTTTCGCCGGGAATCCGTGCTGGAGGTGGGTGGCTACACTCACGACACAGTCGGTGAGGACATGGAACTCATTGCAGACCTGCGGCGCCGGGGCCAAGACCGCGGGACCGCGAGCCGGGTGGACTTTGTACCCGACCCAGTGGCGTGGACGGAGGTTCCAGAGTCCTGGCGGGTGCTCGGACGGCAGCGCGACCGTTGGCACCGAGGTCTGACCGATGTGCTGCGCCGGCACCGGGGTGTGGTGTTCAATCCGCGATACCGTGCGCTGGGCGTGGTGGTCTACCCCTACTACGTGGTGGTGGAGCTGCTGGGTCCGGTTGTTGAGGCGCTGGGGTTGGTCGCGGTGCCTCTGGGATTGATGCTCGGGGCGGTCGATGTGGCGTTCGCCGCGTTGTTTCTGGCGGTGGCTTATGGCTGGGGGGTGCTGTTGAACGTGGCGGTCATCGCGCTGGAGGAATTGACGTACCGGCGGTACCAACGGTGGTCCGACCTGCTGCTGCTGCTTTTCTGGAGTGTCGTGGAGGGCGTCGGCTACCGCCAGCTCACCGTTTACTGGCGGCTGCTCGGCCTATGGCGCTACGCCCGGGGCAGCAAGGACTGGGGCGTCATGAGCCGGAAAGGCCTCGGGACGCCGGCACGGGTGTGAAAAGGCCCTTGCGGTTCGCGCGCCAGCACAGCTGAGCTGGCCGCCGGCTTCCACACGTGTCCTTGTACCCGTCCGATTGAATTGGTCGCGGTGGTAGTGTCCGGCCATGGGAACCACTCCGGAACCAGCTGACGCCGCCGCCGGCCCTGCCGCGGCATCCGGTGGGAGGAACCGCCGTCGCACCATTGCCATCGCCGTCACTGCCGGGCTGGTGGTTCTCGCCGTGGCCCTTGCCGCGTTCCTGCTGAGCCGGCCGCGCACCGAAACCGCCGCCCCGGCGCAAACCTCCGCCCCGGCACAGGAGACACCGCCCGCCCCCACGCCGACCCCGGATCCGCCGCCCGACGCCCTCAACATTCTCCTGATCGGCAGCGACAGCCGGGTAAACGAACGGGCCATCGCGGCCTCTGGCTCAGCCTCGGACCAGCGCGGGGACGCCCTCGTCTTCATCCACCTCCCGGCGGACCGCCAGCACGTCTACGGCATCTCCATCATGCGCGACCTCTGGGTGGACATCCCCGGGCACGCGGCCGCCAAGATCAACGCCGGACTCGAACTGGGCGGCGTGCCGCTCATGACGCGGACGGTGGAGTCGCTGCTGGGCCAGCACATCGACCACACGGTGATGCTGGACTTCCAGGGCTTCGCTGCTTTGACCGACGCGCTCGGCGGTGTCGACGTCGACATCAAACAGGCGTTCCAGGGGACAGTCGATGACTTCGTGACCTTTCCGCAGGGGGTGAACAGGCTCAACGGCGTCCAGGCCCTCGCCTTTGTCCGCGAGCGCCACGCGTTCGCCGACGGCGACTACCAGCGGGTCCGGAACCAGCAGGCGTTTATCCAGGCTGCGATGGCCAAGATGGCCGCGGAGGGTAGCCTGACGGACCGCAACACCGTGAAGCAACTGGTGGCAACCGTCCTCCCCCACGTCACCGTGGACCCCGGTCTTACAGTGGAGACGCTGGAACGGCTGGCCTTCAGCCTGCGGAGCACACCGGCCGGCGACGCCGTGTTTTTCACTCTTCCCACCGCCGGCACCGGAACCAGCAGCGACGGCCAGTCCATCGTCCTGCAGGATCGTGCAGCCACCGCTGCGGTCGCCGCCGCCCTGACCGCCGGGACGCTGCCCGAGTACATCGCCGCCAACAACCTACAGAACGGGAACTGACTTTTCATCACCTGGCCACCCCGGCGGCCGGGCCCGCGGCGGCGCTGGCTATGGGCATCCCGCCCCCGTCGGGGCGGTAGATTGGTGCCATGACCCAGACTCCTGTGCGGCCCTCCCCGCAGCCCCCCGTTGCCAAGAAAATCCCCGCCGTCCGCACGCACCACGGCGACGCCTTCGAGGACAACTACGAGTGGCTGCGGCACAAGGAATCAGCGGAAGTGGTGGCATTGCTCCAAGCGGAGAACGCTTACCAGGAAGCCGTTACCGCGTCCCAGGAGCCGCTGCGGGAGGCAATCTTCCAGGAAATCAAAGGCCGCACCCAGGAGACGGACCTCTCCGTTCCCAACCGCAAGGACGGCTGGTGGTATTACACCCGCTCGGTGGAAGGGAAGGAATACGGCATCCAGTGCCGCGTCCGGGCCCAGGACACCGGGCACCGGGTCGCGGACTGGACGCCTCCCGCCGTCGAGGTCGGCGTCGGCATTGAAGGCGAGGAAATCCTGCTGGATGGCAACATCGAGGCGGAGGGCCAACCGTTCTTCGCCGTCGGCGGGGCCGCCGTGAGCATCGACGGGGCCCTCTACGCCTACGCCGTGGACAACGCCGGCGACGAGCGGTTCACGCTGCGCATCAAGGACCTGCGGACCGGCGAGCTCCTTCCCGACGTGATCGAGAACATTTTCTACGGCATCTCCTTCTCCCCCGACGGCACGCGGATCTTCTACACCGTGGTGGACGACGCCTGGCGGCCCTACCAGGTGAAGTCCCACGTGCTCGGCACGCCCGTCGAGTCCGACGAGGTCATTTACCAGGAGGACGACGTCGCCATGTGGCTTGGCTTCGAACTCTCCGCCGACCGGCGGCACCTGGTGCTGGGCATCGGCTGCTCCGAATTCAGCGAGACCCGGCTGCTGCGTTTCGACGCCCTCGAGGCCGGACTCCGCACCGTGATCTCCCGGGACGAACGCATCCTCTACGAGGCCGAGCCTTTCCTTCTGGCCGACGCCTCCGGGGCGCGGACCGAAACCATCCTGCTGACCCACAACAAGGGCGCCATCAATTCGATGGTCTCGCTCGTGGACCCGGCCGAGCTCGCCAAGCCGGTGGCCGAGCAGCACTGGACTAGCGTCGTCGGCCATTCCGACCAGGTGCGCGTCAACGGGGCCGGGGTCACCTCCACCCACCTGGTGGTCTCCATCCGGAAGGACACGATCGAACGGGTGCAGGTCCTGCCGCTGGCCGGGCTGGGCACCCCGGCGCAGGGCGCCCCGGTAGAGCCGGCGTTTGACGAGGAGCTGTACACCGCGGGCGTCGCCGGCTCCGACTACGAGGCCCCCGTGATCCGGATGGGCTACACCTCCTACTTCACGCCGTCGAGGGTCTACGACTTTGTACTGCCCACCGCGGAGCAGCCCGCCGGCGAGTTGCTGCTGCGCAAGGAAAGCCCGGTCCTGGGCGGCTACTCCGCCGCGGACTACGTCGCTACACGGGAGTGGGCAGTGGCGTCCGACGGGACGCGCATCCCGCTCTCGGTGCTGCGCCATGCCTCCGTGGCGTGCGACTCCACGGCGGCCGGGCTGGTCTACGGCTACGGCTCCTACGAGATGAGCATGGATCCCAGCTTCGGCATCGCCCGGCTCTCCCTGCTGGACCGCGGCGTCGTGTTTGTGATCGCGCACATCCGCGGCGGCGGGGAACTGGGCCGGCGCTGGTATGACGACGGCAAGAAGCTGCGCAAGAAGAACACCTTCACGGACTTCATCGCGGCCACCGACTGGCTGGCTGGATCCGGCTGGGTGGACCCGGCGCGGATAGCGGCCATGGGCGGTTCCGCCGGCGGCCTCCTGATGGGCGCTGTGGCCAACCTGGCACCGGAGAAGTACGCGGCGATCGTGGCCGCCGTCCCGTTCGTGGACGCCCTGACCACCATCCTGGATCCCGAGCTGCCGCTCTCCGCGCTGGAATGGGAGGAATGGGGCAACCCGATCACCGACCGGGACGTGTACGAGTACATGAAGTCCTACACGCCGTACGAGAACGTCCGCGCGGTGGACTACCCCAAGATCGCGGCGGTCACCTCCTTTAACGACACGCGGGTGCTCTACGTGGAGCCTGCCAAATGGGTGCAGCGGCTGCGCGAACTGAACACCGGCAGCGAGCCGATCGTGATGAAGATCGAGATGGAGGGCGGCCACGGTGGTGCGTCAGGCCGCTACGTGCAGTGGAAGGAACGCGCGTGGGACTACGCCTTCGTCGCCGACTCCCTGGGCGCCGCGGAACTCCTTCCGGGGGCCGGGCTCAAGTAGGCCCTCCCCTCTGTGGGATCGACTGCTGTGGGATCGACTGCTGCGTCGTCGGGATGCCGGCGCTCCAGCCCAGTTGCTCGCAGCCGGAGGCCCGCTCAGCCACGGGGAGCCGCGTGTTTCCGGGCGTTGCCGCGGTTCCCCGGTGGTGCGGGCAGTGGCAACTGGGCGGGAGCGTCGCGCGAGGACCGGGTTTCGCCAACCTAAGCCGGCCGCTGTGGGCCGCTCACTTGGGCCCAGCCCTGGGCGCCGATCCAGCGAAGCGCGGTCAGCGACGGCATGAACATGTACTCCCCTCCTGCCATCCGGTTGAAGGTGGTCACCCCTCTGACCTTCCTGCGTGCGGGTTCGGCGGGGATGGTGAAGGAGTTGTTGGTGTCGTCGTGCCGTCCGACGATCGGGTCCGACTCGATCCCGAGGTCGACGAAATTGCCGCCGTTGATCCACTCCTGCTGCATGAATTCGATCGTGTCGAAGGCGCGCGCGCTGATGAAGATGAAATACAGCCCGCGGTCCTCTCGCGCATCATCGGCGGCGGTCACCTCCGGCGTCCACTTTGGGCCGTAGGTCGAAGATCTGCGGATGATGCGGTGAATGTTGACGTCGGTCAAGATCGTGAGTGGACTGTCCCGCGGGTTGAGGCGGCGCATGTGACTGGCATGGGGACACATCAGCCCCTTCGGGTCCTGTTTGAAGTCGAAGTTGTTGTTCCGCTGCGGATCTGCGCCCAGTTCCTCGTCGTCGTGATCGGGCGAGAGCACCAGCGGTGCGCCGCTGCGCCAGCGGCCGAACATCTTGGCGCCGAGCTGATGTTGGCTTTCGGCGTCCTCGGCCTGCGACCTGAGGTAGTCGTTGAAGGCACCGACCCGGCTCACGAACTTACGCAGCACCACATACGAACCGTTGTCGCCCAACGCGGACGGCTGGGGGGTGCCTAGCGGAACGCCGGTTTCGCTGTTCTCGCCAAGGATGAACTCGCCCGCGGCGATCGCCCGCTCCTGCCCCGGCTGTGCGTCTACTCCGCTGCCGGCAACGGTCGGCTGCGAGATCGAGTCACGATAACCGAACGGGTTCTTCGCGTCTTTGTCCGCCCCGAACCGATGGACCCCAATCAGCGTCACGCCGGTCGAGCGCTCCAGTTCGCTCATTGCTGTGTCCAGCGCCTTGTCCAGGGCATTCTGGTCCTGGGCGTAGATGGTCAGTGCGATGTGGCAGGTGCCGGGGCTGAAAGCCTCGTCCCAGTTCTCGGGCGCGTCGATGCCGTAGTCGTGGAGTTGCTCTGCACGGGCGGCCATGCCCTGCTGAAACGGCAGGGGGAAGCTGGCGAGCGAGTCGTCGGGCACACCCAAGGCCTGCAGGCCGTCGTGGCTGATCGCCACACCGGTCCAGGCGCTGCGGTCCTCGGCCCAGTCGTTGGCCGACGGGATGTGCGCTGCCAGCCGGGCGATCAGGTCACGGCCGCCCGCGGCGTCATCGATGTGCACCATCGCGTGGGCGCCGACGTAGGGCTCCGGCCGCGACCGCAGGATCATCGCCTGGATGTCGCCGAGGTCAAGGCGCACGCGCTCGCGCCGGAACCGTGCCCTGAATCTAGCCAGTCCGGCCATCTCAGTAGTCCACCGCCTCCGGTGTCGAAATCGCGTCGGTCAGCGACTTCATCGCTGCCGCCGTCTTGGGATCAAGATCGTCGCGTCCGGTCATGGCATCGAAGAACGTGTCGAGGGCGTGTTCGGTGCGTTGCATCCGTCGGACATCGACCACCGTCACCTGAGGATTGGCGACGAACCAGCCGGCGGCGTTGATCTGGTGTCCGGCGATGAAATCCTTGACGGTCGGGCTGGAGATGCCGGGCCAGCCCTCGACGTTCTGAAACAGCAGATCCATAAGCTCCGGGATCTTGGTGGCGAAATCACTGATGTAACTGTCCCAGTCCCCGTCGTAGGCGGTCGCGAACAGGATGCGGGTGTTGTCGTCGATGAAAACGAAACGCATGTCGTGCAGCGTTGAGACCCGCTGCGCGCCGTCCATGTTGCCCTTGGTCAAATCGAAGATCCTTTGAAGCCGCTGGGCACCACCGGGCTTCAGGTCGACGATGACCGTCAGTTCCGAGACCTTGCCCGATCGCATGCCCACCCGGCCCGCAGACTCGGCGGTGCCCTTCAGGTCCGGATTGTGCTTGCGGACCATGGCTTCGAGCGCGATCCTGGCCAGCGGCGGCGCATCTTTCGCGACTTCCGCGACACGACGCCGGATCTCATCAAACTTCTTCTCGTCCTGCAGACGTGGGTCTTCGTGGTCGGCCATGATGGGGCTCCCTTGTCTTAGTGGCGGGTTCAATCAGGGATTTGTTCCAGGGAATCGGGTTCGATCCGGTCGAGCGCGTTCTGTTCGTGCCGGAACGCGCTCGAGCGCTCATAGGCCGGCTTGCGGATGCGCATGATCGACCCGAGCGGCTGGTGTGCCTGCACGCCGTTCCACGGATTGAAAGACAGGATGTCGTCGCCGTAGTTGCGACGCGCGGGAGTGTGGCCGTCCTGCGGTAGGTCTCTCCCAGCATGTTGTTGTTGTCTCTGGCCATGCCCTGCAGTGCCGCGTTCGGGGTGGCGCCGACCGCCTGCACGGCTCCCTCGGCGAGGCGGGCGGTTCCGGCCACGATCCGCTGGAAAAAGTCCGGAGCCGCGGCGTTTTTCTCCAGCAGCGTCAGCATCTGCTGGTACTTGCCGATCGTTCCGAAGGCGAGCACCGGAAAATTGACCATCAAAAAGTCCTGGTTGTGGCCGCCCAGGGCCGGCAGCAGCCGTTCGCCCGGCACCCCGATGACCTTCGTCGCGAACCCACGCGGTGCGGGAACCCGATCCGGATGGATGTCGCCCGGCGACGACGACAGACGGACCACTGCCGGGAACGAACCGGGATTCGCGAAGATCCCCTGGGCGGGTTCCGGTGCCAACTTCTCGTGCATCCTCAGAGTCGCCTTCAGAATGGCGTGGCTCTTGGCATGCGCATCGCGAATCGCGTGGCGGTGCCTGTCGGAGTTCGCCGTTTGCGCGGCCGCCATCCGCTCCAGGATCTCCCGGGTCAACTCGGCTTCCCGTTCGGCCTCGATCTCCATCGTGGGCGAAAAGCGCACGGCCCTCATACAAAAGGACGCTAGCAGAAACGCCCCCGGCGCTCCATCAAAGGACGGCACAAACCCCAGCGCAGGGTGCGCGCGGGGGTGGCCGCCTCAGCGCGCCTTAGACGAGGAAAAGCGCTTCTGAGCTGGGAGAATCGTGGTGTTGACGCACTGTTTCACCGGCTGAAAGAAGCACCTTTCGAGGTTCAGAAAGACCGAAGTTTTCCCGCTGTTACTCTCTCGCCGACGGGCTGGGTTTTGGGAGCTCAGCGGCTCCGCGGGTGTTGTGGCTGGTCACAGGCCGGTGACAGCCCTGGCGAAATATCGGGAGCCGTCTACCGGATAGATGCTAACCATGCTTACTATTGAGTCGCATGAGGCACATCGGTCTGGAAACTGCTCACTGGGGGCAGCAGAAACCGTGCCGGAACTGGAGCTATTCGTGAGCACTGAACAGGGATTGACACCGCTGAGCGACGACGAGCTGATGGCGGAGGCAGGCACCGCACTTCCGGACAAGGAGGTGGCCTCCGTCCTGGACCTCAACGCCGACCTTGACCTCGGCCTCAACGCGGCCGCGCCGATCGACCTCGCCGTCGCAGCCAACGCCAACGTCGCCGCCCCGATCGATGCCGCGGCCTCGGCGAACATCTTGTCCTTCGGCTCGGACGCCCAGGCGCTTTCAGACCAGGGCGTCATCATCAACCAGGGCATTGACGCCGATGCTACGGCTGAATCCGCGCAGGACAGCTCGATCGAGCAGGACACCGGCAGCACCGACGGCACCGACACTGGCGCCACGGAGGTCACGGCGGAGGAAAGCGCACTGCCGACCGACGTCAACAGCGCCCTCAATTCCAACCTGCTGAATGTCAACGTGGACCTGGACGCCGCGGCGGACATCGCCGCCCCGATCAACGGTGCCGTGGCCGCCAACGCCAACGTCGCCGCCCCGATCGATGCCGCCGTCGCCGCCAACATCGGTTCGATCGACAGCGACGCTTTCGCCGTCTCGCAGCAGGATGCCATCATCAACCAGGACATCGCGGGCGAAGCCACGGCTACGGCCGACCAGCAGTCCGACCTCCGGCAGTAGTTCCCGGGATGAGCATTCCGCACGGCGGGCCGTCCTTCCCGGACGGCCCGCCGGTCGCCGCTGTGCCGTCGTCCGCGGCCGGCACGCTGAAGGTCCCGGTCCGGGCCGACGGCGTCCAGCTGCTCGGCGAAACACAGGGCTCCGGTTACCGCGAGGCACCCTCCCTGGTCCGCCGCGCCGACGGCCAAACCCTCCAGCTGACCCGGTTGCTGTACCTGGTCCTCGAGGCGATGGACGGCACCCGCGGGATGGAGGAGATCGCCAACCACGCCAGCACCGGGTCCGGCCGGCAGGTCAGCGCTGACAACGTCCGGACCCTGATCGACTCACAGCTGCTGCCGCTGGGACTGCTCCAGCTGGCCGACGGCTCCCAGCCCGAGGTGCGCAAGGCCGACCCGCTGCTGGGGATGAAGTTCCGCTACACCGTCAGCGACCCGGACCGCACCCGCCGGATCACGGCGCCCTTCGCGGCGCTTTTCAACCCGCTGATCGTGGTCCTTGTCACCGCGGCGTTCCTCGCCAGCTGCTGGTGGGTGCTGATGGTGAAGGGCCTGGCTTCGGCCACGCACGAGGCCTTCGCCAACCCGGGACTGGTGCTGCTGATCCTGGCCGTGACCGTGCTGTCCGCCGGCTTCCACGAGTTCGGGCACGCTGCGGCAGCCCGCCGCGGCGGAGCGACCCCGGGAGCGATGGGCACCGGCCTCTACCTGATCTGGCCCGCGTTCTTTACCGACGTCACCGATTCCTACCGGCTGGGCCGGGCCGGGCGCATCCGGACCGACCTCGGTGGCCTGTACTTCAACGCGATCGTCGCTGTCGCCATCATGGGCATTTGGTGGGCCACCGGCTTTGATGCGCTGCTGCTCGTCGTCGTGACCCAGGTGCTTCAGATGGTCCGACAGCTGATGCCGCTGGTCCGCTTCGACGGCTACCACATCCTCGCGGACGCCGCCGGGGTCCCGGACCTGTTCCAGCGGATCAAGCCGACCCTGCTGAGCCTCCTGCCGTGGCGCCCGAAAGATCCGGAAGCGCAGGTCCTCCAGCCGTGGGCCCGCGCCGTGGTGACCGCGTGGGTACTCATCACAGTTCCCCTGCTGGTCTTCAGCCTGGTCATGATGGTGCTGTCCGTGCCGCGGCTCCTCGGAACCGCATGGGACAGCGGGCAAAAACAGTACGCCATGTTCAACCACAGCCTCGCCGGCGGGGACATGGTCGACGCCGCCGTGCGGATCCTGGCGATCGCCGCCGTTGCACTGCCCGTCGCCGGCGTCTTCTTCATCCTGTTCCGCCTGGGACGCCAACTGTTCGCCGCCCTCTGGCTGAAGACCCGGGGTAAGGCCCTGCACCGTGCAACCGCCCTCGTGGCCGTTGCAGCTGTCACCGCCGGGCTCGCCTGGGCGTGGTGGCCCGGCGCCGAAAGCTACCGTCCCGTCCAGCCGTATGAGCGGGGCACGCTGGCCGACGCCACCACCGCGATCTTCCCGGCAAGCACCGCCACCGGGATACGGGAAGGCCGGGCCGGCCGGACCGTCGCGCTCTGGTCCGCCGGCGCCAAGAAGCCCACCCGGGAGGAACCGCAACTCAGCATGGTGCTGGTGCCGCGGGACGCCGGTACTGCCGGTACTGCCGGGTCTGCCGGGACGACGGCGCCGTCGTGGGTGTTCCCCTTCGACCAGCCGGCCGCGCCGGAGGAGGACGGCAACCAGTCGCTCGCCGTCAACACCACCGACGGTTCCGTTGTCTACGACGTCGCCTTCGCACTGGTCTGGGCCGACGACGGGACGGATGTCACCACCCGGAACGAGGCCTACGCCTTCGCCAACTGCGCGGACTGCGCCGCCGTCGCGGTGGGGTTCCAGGTGGTGCTGATCGTGGGCCAGACCGACGTGATCGTTCCGGAGAATCTGTCTGCAGCCGCGAACTACAACTGCGTCCGGTGTCTGACCTACGCCCTGGCGAGCCAGTTGGTCCTCACCCTGGACGGGCCGATGAGCGCCGACGGCTTGGCCCGGCTCAATGAGCTCTGGCAGCAGATCGCGGAATACGGCCGGAATCTGCAGAATGTGCCGCTCTCGGAGATCCAGGGGCGACTGGACGCCTTCAAGGTTCAAATCATGGACGTCATCAAGAGCGACCCCAGCGCCACACCGGGTGTTTCGTCCGGCACGGCTCCCGCCACCACAGGCAGCTCGCCGGGACCGAGCCCGACGGCGACCCCCGGCCCTGCTGACCCTGCGCCGCCCGCCACGCCAGGCGGGACCGCGGCCACCGTTCCCGCCGGTCAGGACCCGGCCGCCACGACCCCGGCCGCCACGTCCCCGGCGAGCGCGGAGCCGCGGACCACGGAGTCCGCAGGAACGGCCACCGCACCGGCTCCGGCCACGCCGTCGCCGGACCCAACAAACACGGCCCCGCCGGCACCGAAAGCCACAGCCCCGCCGGCACCGAAAGCCACAGCCCCGCCGGCACCGAAAGCCACGGCCCCGCCGGCACCTTAGGTCGTCTCGGCGGCCGAAGCCGTGAGAGCTTGGGCCTTCGGGGCCCCGGAGCCGGGGGCAGACTCTTTCGCCGGCGCTCCTTGGCCGGAGTGTGTTTCGGGCGCCTGTTCGCCGAAGATGGCCGCTATGGGACGCCCTTAGCGGCCATCCGGGGCGAACCGGTGGGCCCTGCACGGGCAGGCCGTCAGTCCGTAGAGTCTTTGGCTGGCTGCCGGGCAATCCACTCATCCGAGAGGAGTGCGTAGACCACTTCCGTGGCCCACTGGCCCTTGTAGTGCCACTTATCCACCTGGGTGGATTCCAGCCGCATGCCGAGGCGTTCGCACAGCGCCGCGGAGGCCGTGTTGAGCGCATCGAGCTTGGCGTTGATCCGGTGGAAGCCGAGCTCCCCGAAGCCCAGCGTCAGCAAAGCCCCGGCGGCCTCGGACGCGATGCCCTTGCCGCGGGCCTCCGGGGCCAGGCTCCAGCCGATCTCGGCCTGGCCGCAGCCGGGCAGCCATTTCAGCACCACCTCGCCGAGCAGCCGGGGCGAGTCTGCGGCCTCGATGGCCAGGCAGATCCAGTCGCCCTCCTTCTCGAAGACGAAGTTGGCGTACTTGCCCACGGACTCCATGGACTTGGTGTAGCTCTTCGCCTCCCCGGGCAGGAACCGGGCGGTCTCGGGCAACGAGTGGTAAGCGAAGTATGGGTCCAGGTCCGCGGCCTCGAAGCGGCGCAACACCAGCCGTTCGGTGCGCAGGGGCAGGTTCAGTTCCGTCATGGCCCCCACGCTACCCATTGGTTGGTCCACACGTGCCGTTCCGGACCGCAAAAGGGCCGTTAAGGAGCGGCGGGTGAGCCGGTGACGACGGCGGCCGTGGCCTCGGCGATGGCACGCTCCTCGTCCGTGGGCACCACGAGGACGGGAATGGCCGAGGAGGCCGAGGAAATCACCCGGGGTTCCTTGGAGCGTTCGCTGTTCAGGCCGGCGTCGAGCTCCACGCCGAGGGCAGCGAGCCGCGCCGCGACGAGGGCACGGAACCGATGCGAGTTCTCCCCGATTCCGGCGGTGAACACCAGCGCCTTCGCCCCGCCGACGGCCACGTGGTAGCCGCCGATGTACTTTGCGAGCCGGTAGGACGCCACGGCGAGCGCCATGGCCGCTTTGGCGTCCCCGGCGTCCGCGGCGTCCACCACCGTGCGCATGTCGTTGCTGCCGGCCAGGCCCTTGAGCCCGGACTGCCGGTTCAGCATCGCGTCGAGATCCTCCGGGGACCAGCCGGCCCGGCCGAGGAACACCAGGATGGACGGGTCCAGGTCACCGGATCGGGTGCCCATCACCAGACCCTCCAGCGGGGTGAAGCCCATCGAGGTGTCTACAGACTGCCCGCCGCGGATCGCCGTGACGGAGGCTCCGTTGCCCAGGTGGGCGATGACGGCGTCGAACTCCTCTCCCGGAACATCCAGCAGCGCTGCCGCCCGGTGCGCGACGAACTCGTGCGAGGTGCCGTGGAAGCCGTAGCGGCGGATCCCGTGATTGGTATACAGCTCATCCGGCACCGCGTAGCGCCAGGCGTGCTCCGGGAGGGTGCGGTGGAAGGCGGTGTCGAACACGGCCACCTGCGGCATGTCCGGCCACTTCTTCGAGATTGCCCGGATGCCCAGCACGTTCGCGGGGTTGTGCAGGGGCGCCAGCGGGTTCAGCCGCTCAATGGCCCGGGTGATCTCGTTGTTGATCAGGACCGGGGCGGAGAATCGCTCGCCGCCGTGCACCACCCGGTGCCCCACAGCGTCGAGCACCCGGCCGCCCAGGGCCGCATGGATCTCCTCATCCACCTGCTCCAGCGCCTCGGCGTGGTCGCGGGGACCCTCGATCTGGCCGTCGCCGCCGCCGCCGGTGCCCATTCCGATCTTCTCGACCAGTCCCTCGGCGAGCACGCTGCCGGCTCCAACATCGCGGACCTGGTACTTCAGCGAGGACGAGCCTGAGTTGATAACGAGCACGAGCATGGGGCCTCCTACGCCTTGGCTGCTGCGCCGACCCCGGAGGGTGCGCCGGATTTGGCATTCGCCGGAGCCTGGCAGAGCACTCCGTGGGACCCACTATAAATTGCCGGACCGGCACGCGCGGGCATCCGTTGCGAAAGCTCCGGCGGGCGCCTAGAGTCGGCGGACCACCAGGACACTCACGAAGGGATTTCCATGACTGACGAAGCAACCCAGCCGGAGGGCACCGAGCCGGAGGGCACCGAGCCCAGCACGTCCGGTTCAACAGATCCCACCGGCGTCGAGGGCGCCAACCCGGCCCTGGACGACACGGGGAACCTCAAGGCCGCCGAGGTCGGAGAAGCGCCCCAGCCCCCTGAGAACCTGGCGGACCTGGACCTCACACCGGCAGGCTTGGCTGACGAACCTGCCGAGCAGGAAGACCCGGACAGCCCGGTGGAGCCGGGAAACAGCTAACCGGGAAACAGCTGCCCGGAAGACGGTTGGCTAGGCATGCGCAGCCGCGGGCGCCGGCTCCACGGCCGGCCCCACGGACTGCGCCTGGACCGCGGTGATGGCCACCGTGTTGACGATGTCCTCCACGGTGCAGCCGCGGGAGAGATCATTGACGGGCTTCCGGAGCCCCTGGAGGACGGGCCCGACGGCGACCGCCCCCGAGGACTGCTGCACCGCCTTGTAGGTGTTGTTGCCGGTATTGAGGTCCGGGAAGATGAACACCGTGGCTTGCCCGGCGACGGACGATTCGGGCATTTTGGACTGGGCGATCGCAGCGTCCACTGCCGCGTCGTACTGGATGGGGCCCTCGACGGCGAGATCCGGGCGGCGGGTGCGGACCATCTCGGTGGCCTGCCGGACTTTGTCCACCGCCTCGCCGGTCCCCGAGCCGCCGGTGGAGTAGGACAGCATGGCCACGCGCGGTTCCACGCCGAACTGCACGGCAGTCTCGGCGGAGGCCAGGGCGATGTCCGCCAACTGCTCGGCGTTCGGATCGGGATTGACCGCGCAGTCGCCGTAGACCAGCACCCGGTCCGGCATCAGCATCAGGAACACTGAGGAGACGATCTTCACGCCCTCGCGCGTCTTCACGAACTCCAGCGCCGGCCGGATGGTGTGTGCCGTGGTGTGCGCGGCGCCGGAAACCATGCCGTCCACCACGCCGAGCTGCACCATCATGGTACCGAAGTAGCTGCCGTCCAGCATGAGTTCCAGCGCCCGGGCGAGGTCCACACCCTTGTGCGCGCGCAGCTGCGCATACTTCCGGGCAAACTCCTGGCGCAGCTCCGACGTCGCCGGGTCCACGATATTCATGCCGGAGAGGTCAACGCCCTGGGTGGACGCCAGCTCCCGGACCGCCGACTCGTTGCCCAGGATGGTGAGCTCACACACGTCCCGGCGGTGCAGGATTTCAGCGGCCCGCAGGATCCGCACGTCCTCCCCCTCGGGCAGCACGATGTGCCGGCGCTGCAGCCGGGCCCGTTCGATGAGGTCGTGCAGGAACCGCAGCGGCGTCATCCGTTCCGGCCGCGGCAGGTGCAGCCGTTCGAGCAGTTCGGCCTCGTCCACCCGCCGGGCCCACAAACCCAGGGCAGAGGCCACCTTGCGGCGATGCCCGGACCAGATTTCGCTGCGCACCTCAGAGACCCGCTTGGCAGTGACATAGGTGTCATCCTGGGCGGCGAAGATGGGGAACGGTGCCTGTGCCAGCAGCGAATAGATGGTGGGATCCGGAGCCAGGCCACCGGTCAGAATGAGCGCCGACGGGACCGGGAAGTCATGCGAAAACGACGACGCCAGGCAGGCGACCAGCACGTCGGCCCGGTCACCGGGAACGATCACCAGGGCGCCGTCGTCGAGCACGTGCAGGAAGTTGGCCACGTTCATAGCGGCCACCTTGACCGAATGCACGTCACGTTCCAGGTCCGGCAAGCCGGCCACCTGGCCCAGGCCAAGAGCTGCGGCAACCTCCCCGGTGGTGGGCCGGGCAATGGCCTCCAGCTCCGGCAGCACGTACACGGGCCGGCCCGAGGCGCCGGGACGGACGGCTGCCGCAATGGCCTCCAGGTCCGCCGGGTCGGCCCGGTTCACCATTATCGCCAGGAGCGAACAGCGTTCGGCGAGGAGTTCCTTCCGGGCGACCTCGACGGCGTCGGCCGCCTCCGCGACAGTCCGTCCCTTGGCGCCCACGACGGCCACGATGGACGCGGCCAGGTTGTTGGCCAGGCGGGCATTGAGGTCGAATTCGACGGCGGCGTCCTGGCCCGTGAGGTCGGTTCCCTCGATGATCACCACGTCGGCGTGGTGTGACATTTCGGCGAACATCTCCACGCAGCGGGCGTCGATCTCGGCCCTGTTCCCCTCGGCCAGGAGTCCACGGACTTCGGCAAAGGTCAGGCCCCCGCGGCAGCGCTGGTCATCCAGGTCGAACCGGGACTTCATCAGGGCCACCATGGGGTCGGCGGCGGGGTCGGATCCGTTGACCACAGGCTTGAAGAAACCGATCCGGTCCGCGTGGCGGTGCAGCGTGTCCGCCAGCCCCAACGCTACGAGTGACTTCCCGGATCCCGGTGTGGTCGCGCTGACGTAAATCCCCTTGGCCATGGTCCGCCCTTAGGTTGTGCCGGAGTGGTGCTCGGTCCGTCCATACTTTCACTTGTTGTACCGCTTTCTCCACGTAGCCGCGGACACCGGCCGCAGGACTTTGGCCTCTTGCCCGCCGTCCTCCCGCCAGCCACTGTGGGGAGAATGGAGGATCACGCGGAAACTTGCCGGATTGAACTGCAGGATGTCGGCGGGACGGCCTGGTGGGCCCGCATCCTCACCACCCTCACGTCCCAGACGGGAAGCACTCAGCTTCGGTTCATTGGCCGTGTGGGCGGTGAAATCCGTTACTCAAGTTCGACGTTCTCATCCCCGACGCCGGTCTCACCGGTGCCACCCGAGGAGGCCTGGGCCCCGGGGCTGACCCGCAGCCTGGAGGAGCTTGTCAGCGGCCTTCAGCGCGACGGATGGACCCAGACCGGGCGCGGCCGCGAACCCTGGGACCTGACGTTCCAACGGGGCTGACTCCTTATTCTCCCCCACCGCTGCCCCCTGGAATGTGTCTACAATCCGGGCCTCCGCGTCGCCATCTCTTGACAGAAGGCACCCGAATGGGATTACCTAATGAACATTCGGTAAATAAAGCTGGAGGCAATGACGCATGGCTGAACTGACGATGTCCGGGAACACCCACCCCATCCTGAAGGACGACTACGCCTCGGAGTGGATGGGCATTGACGTGGTGGCCCTGAATGACGGGCATGCCACGATCCGCATGACGCTCCGGCAAGAAATGCTCAATGGATTCGGGATGGCCCACGGCGGCATGATCTTTGCCTTCGGCGACACAGCCTTCGCGCTGGCCTGCAATCCTGCGAGCCCGGAGCCGGGTGACGAGTCCACCATCACCGTGGCGTCCGGGGTCGACATCAATTTCCTCAAGCCGGCCTTCCGCGGCCAGGTTTTGACCGCCGTCGCCAACCGCCGCGCCAGCACGGGACGAAGCGGCCTCTACGACATCCAGATCTACGCCGCCGATCCCGGTGCGGGCACGCCTACGGCACCGGGATCGGCACCCGCCGGCCAGGACCCCGCCACGGTCCCGGGCCAGCTCCCCACCGACACAGCCACCAACGCCTCTGCGTGGGAACTCGTCGCCGAGTTCCGCGGCCGCAGCCGCACCATCTCCAAGAAATAAGAAACAGGGAACCCCAGATGACCCAAGAAACCGTCGCCCCCACCAGTGATGCTGTCCTGGACCGCGAAGAAACCATCTCCCGCGACGAGCTCGAGGCTTTGCAGCTCAGCCGCCTGCAGCACACCGTGGCCTACGCGTACGACCGCGTCCCCCTGTACAAGCGCAAGTTCGACGAGCACGGCGTCCACCCCACGGACCTCCGCGAACTCTCCGACCTCGCCAAGTTCCCCTTCACCACCAAAGAAGACCTCCGACTGGAGTACCCCTTCGGCATGTTCGCCGTACCGCAGCAGGAGGTGGCCCGCATCCACGCGAGCTCGGGAACCACCGGCCGCGCCACGGTGGTGGGCTACACCAAGCAGGACCTCGCCGACTGGGCCAAGCTCGTGGCACGTTCGCTGCGCGCCTCCGGCGTCCGCCCCGGCATGAAGGTCCACAACGCTTACGGCTACGGCCTCTTCACCGGCGGCATGGGTGCCCACGCCGGCGCCGAGGCCCTGGGCTGCACAGTCATTCCGATCTCCGGCGGCCAGACCGAACGCCAGATCACCCTCATCCAGGACTTCAAGCCGGATGCGATCCTGGCCACCCCGACCTACCTGCTGACCATCGCCGACGCCATGATGAAGCAGGGCATCGACCCGGCTTCCACCTCGCTCAAGTACGCCGTCCTGGGCGCAGAGCCGTGGACTGAGGAAATGCGCCATGAGCTCGAAGCGACCATGAACATCAAGGCCTGCGACATTTACGGGCTTTCCGAGGTCATGGGCCCGGGCGTCGCCGGCGAGGCCGTGGAAACCCAGGATGGCAGCCACATCTGGGAGGACCACTTCCGTCCCGAGATCATCGACGCCTTCGATCCCTCAGTGGTCCTGGGCGATGGAGAACACGGCGAACTGGTCTTCACGTCCCTGACCAAGGAAGCGCTGCCTATCATCCGGTACCGCACGAAGGACCTCACCCGGCTGCTGCCCGGCACCGCCCGTCCCGCGCACCGCCGCATGGGCCGCATCACCGGCCGCAGCGATGACATGATCATCCTTCGCGGCGTGAACCTGTTCCCCTCCCAGATTGAGGAGATCGCACTCCGGGTCCCCGAGCTGAGCCCGCATTTCCAGCTGGAGCTCACCCGTCCCGAGGGCCAGCGGATGGACCAGTTGACCGTCAGGATCGAACGCCGCGAGTCCGTCACAGTCGAGGGCGTCGCCTCCGCGGCCAAGGTCCTGCAGCAGCAAATCAAGATCCACGTCGGCTCCTCCTGCACCGTCGACGTCGTCGAACCCGGCTCCCTGGAGCGGTCCAACGGCAAGCTCCGCCGGATCTACGACATGCGCCCCAAGGCCTGAGCCCCTTTCCGCGCTCCCCCGCGTCGGCCGGCCCGGCTGGGTGTCCCTTAAGCCACACCTGCCGGGCCGACCGATCGTTCATGAGAAACTAGCGAGTATGCCCACCACAGCAAGCAGCACCAAACGCGGCCGTCCCGGTTATGACCAGCAGTCGGTGCTGGTGATCGCCGTGGACGTCTTCAACCGCCACGGCTACGATGCCACCTCCATGGGCATCCTCGCGGAAAACTTGGGCATCTCCAAGTCCGCCATCTACCACCACGTCCCCTCCAAGGGGGACCTCCTGAAACTGGCACTGGACCACGCCCTGGGCGGGCTCGAAGCCATCCTGGACCAGCCCCAGGCTCTGACCGGCACGGCCGAGGCGCGGCTTGAGTTCGTTCTTCGCGAAACCATCTCGGTGCTGGTGGACCGGCTCCCGTTCGTCACGTTGCTGCTGCGCCTGCGCGGCAACACCGAAATTGAGCGGAACGCCATGGAACGCCGGCGCACCTTCGACCACAAGGTGGCGGCCTTGATCTCGGCGGCCCGCGACGAAGGCTCGCTCCGCCAGGACATCGACCCGCGCACCGTGACCCGGCTGCTCTTCGGGACGATCAACTCGATCGTCGAGTGGTACAAGCCGGGGGGTTCCCTCTCCCCCGAGAAACTCGCCGACGACGTCATCACCATGGCCTTCCACGGCCTCCACGTCCCCCGCTAGTCGAGCGGTCCGGGGCTCCACCGGAATCCCATTGACCGCGCCGCGCACCCGGGCCACGCTGTGAGCATGGCCACCAAACTCTCCCACGTACTCATGGGCACTTTCCCCCGGCTCCGGTACGAGCCCACTCCCAAAAGGATCCGTGCGAGCCTCGGCCGGACCGCCGTCGTCGACACACAGCAGGCGTGCCTGATCTGGGAACCGCGGCGGATCACCCCGGTCTTTGCCGTGCCGGAGCAGGACCTGCTGGCCCGGCTCAGCGTGCCGACACTGCCGGCGGGCTCTCCCGAGGAGCACCCCTTCGCCCTCCGGCAGGGTGCTGCCGCGACGTCCCTCGACCCCACGACGGCGTTTGGCAACCACACCTGCGCCGGGGAGGAACTCGACGTCGTGACGGCTGCGGCGACCGTTCCCCGCGGCGCGTTCCGGCCCGAGGACCCCGACCTGGCCGGCTATGTGGTGCTGGACTTTGCCGCCTTCGACTGGCTCGAGGACGATGAGGAGATCATCGGCCACCCCCGGGATCCGTTCCACCGCGTTGATATCCGCGCATCGTCCGTGGAGGTGCAGGTAGCGCTCGACGGCGTGACGCTGGCCAAGACCGGCGGCGCGCAGCTGCTCTACGAAACGATGCTCCCGGTGCGCTACTACATCCCGCCCGCGGACGTGCGGCTGGACCTGCTGCAGGAGAGCCCCAAGCGGACCGTCTGCCCGTACAAGGGCCAAGCCAGTTATTGGAGCGTCCCGGGCTCGGCGCAGGGCCGGAACCTTGCGTGGAGTTACGACCGGCGGTTCCTCGACGCCGCCCAGATCCACGGCCTCATCAGTTTCTTCAACGAGCGGGTCGACCTGAGCGTGGGCGGTGAGCTGCAGCCCCGCCCTGTGACGCCGTGGTCCCGCCCGGGCGGTCCGGGGGCCGGCTGAGGCGCCGCGCGGTGCATGGAACAGCGCCCCGGGCAGGCCGGGACGCTGTTGGGTGAGACGTTGCCGGCTAGAGCTGGTAGTCAGCCGCCGTGGTGATGTTCTCGTGGACGCAGAGGATGTTGCGCTCCGTGTCCGTGAACCAGGCGCACTTCTGCGAATCCGTTGTGCAGATGTGGTTCTCGGTCTTCAGATCCGGCAGGTTGTAGTCCTGGAACTGGACGCCCCTGGACTCCATCTCCTGAACGGTCCGTTCGATCTCGCTGACTTCAAAACTCAGGGTGGTGTGATCGGAGTGCTTTCCATCCCTGACGGGCATCAACGCCAGCATGGGGCCGCCGTCGCTGCCGAATAGTTCGCTTCCGTCGTCCGCCACTCCACGGTGCGGGAGACCCAAAGTGTCCGCATAGAAGCGGTGGGCACGCTCTGCATCATCGACTGGCAGGACTGTTGTGGCTTTGTTCAACAACAGGGTCATTTCGCCACCTCCTACGCTGAAAATTCTACGCCGGGGCGGGGTGGAAAGAGCCGGCCTCTACGCCTCGAAGCGAGACTTGGTGCCAAGGTCCGCGGGGACAATGGGCGCGAAGTCACGCCTCGGCGGCAGTAACGGGCGGGCTACTTCTCCACAAGGGTAAGGACATCGTAGGTGGCCACGATCTCGTCGTTCTGGTTGGTCAGGACGGCGTCCCAGGCCACCTCGCCGTACTCGTCGGTCTCGCGCGGGGTGATCTTCTTGGCGGTCAGGGTGACCCGGATCGAATCGCCCGCGGCCACCGGCGTGATGAAGCGCAGGCTCTCCAGGCCGTAGTTCGCCAGGACCGGGCCCGGGGCAGGCTCCACGAACAGTCCGGCGCCCCAGGCGAGCAACAGGTACCCGTGGGCCACGATGCCCGGGAAGAACGGGTTGGCCGCCGCTGCCTCCTGGTTGGTATGGGCATAGAAAGTGTCGCCGGTGGAGTTGGCGAACTTGGTGATCTCCTCCAGGGTCACTTCGCGGAGCCCGGAGCGGATCGCGTCCCCGATGCGCAGCGTGCTCAGGTGTTTCCGGAACGGGTGCTGGCCCTCCGTCTCGAGGGTGAAGTTCCGGTCCGCTCCGGTGTGCCAGACGCCCGTGACGGCGGTCAGCATGTTCGGTGAGCCCTGGATGGCGGTGCGCTGCATGTGGTGCAGGACGGAGCGGATGCCGCCGAGCTCCTCGCCGCCGCCGGCGCGGCCCGGGCCGCCGTGGACCAGGTGCGGGACCGGGGAACCGTGGCCGGTGGAACTGCGCGCGTCCTCGCGGTTGAGCATGTGCACCCGGCCGTGGTGGGCCGCGATGCCGGTGACGAGTTCGCGGGCAACGGCCGGATCGTTGGTGCAGACCGAGGCAACCAGCGATCCGCCGCCGCGGGCGGCGAGGCGGACGGCGTCGGCCAGGTCCGCGTAGCCGATCACCGAGGAGACCGGACCGAAGGCCTCCAAAGAGTGGACCTCCTCAGCTTCCGGATCCGCCCAGCTCAGCAGCACAGGGGACATAAACGCCCCGTCCGCGACGACGCCAACGCTGCCGTCCGCGCTGGTGACCTTCGGCGAATCGAGCGTGCCGTAGGCGAGTTCACCGCCGGCGTCGAGCATGGACTGGACGGCGGCGCGCACATCGGCAAGCTGCTCCAGGGATGCCAGGGCGCCCATGTTGACGCCCTCGGCGCGCGGGTCTCCGAGGACAACGCGTTCCTTGATCCGTCCCCCCACGGCGGCGATGACGTCCTGTACCAGCTCCTGCGGCACGATGGCCCGGCGGATGGACGTGCACTTCTGCCCGGCCTTGGCGGTCATCTCGGTGACGAGTGACTTGATGAAGGCGTCGAACTCCGGGGTGCCCTTGACGGCGTCCGGGCCCAGGATCGAGGCGTTCAGGGAGTCGGTTTCCGAGGTGAAACGGACCCCGCCCTTGACCACGTTGACGTGGGACTTGAGCGTGTTGGCAGTGGTCGCCGACCCGGTGAAAGCCACGAGGTCGCGGTAGTCGAGGTGGTCCAGCAGGGTCCGGACCGAGCCGGAAACCAACTGCAGGGAGCCCTTGGGCAGGATGCCGGATTCGATGATGGCCTTGACCACGGCGGCGGTGACGTACCCGGTGGGGGTGGCGGGCTTGACGATAGTAGGCACGCCGGCGATGAACGCGGGCGCCAGCTTCTCGAGCATGCCCCAGACAGGAAAGTTGAAGGCGTTGATTTGCACGGCTACGCCGGGGATGCGGGTGTAGATGTGCTCGCCGGCGAAGGATCCGTCCTTGGACAGCACCTCCATGGGGCCGTCCACAATGACCTGGGAGTTGGGAAGCTCACGCCGGCCCTTGGACCCAAAGGTGAAGAGGACCCCGATGCCGCCGTCGATATCGACCATTGAGTCGATGTTGGTGGCACCGGTCTGGGCGGAGAGCGCGTAGAACTCCTCGCGGCGGCCGTTCAGGTACTGCGCCAACTCCTTGAGCTTGAGCGCGCGCTGGTGGAAGGTCAGTTTGCCCAGTTCCGCCTGGCCGGTGGTGCGTCCGTAGTCCACGACGGCGGCAAGATCCAGTCCCTCGGTGCTCACTTTGGCGAGGAGTTCACCGGTGCTGGCGTCCCGCACGGAGGCGGCGCCAGCCGCCGATCCCGCGTCGGGGGTCCACCAGGAATCCCGGATGAAGCTGGGAACGATCCCGACAGTGTCTACTGTGGGTTCCGGAGCGGTTGCAGTGGTGGTCATCGTTGACGGGTCCTTCCAACAGGGGCAAGATCAACACGGCCAGCATTACTGACCGTCCGTTCGGTAATATGTCTACAGTACATGAATGAGGCCTGCCGCACACTAGCTGCGGCGGCACGGACCGGCCCGAGCCCCTTGGATCTGCAGGCCATAAAGGAGACGCGATGACGCCCGAACCCTCGAACACCGAGCTGTGGAAGATCACCCTTGGTGAACTCGACGAAAAAATGGGCGTGAGGATCGTCGAGGAATCGGTCGACCGGGTCGTGGCCACCATGCCGGTGGAGGGCAACCGGCAATCGTTCGGGCTCCTGCATGGCGGAGCTTCACTGGCCGTCGGGGAGGCTGTGGGCTCCTGGGCGGCGGTCATCCACGCCAGCACGATGGGCAAAACGGCCGTCGGCGTCGACGTCTCGGCCACCCACCACAAGTCCGCCCGTGAAGGCCTCATCACCATCACCGCGACGCCCATCCATCTGGGCGGCACTGTGACCACCCACGAGGTGCTGATCACCAACGAGGCCGGTCAGCGGCTCTGCACGCTGCGGATCACCAACCTGTTGCTGGACCGCAAAGGCTGAGGTTGCGGGCAGGATTCCGAGAACTGCATCCAAAGGCGCTCCCCGGCCGGTAGTAACGGTGTAAGCACATCACCGCCCGGAACCGGGCAACTCAATGAGGAGTTAGACATGCGCAAATCCGTTTATGCCGCCGGGACACTGTCCCTGCTGGCGGCGCTCACGTTCGCAGCCCCCGCCCAGGCGAGCGGAAATCACGACGGCGGCCGGCACCATGGCGACGACGCCCTGCTTTCGGTCCTGCACGGCGTCCCGGGCCTCACCGTGGACGTGTGGGTGGACGGCAAGCTCACCCTGGACGACTTCACCCCCGGAACCCTCGCGGGGCCGCTGAAACTTGACGCGGGCGATTACAAGATCGCGATCACGGCAGCCGACGCCACCAGCGCGGACAACCCGGTGATCGGGCCGGTCAAGGTCCATCTCAAGGAGGGCCGGAACTACACCGCTGTGGCCCACCTGGATGCTTCCGGAGCGCCCACTGCCACCCTGTTTAAGAACAGCACCTCGGCAAGTCCCAAGGGCCAGGGAAAGCTGACCGTCAGGCACGTGGCCGCGGCGCCCGCCGTTGACATCCTGGCCGGCGACACCGCTGTCATTAAGAACCTGCGCAACCCCAAGCAGAAGGTGCTGACCCTGGAGGCAGGGACGGTGTCCGCGTCGGTTGCGGCCGCCGGAACCACCGCGCCGCTGATCGGCCCGGCTGATGTACCGGTCACCGCTGGCAAAAACACCATTGTGTACGCCTGGGGCAGCCTGGCCGACGGCAACCTCCAGGTTGCCGTCCAGGTGGTCGACTCGGCTAAGTGGCGTGGCGACTGCGATCGGCACTGATGTATCGGTACTGATGCCAGGAGCGCCGGTGGCTAACGGATGACCCGGCGCCGGGTACTGGCCAGCAGGACCGCGCCCAGCAGGATCGCGCTGCCGGCTAGTCCCGCCGTCGGCGTCAGGAGGCTCGCGCCGGCGTCCGCCAGTTGGCCGGCGCCGGCTGGTTCCCCGGCGCCAGTGTCAACCGGTTGCCCGGCGCCGGCCGGAAGCACGGGTGCCTGAGCGGGCGGAACGACGGCCGGAAGGTCAGGCTCCGGGCCGGGTGACGCGGGGACCACCGCGGGTGCGTCAACGCTGAAGGTGACCAGCAGCGGATCCGAAACAACCCCGTCGACCGCTTGGGTGACCGAAAGTGTATGCACACCGGCGGCAAGCTCTGCCGGGAACGGCGCACTCCAGCGTCCGCCCTCCGCCAGCACCCGGGCAGCGCCCGCCCGGCTCCCGTCGACCACGACGGCGATGGCCGCGCCGTCGATTCCCGTTCCTGAGAGCGTTGCGGGAAGCGAGTCCTGGCTGAGGCGGGAACCATTGGTGACGGAAGTGAGGCCCGGGGCGGCCGGGGCCACAGTGAAGGTGCGGGTGGCGGAGGGGCTGTCCACGACGCCGGGGGACGTTTGGACGGCGTGCACCGAGATCCGGCCGGCGACGGGCCCTCCGGTGGGAACGCTCCAGCTTCCGTCCGGAGCTACGACGGCGGAACCGCTGATATCGCCGGTGACGTGAACCGCAAGCCCCGGCGTTCCGGTGCCGCCGACGCGGGCGAGCTCTTTCAACGCCGCCCCCTCGGCCGGAGTGCTGATCACCGGCGCGTCAAGGTCCGAGACCGTCACCCTGAGGGACGCCGCGCCCGAGCGGCTGAAACCGTTGACCGTCTCGGCCGTGAACCGCAGCGGGCCGGTGGTCCCGGGCGCGGGGAAAGACCAGTTCCCGGCGGAGTCCACGGGCACCACCACCGGCTTCTTGTTGCCAACAACGATGCGAACCTTTGAGCCGGCGGCGACGGCAGATGCCGGGGCTGCCGGGATCCGGCCCATGATGGGTTGACCTGCCATGACAGTCCCATCAACCGCTGCCGCGAGCTGAGGTTTATTCAGGAACAGCTGCAGTTCGACGGCGGACGGGAACGCGGTAAGGGAGTCCTTCAGCGTCGTGGCGATGGCGAAGTTCGGAGCCGGGAGTTCATCCTTAGCGGGCGGGGCCTCGCCGGCTGAGTGGGTGCCCACAGCGAAGTTCCCGCTGATCCAGGGGCCGCCGGAGTCGCCTCCGCTGGACTGGACGTTTTTGGAGAGAAAACCGCGGAACGCCCGCACATCCGCTGGATTGGTGGTCCGTCCGCCCACAACATAGATGCCGGTCTCCTCCACCTGTCCGCAGGACCAGCCGTCCGTGCGTCCGGAGCGGCACACGTTCTGGCCCTTGAACGGCGCCACCGTGCCGATGATCTTCACAGCGGTGGCGCCCGGGTTTGCCGCACTGGCCCAGGTGTTCGCGGCGGGCCGGAGGTTGACGGCGTCACTGAGTGCTTCGACGACGGCGATGTCCGTGCCCACGTTGCCGGGGTCGCCCGCATCGCCCGTGTTCCAGCCGGGGTTCAGGACCCAGGAGTTGTTCTGTCCGCCGAACTGGCTGTATCCAAAAGTGCCAAACGGCGCGAGGCGTTCCGGCAGGGGCGACGCGCCGCCTGCAGGGGCGGACGTCCGCGGCTCAAGACCCAGGACCGCGCCGGCGCCGTCCTCGGTGCAGTGCCCTGCTGTCAGTACGACCGGGAGGCCGCTTGCGCTGTACGCTCCAAAGCCGGTGGAACAGATGGTCCGCCAGGGCGGTGCATCAATGACATAGCCGTCCCCGCCGTACACGTCCGCTTCGGTGGCGGCCGGGGCTGCAAGCTCCAGCAGAACGTTGGCGTAACGCGCCACGAAGTCGGCCGGGGAAATCTTTCCCGGCGCGGCCGCGGCCGTGGACGCCTTGCCGGTCTGCGGCTGCACAGTGGTCTGTTGCTGCACAGTGGTCTGTTGCTGCGCAGTGGTCTGCTGCTGCGCAGTGGTCTGCTGCTGCGGGGATAGCGCGGATTCCGCTGTGTTGGTCCCGCCGGTACGGATGATGAAGTTTCCGCCGGAGTAGGCGACGGCCTGAAGGCCGGCGGCACCCACCTCGCGGATGTAGTCCTGGAACAGTTGCTCGGTACTGGAGGCCACGAGGTCGGCCTTCGACGGAGCCGTGGCGGAATGTGCAGGCGCTTGTGCAGCCGGGTCCGCGGGAAGTTCCACCGGAGGTGCAACCTGGGTGGTCGGAAGCTCCGCCACGGGCGGCACGAGCGCAAACACGGCCGCGGCCACGTTCAGCTCATCGACGCGGGCCTGCAGCTCAGGACCGCTGCCTTCGACCAGAATCTTGCCGTCCCGCAGGCTGATGCCCAGATAACCCGGCAGTCCGCGCAGCGACGGCACGGCGTCGGCCGCCGTCCTGCCGAGCTGGCCGGCAGCATTGAACTGCTCGACCGTCATGCCCAGGTCCCGCTGGACGGCCGCGGCGAGCCCGGCTTCGCTGATCCCCGGAGCCGCCGGAACCGCCGGCACGGCTGAAGCGGCACTGGTCGCAGCGTCCGCCGTGGGCCCGGGAACCGGCGTGGCCGCCGTCGTCGGAGCTGCCGACGAGACCGACGGCGCGGGGTCCGGTTCCCCGGTTTCCGCCAGAGCAGGAACGGAGTAGAACGATCCCGCGAGCGCGATGGCGGCAGCCGCCACCGCCCGCCCTGTCAGCTGATTCCTGGGAGTCTTCACCCGGTCACTCTAGCGCCCCACCTTGGCGAGAATGGCTGCCAGCTCCCGGTCTGTGATGCCATTGTGACGCAAGAATTCCCTGGTTCCCACATGACGGATGAACCGCCGCAGGCTCTCCAGCCGTAGCTCCAGCATCGGAACGAGAACGTCCTCGGGCAGATACCGCTCATGCGGATGCGGCACTCCCGAGACCCGGTGGTGTTCGTTGATACCCCGCATGGCCCGCTCGTAACCCCTGGCAATGGCGTCCTCGCCGGCTCCTGCGAGGTCCTGGAGCATGGCCGCGATCATGCCGCTGCGGTCCCGGCCCGCGGAGCAGTGAATCACGACGCCGCCGCGCGCCGCCGCCACGGCGCTGAAGACTCCGGCCAGCTTTCCCGGAAAGATCCGGGCGTTGTCCGCATAGGATGCCGGATCATTCAGGTAGGGAACACAGAGTGCCCGGAATTCGGCGTTTCCGGGGTCCTCGGTGGGGGCATGGACGACGTCGAACACTGCCAAAGCCCCGGCTCCAACCCGGGGATCGGTGTCCCGGCGGCGGATCTCGTCGGGGTTGCGGAGATCAATCACCGTCCGGATGCCGTCGTCGTACGCCTGCTGCCATCCCGCCTCGGTGAGCCATTCGCGGCGCCCCATCCGGAAGACGCTTCCAGCAACGTGCCAGGCATTGACCGCGCCGTTCCACCGGACTGCTGCGTCCTGGTCATCCAGACCGGGGTGCCCGAACGTACCCGGCGCACCCGTTCGCTGGGCCGGGCCACCGGAATCGGCAGGATGGGTCATCTTAGAAAGTTAAGCACACGCACCGGCGCCGATCCAGAGCCCGAATTCGCAGGATCTCCGCAGCGGGTCTCCTGGCCGTGGTGCGGGTGGAGGTGTCCGCGTAAGGTGGCGTGGACCCGGTAGCCGCCGGGCTCTGTTTCAGTACGCCTGCCGCCAGGACTGGTTCACTTCCCGGCGCGGGTCCTGAACCTACGCGCCGTTGAGGGGAACACCATGGGAATTGCAACGCTTGGACGACGGCGAACGGCCCTGGCTGCTGGTCTCGCCACTCTGGCGATGGCGGTCGGCGCGGCAGCTGTCCCGGCGCAGGCCGTGGACAAGACGAAATATATTGCGCTCGGCGATTCGTACGCCGCCGGGCAGGGAGCGGGTCCGTATCTGGATGGCTGCTACCGCAGTGAGAGTGCCTATTCCGAACTCGCTGCTGAAGTCAAAGCCATCAAGCTGGTCAGGAATGCCGCCTGCAGCGGCAAAACCACCCAGGAGGTCGTGGACACCCAGCTGCGCCAGCTGAACAAGAACACCGAACTGGTAACCATTACCGCCGGCGGCAACGACCTTAAGTTCGGGGATATAGTCACCAAGTGTGGCAACGCCATGGTCGATTCCACCGCGGCTCCGCTGTGCGATAAGGCCAGCGCTGATGCGGCGGCCCAGCTCGCCAGCGGACAACTCGCCGGCGCCGTCGCCGCGATGGTTAAGAGCGTGAAGGCTGCGGCACCGAATGCCAAGGTGGTGTTGACCGGCTACCCCTACCTCTACAACCCGGGCACGCTCGATCCGGCCGATCCCATGTCAGTATTCATCGACAAGGCCACTCTCCTGGCTGACGGCCTGAACGGGTCCATTGCGGGCGCTGCCGCTGCCACCGGAGCGACGTACGTCGATGTCAGGACTGCTTTCGCCGGCCACGGCATCAACTCGGCAGATCCCTGGATCAATCTGGACCTCGCCAACCTGGGCAGCCCCGACAACTTCCACCCAAACGCGGAAGGCTACGAGGCGTACTACGCAGCGTTGAGTAAGGCCGGAGCCTATTCCTCCCGCTAACGCCGCCTGGCCAGCCTGAACTCCAGGGCGTTCCGGACCATCGGCCATTCGTGCGCCAGGATGGAGAACACCACGGTGTCCCGCAGCGCTCCGTCGCTGCTGCGGGTGTGGGCGCGGAGGACGCCGTCCTGCTTGGCGCCCAGCCGGGCGATCGCCTCGCGGGATTGGTGGTTCAGCCAGTGCGTCCGGAACTCGACGGCGGGACAGCCCAACGTTTCGAAGGCGTGCCGCAGGAGCAGCAGCTTGGAGTCCGGGTTGCTGCCGCTGCCCTGGGCTGACGCAGCGTTCCAGGTGGAGCCAATCTCCACCCGCGGCGTCGCAGCGTCGATGTTCATGTAGGTGGTCATGCCGATCACCTTGCCGGGCGCCCCGGTGGCGTGGTTAAGCAGCCTTGTGGTGAAGGGCAGCATGGCGCCGGCCTCCTGGAGGGCCAGACGCCGGGCGATCTCACCGGCCATTTGCTCCGGGGCGGGCACTGACGTGTACCAGAGGCGCCACAGTTCTCCGTCGCGGGCTGCCTCCACGAGGCCGTCGTGATGGTCCCGGCTGAGCGGCTCGAGGACGACGAGCTTACCGGTCAGGGTGATAGGGGCGATCGCAGGCCGGTCCAGGGAAGTCACGGCACCATCCTAGGGGCGCCCGGGAGGTGGACCGGATTGCCTCCCACTGGTTTGACGCCCGGCAATCTCGTTAGGCTGGGGTCATGATCACAGTCCGCGGCACCGCCCACTCAGCCCTTGACCCCGCCAGGGCCTTCAACTACCTGTCAACGTTTGAGCACACGCCGGAGTGGGATCCCGGAACCCCAGTGGTGAACAAGCTCTCCACCGGGCCGGTGGCCGTAGGGCACCGGTACCACGCCGAAGCCGAGTTCCGAGGCAAGCGCCAGGCGCTGACCTATGAAGTGATCGAACTGACAGCCAGCCGTATCAAGCTGCGCGGTGAGAACAAGTCAGTGATCTCAGTGGACACCATTGAAGTCTCGCCGTCCGGGGCGGGCTCCAAGGTGGATTACACGGCGGAGTTCCAGCTCAAGGGCTGGCTCAAAGCCGCTGAACCGTTTGTCCGGCCGGCGTTCAACTCCCTTGCCGGCCCCGCCATGGACGGAATGAAAAAGACCCTCGACTCCCAGGCATCGCTGTAGCGGCGTTGTGCGGAACAGGAGCACACCGTGACATCCCAGAATCCGGATCCCCTCGAGAATAACCTGACCGGCCTCGAGCCGGGCGGCGGCGTGCCGCCCGGCGAAACACCACCCGGGGAGGGAACCTCGGTGGGACCCCAAGGGCCGCGGATCCCCGAGGACCGGGGCTTCACCCAGTACCTGTGGATCATCCTGATCGGCGTGATGGTGCTGCTGGTGGCGCTCTTCTTTGTTGGCCGCATCGTAGGGATCCTCAACTAACGTCCCTGGAACTCAGGCAGTCCAGTCGAAGAAGCCCTTGCCGGACTTGCGCCCGAGTTCGCCGCGGGCCACCTTGTCACGCAGGATCTGCGGCGGGGCGAAGCGCTCGCCGAGGGTGGAGGCGAGGTATTCGGCGATCCCGAGGCGGACGTCCAGTCCCACAATGTCCGTGGTCCGCAGGGGCCCGGTGGGGTGTTTGTAGCCCAGGACCATGGCGTTGTCGATGTCCTCAGCGGACGCCACGCCCTCCTCCACCATACGCATCGCTTCGAGGGCGATCGCGACCCCCAGCCGTGAGGACGCGAAGCCGGGGGCGTTATTGACGACGACGGCGGTCTTGCCCAGCGCGTCGACCCAGCCGCGGGCCGCCTGGGCCAGCTGCTCCGAGGTGTGCTCGCCGAGTACCACCTCGATGAGGGTTGACGCAGGGACCGGGTTGAAGAAGTGCAGGCCCAGGAAGTTCTGCGGGCGCTGCAGCTCGCGGGCCAGCGCGTCGACGGAGATGGAGGAGGTGTTGGAAGCGAGGTAGGCGTCCTCGGCGAGCCGTTCCTCGATCCCCCGCAGCGAGGCGACCTTCAGGTCCCAGTCCTCGGGGACGGCCTCAATGACCAGCTGGCGGTCCTTGAAGTCGTCGTAGTCCACGGTGACCGAGAGCCGCGAGACCATCTCGTCCAGGTTGCCGTCCGTGGCGCCCCGCTCGATGCTCTTGGCCGCCGCCGACTCCACCCGTTCCCGGGCCGCCTCGGCCGACTCGTCGTCGCGCTCGACGACGAGGACGTCGGCGCCGTTGATCAGGAAAGCGTGCGCGATGCCGGCACCCATCCGGCCACCGCCCAGCACCCCGACGGCGGTAGGAAGGTTCGCGGGAAGTACGGAGTTGCTCATCGTCAGTTCTTCTTCCGGTCTGGATCCTGCTCGGACTTCTTTTCGGACTTTCGGTCGAGGAAAGCCTGCATGCGGTCGAACTTGGCCTGGGATTCAAAGAGAATTCCCTGCGCCAACTGGTCGATCAGGGGGTGGGCCTCAGCAGGGGCGTGGAACACCGATTTGGTGATCCGCACCGCCAGGGGATCCTGCCGCGCGATCCTGTCAGCCAGGGCATGGGCTGCCGCCATCAGTTCAGGTGCTTCATGGATTTCGGTAATGAGGTTGACCGCGAGGGCCCGTTCGGCCCGCAGCACGGTCCCGGCCAAGAGAATCTCCTTGGCCACCGGCTCCCCCACAAGCTCCTTCAGGCGCCAGCTTGCACCGGCGGCGGCCAGGATGCCCAGGCCCGTCTCCGGGTTGCCGATCCGGACGGAAGGGGTGCCGATCCGGAAATCCGCAGCGTACGCCAGCTCGGCGCCGCCGCCGAGGCAGAACCCGTCCAGGGCCGCGATGACGGGCATCGGCAGCTTCGCGATCCGCACAAAGATGGTGGAGTTGATGCCTTGCAACGCGTCATCGCGGCGCCGTTCACGCAGCTGGCCGATGTCCGCCCCGGAGGCGAAGACCCCCTCCGTGCCGGCGATGATGAGGACCTTCGGGGTCTGCTCCAGCGCGGCGCAGACGGCGTGCAGCTCGTCGACCATCTGCTGGTCGATCGCGTTGCGGACCTCGGGCCGGTTCAGGAGCACCACCAGCCGGTCCTCGCGCTCGTCAATCAACAGCGTACTGAAATGCTGCGGGTCCAAACCCGTCGCGGCGCCCGCCACTAGACACGCTCCAGCAGCATCGCGGTGCCCTGGCCCACGCCGATGCACATGGTGGCAAGGCCGACCCGGGCGTCCTCGCGTTCCATCCGGCCCAGCAAGGTGATTGCGAGCCGGGAACCGGAGGAACCCAGCGGGTGGCCCAAAGAGATCGCGCCGCCGTCGCGGTTGACGATCTCGGGGTCCAGGCCGAGCCGGCGCATGGTGGCGAGCGACTGGGTGGCGAAGGCTTCGTTGAGTTCGACGGCGCCGAGGTCACCGACGCTGAGACCGGTCCGGTCGAGCACTTTCCGGGTGGCCGGGACGGGGCCGATGCCCATGATTTCCGGCTCGCAGCCGGCGGAAGCGCCGTCGATGATCCGCGCCCGCGGGGTGAGGCCGAGCCGCTCGATGGCGGCTTCGGAGGCGACAATGATGGCGGAGGCGCCGTCATTGAGGGTGGAGGAGTTCCCGGCCGTGACCACCGAACCGCCGGCGACGACAGGTCGCAGGGCCGCGAGAACGTCCATCGTGGTGCCGGCGCGGGGGCCCTCGTCGGTATCGACGACTGTCTCGCCCTTGCGGGTCTTGACCGTGACCGGGACAATCTCGTCGGCGAAGCGGCCGGCGGCGATGGCCGCGAGGGAGCGTTCGTGGGAGCGGACGGCGAAGGCGTCGGCGTCTTCGCGGGTGATTCCGTCCACGCGGGCGACTTCCTCGGCCGTTTCCGGCATGGAATAGGTCATCTTCCCGCCGCGGGAGAGCTCGCCTTTCTGGAACAGCGGGTTCGCGAAGCGCCAGCCGATGGAAGTGTCGAAAATCTGCCCGGGTTTGGCGAAAGCGGTCTGCGGCTTTTCCTGGACCCAGGGGGCGCGGCTCATGGATTCCACGCCGCCGGCGATCACGATGTCTGCGGCCCCGGACTTGATCATGTGGCTGGCCATGATGATGGCGCTCAGCCCGGACGCGCAGAGCCGGTTGACGGTGATTCCGGGAATGTGCAGCGGCAGGCCGGCCAGGATGGTGGCCATCCGGGCGACGTTCCGGTTTTCCTCACCGGCGCCATTGGCGTTGCCGAGGATCACCTCGTCAATGCTGTCCGGGTCCAGCCCGGCACGGGACACGGCCTCGCGCACCACCAGGGCAGCCAGGTCATCGGGGCGGACCGCGGAGAGCGCGCCGCCATACCGGCCCACCGGAGTACGGGCACCGCCCACCAGAAATGCTTGTGGTCCTGCAACTGCTGATGCCATGGGTACACCCTTCACGCGATAAACGGCACTGTCATCGAAAGAATTCTCATCGGCGGCGGCCACTGCACTCGTTCCGCTGGGGCGCCAAATTACCGACCGTTCGTTCTATAAAGATTACACGGCGCGGCAAGGGGGTCAATCGGGCCCCGCGGCGTCACGCGATGATGACGCCCAGGTGGCTGGCCATTAACGGGGCGAGCAAGCCCAGCTGGTCATCATCGATCACGAGGCCGGCGAGACTTTCCAGTCCGCTGATGGCACGGAAGTCCGTGCTGCGGATGTCGACGTCCTTGAGCCGGGCGCCGGAGATATCGAGGGTGCCGATGGTGCAGTTCTTCAGCGACACCCGGGTCGCCGCGCAAGACCCCAGGTCCAGTTCGTTGATGATGCAGTCGCTGATCTGCACGTCTGTCAGCTTGGACCCGCGAAGGTTGAGGTAATCGAGTTTTCCGCCGTCGATCCGTACGGACTGCCAGCCACTCTCGTAGAGCTCCGCGGAACCCCAGCGCGGGTTGCCGATCTCGACGTCGCGCAGGGTGCTCCGGGCGGCCGTGAACACCGGGGCGTACAGCTCTGCGAGGATGCAGTCCCGGAAAGACGCACCCCGCAGCTGGGTCTCATTGAAGGAAATCCCCCGGAAATCGCATTCAGCGAAGTCGGTGCCGCCAAGATCCAGCCCGTCCGCGGTTGCCTTGGTGTATCGGACGCCGTCGTAACGTTCGCCGGACCGGAAGTCCGGGGAGTGATCGTCCCGGAGGTCCTCCAACCGAACCGGGCTGAGCCGCGGCGCCGTCACTTTCGTCGCTTTTTGACCTGCCGCCCGTGCCATCAGGGCGTCACGGCCCGCGCGGCAGTTTCCGCGGACAGCGTCCGGCTGGAATCGACGCCGGACATCGTGGCGGCGGAACCCGGAAGGTTGGCCATAACCGCCCACCCCCTGCGTGCGGGCGCGTTGACTTGCTGGGTCAGACTGGTTTCATCGTCCATGGCTTCGAGCCTAGCCCGGCCTCGCTGCAGATTTAATCCCGGCTCCGCGGTGGACCCTTGATTTACTAAGCATGCTTTGTGTTAGGGTGGGGAAACGTTGTAGTTCAACTGTAAACGAGAGGTGGTTCACGCCATGGGTATCGGAGACAAGATTCAGAACGAGGCAGAGAACCTCGGCGGCAAGGCCAAGGAAGCTACTGGCAAGGCAACGAACAACGACGAGATGCGCGCCGAGGGCCAGAAGGACCAGGTCGTGTCCGACGCAAAGAAGGTCGGCGAGAACGTCAAGGACGCCTTCAAGAAAGACTAGTTTTACGACCCGCGACGGCGGCCATTCCTTTGGGGGATGGCCGCCGTCGCTTTTTTATGCCCGGTCGCGCCAAGCCCAAGCCGCTGCTGCGAACCCGGGACGCCCTAGGGAGTTCTCGGGCCGCCGACCCGCCGCAAACGGCCGCTATGCCGCCGACCGGCCGCCGATTCGCCACAAACGGCCGCCGTGCCACCCCGGATGGCGGCCATCTCCGTCAAGTCGATGCGGCAACGGCGCGGCGCGGCACAACAGGCCCGCGGGGCGCAAGCGGTGCAGGCCAAAAACGCAACGACGGCGGCCCCGCAGTGGGGGGGCCGCCGTCGTCGGTTGGTGCGTGGTGCGGGAGGCCCTAGTTGAAGAGCGCGTTCTTCGGTTCGTTGTTCTTGACCTTGTGCCAGCCCAGCCACAGCAACAGCGCGAAGAATGGAATGGTCGCCAGGGTCCAAAGTCCGAGGGGGAAGACCTCGCCGGACTTGCTGGTCATGGTGTCGAAACCGATGAGCACGGTGATGGCCAGCAAGGCCACCAGGCCCGCCCAGCTGACCCAGACGCCGCCGGGTGCGGGCAGCGATGACACCTTGCCTTTGGTCTTGCGCAGCGCGATCTGGCTCGCGAAGATGGCACCCCAGGTGAAAATCACGCCGATCGACGCGGAGTTCAGCGCGAGGTCAAAGGCGTGCGAACCGCCGAGCCAGATGTTGAGCAGGATACCCACGAGGTAGACCCCGCCGATGGCCAGGATGGCGGCGTAGGGCACGTGGCTCTTGGACATCCGGGTCAGCCACTGCGGGGCATGTCCATTGTTGGCCATGGTGCGGAAGATCCGGCCGATCGAGTACAGACCCGAGTTGCAGGAGGACAGGGCGGCGGTGATGACGATCATGTTCATGACGTCGCCCATCCAGCCGAGGCCCATCTGGCCGAACACGGTCACGAATGGCGAGGTGCCGGCCACGTACTGGTCCGAGGGCAGCAGCATGGCCAGCAGGGTCACCGAACCGACGTAGAAGACCACAATGCGGAAGACAACAGCGCGGATAGCCTTGGGTACTTCCTTCGCCGGATCCTGCATTTCGCCGGCGGTGATGCCCACAAGTTCAATCCCGTTGTACGCGAAGATCACGGCGTTCAGGACCAGAATCATCACGAGCGCGCCCTTGGGGAACATGCCCCCTTCGGCGGCGAAGAGGTTGTTGACCGAGGCGTTGCCGTCGCCCACCTGGGCGTTGGTAACCACCATGAAGGTGCCCACCACGAGGAAGATGAGGATGGCGCCCACCTTCAGGCAGGAGGCCCAAAATTCGAATTCGCCGAACGCCTTGACGCTCAGGAGGTTCACACCCACCAGCAGCAACAGCGCAGCGATGGCGGAGAGTTCAACCGGCACATTGGGGAAGAAGAACTGGAAGTACAGACCGATCGCGATGAGCTCGGCGATACCGGTCATGGCCCAGTTGATGAAGTACATCCAGCCGGACACATAGGCGCCCTTCTTGCCAAACATTTCCCCGGCGTAACTGACGAAGGAGCCCGACGTCTGGCGGTACATGATCAGTTCGCCCAGTGCGCGCATCAGCAGGTAGGCGATAACGCCGGCAATCGCGTAGGAAAAGACGAGGGCCGGGCCGGTGGAGGCCAACCGGCCGCCGGCTCCCATGAACAGTCCGACGCCGATGGCGCCGCCCATTGCGATCATGGTGACCTGGCGGCCGCTCAGGGACTTCTTGTAGCCCTCGGCGCTGAGGGTCGAGTCGACGACGGCGGGCGGCGCCGTGCGGCTCTTCGATTCTGTGGGGGTAATTGATGGCACAGCTGTTTCCTTGTAGGTCGTGGCGGGCCGGGAGAGGACCGGAGGTTAGAGTACACAAAGTTCGGGGCCGGCCCTCTTCCGGGGGCCAACCCGTGTACTAAACCTCACAAGTGTCGAAGCTCGCGCGGCTCATCCATCGTACTAGCAAACTCGGCCGGGCCGTGACGCGGGCAACACCAGGGCACCGTCCGTCATGGTGTACCGGTGCCAGCTTCCGGCCACCGTCCCCTGCCCGGAGCGGTTCCCGGTGCTGTTTTCGCTGGCACGTGCGCTGAACCACTCCCCCAGTGCCCGGTCATGGCTGACCATGACCAGCGTCCCGTCGAAATTCGAAAGGGCTGCTTCCAGCTGTTCCACCAGCACGGGCGCCAAATGGTTGGTGGGCTCATCCACGAGCATCGTCCCGAACCCGCCCAGAAGAAGCCGGGCCAGCGCCAGCCTGCGTTGCTGGCCGGCGGAAAGGCTGCCCACCGGGACATGGAACTCGCTGGTCCGAAAGAGCCCAAGGCGCAGCAGCCCCTCGGCGTGCTCATCGATGTTGCCCCCCAGGCCCGCCGCAAAGGCCGGCAACAGACGGAGCCCGGGGCGTTGCGGAAGTTCCAGTTCTTGTTGCAGGTAACCAACCCGGCCGTGTCTGACCACGGTACCGCCGGCTGGTTCCAGCGTGCCCGCAAGGACGGAGAGCAGCGTGGATTTGCCTGCTCCGTTGGGCCCCGTGATAAGTATCTTCTGGCCCGCCTCCACCTGGACGTCTGTCGGTTTCAGGCGCCCGGGCACCATCACCCCCGTCGCTTCAAGAGCAGGACCCATTGCAACGTCCGCGTGCAGATCCGTTGCCAGCGCCAGGGGCACCGGAGGACGGTCGATCGGATTCTCTTCCAGCCTGCGGAGACGTTCCTGGGCGTTGCGGACTTTGCTGGTGGCCGCCTTCTGCCACGTCCCGGCTTTGAAGTCGAACCCCATCTTGTCGTTGTCGCGTTGGCGGGCGTAGCCCATCTTTCCCGCGACGGTGTCCGCCTGGAGCCGTTCGGCCGCCATCGAGTCCAGCCATCCCTGGTATTGCTGCGCCCAGCGCTGGCGTTCGGCCGCCTTTTCCCGCAGGTATCCCTCGTACCCGTTGCCATACCGGTGGACCGCCAGGCGTTCGGCGTCCACTTCAATCACAGTCGATGCCACTTTGCGCAAGAGGGCGCGGTCGTGGGAGACCACCACTACGGTTCCGCGGTGGGTGGCCAGCCGCGTTTCCAGCCAGGCCGTACCGCTGGCATCGAGGTGGTTAGTGGGTTCGTCCAAGAGGAGGATGTCCGCGGGATCGGCCAGCACGCATGCCAGTGCCACGCGTTCCTGTTCACCGCCGGAGAGCGAGCCCAGGGTCCGCGTCCGGTCCAGCCCGCCCAGGCCAAGCCGGTCAAGTGCCGCCTCGACCCGGGATTCCGCGGCGTAGCCTTCCCGGAGCTGGTACTGCGTCTGCAGGTTTCCGTAGAGCTCCAGTTCCGCTTCCTCCGCGTCGGCCAGTCCGTCTTCCAGACGCTCCAGCTTGGCCTCCAAGGCGCGGAGTGATTCCAGTGCGGCGTCGATCGCGTTGCTTACCGTGAATGCCTCTGGCAGGCCGAGGGTTTGGGCCAGGTACCCCACGCGGCCCTGGGTGACGGCGGCGCCCTCGTCCGGGGTCTCGAGGCCGGCCAAAATCCGGAGCAGCGTGGATTTGCCCGCACCGTTTTCACCGACGATCGCGACCTGTTCACCGGCCGTGATCGCGATGTCGACGCCGGTAAACAGCTGGCGGTCCCCGTAACCATGGGATACGCCGGAAAGGCGGAGATGTTCGCTCAAGGTGTCCTCGTAAGTAGGTGCCTGCCTGCCCGTCGGCGACCGGAGTCGTCAAGTATGACACCGACGGCTGTGGCTGAGGTACTGAGACGCTGGCGGTGACCGGTTGCAATGGCCCCGCCGTCCTGCCGCGGCGCTAGGCTGGTGGCATGGGCACCGCTCTTCGCACACCAGCACCCCGGCCGGAACTGTACCGGTTCTCACGGCTCGATTACTTCACGGCCGGGCTCTACGTGGCCGTGGCTGCTTTCTTCGCGGTGGCCGGGAGCCTCCTTGTCCCGCTGATGCTCCAGTTGTCGCCAAATCCTGCCGTGGCGTCCTACTCGGTGAACCTCATCTTCTACGCCAGCATCGGGATCCTGGCTCTGGCCGCGGTCCGGAACATCGCCGCGCGGGACCTGCGGGTCCTCGCCACCCGGCCCTGGTTCACCCTGCTGATGATCCCGCTGTCCCTGGCGGCCATGATGATCCTCACTGCGGTCCTGGTGTCCATCACCGGGACGCCGCAGACGTCCGCCAACCAGGCAGGTCTGCAGGCGCTGATGCAGCAGGTTCCGGCCTGGCTGATGGTGCCCCTGCTCGTGATCGTGGGGCCCTTCGTGGAGGAGTACATCTTTCGGAACCTGCTAATTGGCAAACTCAGCCGGCGGGTTAACCTCTGGGTGTGCTGCGCTTTGTCCGTGGCGTTGTTCGCCGCCCTGCATATCGTGGGCCAGGAGGACCTGACGCTGCCGGTGCTCATGCCATATCTCGCAATGGGCGCCGTTCTGGTGTTCGTCTACGTCTGGACCGGCAAGAACGTGATGTTCTCCTATTTCGTTCACGCCGCAAAGAACCTGCTGGCCGTCGTCTTCATCTACGCCATCCCGCCGGATGTTATGGAGCAGCTCCAAAAAGTCCAGGGCTAAGCCGAGGCTGCGGGATAAGGGCACCAGTCTGCGCCCCTTGTGGCAGACAAAGACCGCTTTGGCTCTGGTCGCAGGCCCGCTGATGGGCTATCTTTGGGTCACTTCGCACTAGTTTGGGCGGGCTAAAGCGGCAACCTCGTTGCGGGGAAGGACCGCCATGACATCACCTGCCTCCCGAAACTCCGCTCCAGCCGCAGCTGCGGTACCGGCGGCGCTCGTCAGCCTGATCCTGTCCCTGTCAGGCTGCATCACCGTTCCGCCGCAGAATTCCCCGCCTGCCCCGAATACCGCGTCGGCACAGTCCCAGGCGCCGGCGGCCGCTCCGCCGCCCATCTCCACGCCGCCTGCGGCCGCGCCGCCTGTAACCTCTGCGGTTGCGCCCGCGCCGCCGGTCACTGCCGCCACAACCCCAGTCCAGCCTCCTGCGGGCTGGGCCAACACTGTGGCCGACGTCCGCTCCGGGGTGGCGAAGATCAACGTCACGCTCTGCGACGGCGGAGGGGTGGGTACAGGGTTTCTGGTCAAGAATGACTTGATCGTGACGGCCGCCCATGTCGTCAAGGACCAGGCTGACATCAGCGTCAGCGTCGGAGCGGAAATCGTGGGCGCCGAGGTGCTGGGGGTCGACGAACCAGCTGACCTCGCACTCCTGCGCACCGCCCGTCCCGTCGACGGCCATGTCTTCGGGTTCGTGGGCAACGCGCCGGAACTTGGCGAAGAGGTGGCAGCGCTGGGCTACCCTTTGGATGCAGATCTCACCTTCACTGCAGGCCGTGTCAGCGGACTCAACCGGGAGCAAACAATCGGCACCCGAACCGTCACCAACCTGATTCAAACGGATGCGGCCATCAATCCCGGCAATAGCGGCGGGCCCCTGCTGACGCTGGAGGGCGAGGTGGCCGGCGTCGTCAGCTCCAAACGGGCCTGGGTTTTCGGGACCAGCGGCCCTGATAATTACAGTGCCGAAGGCACAGCTTTTGCGGTGGACGGCCGCAAAGCTGCCCTTGCGGTCGAAAGCTGGCGGAACCGTGCCGCGGGATTGGCCCCGGTCAGTTGCGGGACGCCTCCAGCTGGTGAAGCCAACTCCATTGCTGTCACCGTCAGCTCGAACCATCCCGAAGCCGTCAACATCGCACGGAGCCTGGTCTTCCACGGCCAGTCCATCAATCTGGGCGCCTACGACCAGGCCTTTGCCATCCTCAGCCCTGAGATGCAGCAGCGGATGGGCGGATTGGAGACGTGGCGCTCAGGTTTGGGCTCATCCTTCTGGCGCAGTCTGGACATCGCAGACGTCAGAACGTCGGGACCGGAGCTGATCGCGTCGGTCCGGCTTCGGACTGTCCAGGATGCCGGGCACGGGCCAGCGGGTCAAACCTGCTCGGATTGGGCCCTGGATTACGTCATGCAGTGGGATGGGACGATCTGGCGCATCGCGGACTCCAGCACCCCGCAGGGTCCGCCGGCGGCATGCTGAAATGCGGCCCGCCGGCGGGCCGGCGGGCAGCTTGCACATCCGCAGTGCCCCTACCGCCGGGGGCTCCGGCGTCGTAGGTTCTTTCCATGACACTGAACATCCAGATCGCCGTCGACTGCCTGAACCCGCACGAGCTCGCCGAATGGTGGGCAGAAAGCCTGGAGTGGGCCGTGGAGCCCCAGGATGAAGGCTTCATCCGCTCAATGATCGAGCAGGGCTTCGCGACGGAGGGGCAAACCACCCGCCACCACGGCAACCTCGTATGGCGTACGGGAGCCGCGATCCGGCCGCCGGACGAAATCCACGCCACACCGCCCACCCGCCGCATCCTGTTCCAGAGCGTTCCGGAGGAAAAGACCGGCAAGAACCGCATCCACTGGGACATCAACCTGGCCGGAGCCGACAAGGACGAGGTCCGGACAGCCCTCGAGGCCCGCGGCGCCACCTACCTCTGGACCGCCAACGAAGGCCCGCATTCCTGGTACACCATGGCCGACCCGGAGGGGAACGAGTTCTGTATCAGCTGAGCCGATTACTAGACTCGGACTGTGAGCAACGAAATCCCCGCCAAGGTATCCGACGTCTTTGACCCCTCCCGCTGGCGCACTGTGTCCGGCTTCGACGACTTTCAGGACATGACGTACCACCGGCAGGTGGAGCGTTCCGCCGACGGCGCCACGGTCCGGGACCTGCCGACGGTGCGCATTGCCTTCGACCGGCCCGAGGTCCGCAACGCCTTCCGTCCCGGCACAGTCGATGAGCTCTACCGCGCCATGGACCACGCCCGGATGACACCGGACGTGGCCACCGTGCTGCTCACCGGCAACGGACCCTCCCCCAAGGATGGCGGCCACTCGTTCTGCTCCGGCGGGGACCAGCGGATCCGCGGCCGGGACGGCTACCGGTACGCACAAGGCGAAACCACCGAGACCATCGACCCGGCCCGTGCCGGCCGCCTGCACATCCTGGAAGTCCAGCGGCTCATGCGCACCATGCCCAAAGTGGTGATCGCCGTCGTGAACGGCTGGGCGGCCGGCGGCGGGCACTCGCTGCATGTCGTCTCCGACCTGACCATCGCTTCCCGCGAGCACGGCAAGTTCAAGCAGACCGATGCCACCGTGGGCAGTTTCGACGCGGGGTACGGCTCTGCTTTGCTGGCCCGCCAGATCGGCCAGAAGGCGGCCCGGGAGATCTTTTTCCTGGCCCGCGAATATTCCGCCGAGGACATGGTCCGGATGGGGGCCGTGAATGAGGCGGTGGAGCACGAGCGGCTGGAGGACGTGGCGCTGGAGTACGCCGCCGACATCGCCCGGCAGTCCCCGCAGGCCCTCCGGATGCTCAAGTTCGCCTTCAACCTCGCCGACGACGGCCTGGCCGGCCAGCAGGTCTTTGCCGGCGAAGCTACCCGGCTGGCGTACATGACGGACGAAGCCGTGGAAGGCAAGGAAGCCTTCCTGGAAAAGCGCGATCCGGACTGGTCCAGCTTCCCGTACTACTTCTAAGGCGGTCCCCATGACCTCCGGAGCTGTAAACCTCGATCCTGTGCTGGCGGCGCTGGCGGCTGCCCTCGGCGGCGAGGGTCCCGCCGTCGAATTTTCCGCGGGACCTGACGGTTCCGCCGTGGTGGAACCGGTGGAGACGCCCGGTGTGGAGGATGCCGCCGTCGTGGTGCGGACCTCCGGATCCACGGGCACGCCCAAAGCGACGGTCCTCACCGTGGACGCCCTGGCGGCGTCCTCCGTGGCCACGGCCTTCGCACTCAAGGGTGAGGGCCAGTGGCTGCTCGCATTGCCCGTGCAGTACGTGGCCGGGGTACAGGTGCTGGTGCGCTCCCTGTTCGCCGGCACCCGGCCGTGGGCCATGGACCTCTCCGCCGGGTTCACGCCCGCCGCGTTCACCGCCGCCGCCCTGGAGCTCACGGATAAGATCCGGTTCACCTCACTCGTTCCCACCCAGCTGCAGCGGTTGCTGGACTCCCCGTCGGCCGAGACGCTTGCCGTGCTGCGGCGCTTCAACGGCATCCTGCTCGGCGGCGGCCCTGCCTCGCCCGCGCTGCTGGCCGCCGCGCGCGACGCCGGTGCCCGCGTGATCACCACCTACGGCTCCGCGGAGACCTGCGGCGGTTGTGTGTACGACGGTTTCCCGCTTGAGGACGTGCTGGCCCGGGTGGACGGGGACGGCAGGATCCTGCTGGGCGGCGCCACTCTGGCCGCCGGCTACCTCGGCGAACCGGCACCCACCGCCGCCGCCTTCTTTGCGGAGGACGGTGTCCGCTGGTACCGCACCAGCGACCTCGGCTCCATCGACCCCACCGGGAAGCTGACCGTTCTGGGCCGGGCCGACGACGTCGTCATCACCGGCGGCGTGAAGGTGTCCGCAGCGCACGTGCAGGCGGAGCTTGAGCAGTTCGACGGCGTCCTGGCAGCCTTCGTCGCCGGCGTCCCCTCGGCCGAATGGGGCCAGGCCCTCGCGGCGTACGTGGCCGTAGCGGACAGCTCACCGCAGGCCCTGGCGTCCTTCACTGCAGGGACCCCGTGGGCTGCCGCCCTGGGTGTTCGCGCCCCCAAAACCGTGCTGGCCGCCGGCGACCTGCTGTGGCTGCCGAACGGGAAACCGGACCGGCTTGCCATGACGGTTCGGCTCTCCGAGCTCCATCAGGGAAAATAGATAAGCCGGGCACTCCCGGCGCCGCCCAACCAACACGAGGTACTAAAACGTGGCTACAGCCGCTCAATGGATCGAAGGCGCCCGACTGCGCACCCTGCCGGCCGCGATCGCGCCGGTGCTGATCGGCACCGCCGCCGCGTACGAACTGGACTCCTTCCGCCCGCTCAACGCCGTGCTGGCCGCGCTGGTTGCCTTGCTGCTGCAGATCGGCGTCAACTACGCGAACGACTATTCGGACGGCATCCGGGGCACCGACGAGGACCGGGTGGGCCCGCTCCGGCTGGTGGGCTCCCGCGCGGCGAAACCCGAGCACGTCAAGTACGCCGCGTTCGCAGCCTTCGGACTGGCGATGGTGTTCGGCCTGGGCCTGGTGATCCTCTCCCAGGCCTGGTGGCTGGTATTGGTGGGTCTGGGTTGCGTTCTCGCTGCCTGGGGCTACACAGGCGGGAAGAACCCTTACGGCTACCTGGGCCTGGGCGATCTGTTCGTGTTTGTGTTCTTTGGCCTCGTCGCGACCCTTGGCACCACGTACACGCAGGCCGGTCAGATCAGCGTCCCCGCCATCGTCGGCGCCATCGGCACCGGCCTCATCGCCTGCGCGCTGCTCATGGCCAACAACGTCCGCGACATCCCTACCGACCGGAAGGCCGGAAAGAAGACTCTGGCCGTGCGGCTCGGGGATAAGCATGCCCGGGAGAGCTATGTGCTGATGCTCGCCGTGGCCATCCTGCTGCCGGTTGTGCTGGCGCCGGCCCGGCCGTGGGTGCTGATTGTGCTGCTGTTGATCCCGGCGAGCCTGATGCCGTCCTGGCTGATGATTGCTGGCCGGCGCCGCAAGAGCCTTATCCCGGTGCTCAAACAGACCGGACTCATCAATCTTGGCTACGCCGTGTTGTTCTCGCTCGGTTTGGTGCTGAGCCACGGTTTCTAGGCGCCTGGTCCCCCGGCGGCCTCCGGGACGCGTTTCTGCGGACGCGGACGTAGACGCTGCGGGCATAGCGGCGCCAGTCCAGCGGCCGCGGGTCAGCGGCGCCAGGAGTCGTGGGAGCTAGGAGTCCTTCGGGCGACTGTCTTTGTGCACGGTGATGTCCGGGTGCGCATCAACCAGGCGGTCCTCGGCGTCGGCGTCTGCCCTTTCCCCAGCGCTGCGCAAAGGCTTGGCCTTGCCGGAGAAACGCTGGTGCAGCGACGCAGCAGCGGCGTCGCGCTGCTTCTGGAAGAACAGGAAGCTAATCGCGAACGCCATCATGCCTGCGCATAGGACGGCGAGCAGCCAGCCGAGCTCAAGGTAGAGGAACAGCGCGAACAAGGGCAGAAAGAGCGCAAGCCGGATCAGGGAGTATTTCAAGAAATCCACACTCCAAGTTTAGCCGCCGCCGGCCGGCCCGCCCCACCGAGGTTGCATCGTGCGTACGATGCGGACGAGGAGGCGCCGTGAGCTCCCCCGACGGCTAAACTGGAAGCATGCTCCTCCGTGTAGTGGTTGCCGTCGCAATACTCGTTGTCTTTGTCTACGGACTCATCGACGTGATCCGCACTGATTCGCGCCAGACCAAGGGGATTTCGAAGCCAGCCTGGATTGTGGTGCAGATCGTCCTTCCGGTAATCGGGGCCATCCTCTGGTTTCTTATCGGCCGACCCCGCGGCACAGCCCCCGCCCGTCCCACGTACAGCCACACCGTAGCGCCGGACGACGACCCGGATTTCCTGCGCAACCTGGAGCTCCGCCGCCGCAACCAGGCCGAGGCCGACCGCCTCAAGAAGCTCAAGGCAGATCTTGAAGCGAAGGAGCGCACCGTGGGTGACGACTCCGGCAAGCACACGAACGAACCGGGCGAAGCCCACGGCAGCGGCGACCCGCAGGGCACCGACGAGGTCAAGTAGCCTTCTCCAGGCATTCCCGGCCTTCCTTCCCGCGGCCGCGCCAGGCACCAAGAGATCCCGGGGCCCGCACTCGTCCTCCACTCTGTGGAAAACCCAGGAGTTCACGGCTGCTGGGCGCAGGCTACTCGTATGCGCCCGCCCAAAGACCTTCCCCCGCAGCTCCAAAACCGGCCTTTCACAGTGGCCCAGGCCCGCGCTGCAGGACTAAGCCGGCGCCGGACACGGGCTCGGGATCTCGCAAGCCCGTGTCACGGAGTCCGAACCGCAGCCGCCATGCCGGACATATCGACGGCACGTCTGCGCGCACTGGCTGCTGTAACCGGCGCAACTGTCAGTCACTTGTCCGCAGCCGTGCTTTGGCGATTCCCCCTGCCGCCGGCGCTGGAGAATCCGGCCGTCATCCACCTGATAAGTGATCCGAGCAGGCGGGCCGTGCGGCACAAGTATGTGGTGGGCCATCAGCAGTTCCTCGAGCCTGCCGAAGTCGTCACCGGCACCTGGATGAACTGCACCTCCCCCGCACGGACCTGGTTCGACCTTGCCGGAATACTCAGCCTCGATGACTTGGTGATCGCCGGCGACTTCCTCCTGCGGCGAAGAAACCCGCTCACGACGCCGGCCGCCTTGGACGAGTTTCTCTCCGGGAAACAAGGCAGGAAAGGCTACCGGTGCGCCATGCAGGCCCGGGCACTCATGCGCGCCAACACGGACTCCCCCAAGGAGACCGAACTCCGTCTGATCCTGGTCAGACATGGCTTGCCGGAGCCCGGAGTGAACATTCCCGTCCTGGACGAGAACGGAAACTGGATTCAAGATCCTGATCTGTCCTACGACCGGGAAAAGGTAGCGATCCAGTACGACGGCGGGCACCACGCCGATCCCCTGCAACGCCGCAGCGACATTTACCGGGATGAGAGCGCCCGGGATGCGGGGTGGCGCGTGGTCGTGCTGACGCAACGCGACCTGCACCCTCTGGCGCCCGGTAGGGAGCCGGGTGCCGTGACCCGGGTGCGCCGGGCCCTGACGGAGCGTGGCTGGGCGCCAGGCCACGGTTCTATGCCACGGCGGCCGTCCTAGCCACTTATCCGATCTGTCCGGCCTTGTCCCCGGCCACCCATCTGACGCAAATGGCCGCCACACCGTGTCCCCGGCCACCCATCTGACGCAAATGGCCGCCACACCGTGCGGCTTAGCGGCCATTTGTGGTGAACCGACGGAGCGCGAAGCCCTCCACGGGCTGGGGACGGTACCCGGGCCAAACCCATCACGGTCTCCCAGCGAAGCACCGCCTCCCCGGCACCCATCTGGCGCGAACGGCCGCTATGCCGCGACTCCAGCCACCTAATTGACGCACATGGCCGCTAAGCGGTGCGGCTTAGCGGCCATTTGTGGCACATTTCCGGGTCAGGCCCGGAAACGGGCGGGGAAGCCCGTGGGGCGAGGGCTAGAGCCCCGAGTAGGAGTGCAGTCCGTTGAAGAACTGGTTCACGATGGTGAAGTTGAAGACCACACAGAGGTAACCGACGATCGACAGCCAGGCCGCACGGGTTCCGGTCCAACCACGGGTGGCGCGGGCGTGCAGGTAGCCGGCGTAAACCACCCAGATCACGAAGGTCCAAACCTCTTTGGTGTCCCAGCCCCAGAAGCGGCCCCACGCCTTTTCGGCCCAGATGGCGCCGAACATCAGCGTGAAGGTCCAGCCGACGAAGGCGATGGCATTGATTCGGTAGGAAAGGTTCTCCAGGCTCAGCGCGGACGGAACCAAGCGCATGAAACCAAGCTTGTCGGCCCCGCCTGCCGCGACGGTCTTCTGCCGGTGCGACTGAACCAACTGCAGTGCGGACATGGCGAAGGTCAAGGTGAACAGGGCGGAGGACAGCACGGCGATCGAGACGTGAATGATCAGCCAATAGCTCTGCAGAGCCGGTACGAGGTGTCCCACAGGGGTCCAGTAGGCCACCGAGGCAGCCACGAGCATGATGATTGCCAGGCCCACCACAAAAGTACCCAGGAAGCGCAGGTCTCGACGGATCAGGACCACCAAGAAAACAGCCACAGCGACGAACGCGCCGGTGGTGAGGAATTCGTACATGTTGCCCCACGGCACCCGGCCCGAACCGATGGCCCGGGTGATGACGCCGGCCGCGTGGATGGCGACGCCCAACACTGTCAGGGCCACAGCTACCCGCGCGGGAGCACGGCGTTCAGCGGAGTACCGCATGGCGCCGTCAGCGGTCTGGCCCACGCCGGCGGCATTCCCACCGCCAGCCCCTGCCACGGCCGACGACGGGCGTTCGGCCCGGCCCACCGGCCCGGCCACGTCTGCGTCGGCCCGGTCAACAATCCCGCCGGAGGCCCCGACGCCGGCGCCCACTGGAACGCGGGCTGCCTCGGCGCCGGACAGTTCCGCCGCCTTGAGGTCCACTGCGCGCAGTGTTTTGCTGCTCTTGGCCAGGTCCCAGGCGAAGGCGATGAAGGCCACCGTGTACGTGCCGGCCGCGAGGAGCATGAACAACTCGCTGTACTGGCCCATGGTTTCGTTGATGGGGAACATTACTTATCCTTCTTTGACTCGGAAGAGCCTGCTGTGGACTGGATGAAGTCTGCTGCGGGGTGTGCGGGGGCGGGCTCGGTCCCGGCGCCGGGCTGTGTGCTATCCGCCCGGTCATTATCCGCCCTCCCGCTGGGAGCAGTCTGGGAGGTGTCGTCGTCAAGGACCCAGGCACCGGCGAACAGCTTGCGGATCGCGGCTGCCTCCCCGGCGAGCCGGTGGTCCTCGCCGCGCGCCAGGAGCCCGTATTCGACCATGGTGCGGCCGTCCTCGTGGGTGCCGGTCCGGACCCAGACCCGGCGGCGGTTCACGTACAGCGAGGTGACCAGACCGGCCACCGCCAGAAGTGCAAAGATCAGCGCATAGAGCTGGCCCGGGTTGTGGTGGATATCGACGCCCACGTATCGCTTCACGCCGTCGAAACTGATGGTGCCCTTGCCGTCCGGAAGGGTGTGGGTGGTTCCCGGCGTCAGGACAATGCCCTTGGTGTCGAGGTTCCGGGCGTTGAGCGGCGTTAGCTTTTTCACGTCGAGTTCGAAGACGTTCTGCGGCGCACCATCGTTCAGGCCGAGGTCGCCGTAGTAGGAGTTCAGGGTCAGCTGCGGGTTGATCAGCTCGGGATCTCCGCTGAAGGAGACGCCTGCATCGGTGACAAACGCGGTGGGCAGGAAGAACCCCGCGAAAGCGAGCTGCTCCGGCTTGGCGTCGGGGACCTTGATGACCACGGAGGAGTAGTAGTTATCGCCCTGCAGCTTGGCGACCACCGGGCCCTGCATGGCAATGTTGCCTGCGCCGTCGCGGACGGTCACTACGGGAGCGTAGCCATTGCCGGTGAGGTACATGCTGGTGCCACCCAAACTGAGCGGATCGTTGACTTTCAGGACTTCTTTCTTCGCGGGGGCGTCCGGCGTTTCCTTCGTGGTCACATCGGCCTTGAAATCGATGGGCTGGCCGAACTTGCCCTTGGACTCCCGGTCGAAGGTGATCTGGAATTTATCCAGCTGGACCGAATACGGCTGCAACTGGCTGCTTTGGAAGTTGGAGCCCGGAGTGAACTGGTCGTAGCCGACGAGCGTATTGACGAAGGTGTCGCCCTCCACCAGGATCCGCTGCCCGCTGTAGCCAAACAGGCCACCCGCCGCGACGGACACCAGAACACCGATCAAGGACGTGTGGAAGAGCAGGTTGCCGACCTCCCGAAGGAATCCCCGCTCGGCGCCCACAGACGGCCGGACTCCGTCGCGGTCACGGATATCCACGCGGTAACCGCGCTTCTTCAGCAACCCGGCGGCATCGGTGATGGCGCGCGACGCCGGGACGCCGGCGTCCGCGGAAATCACCAGTGTGCCGTATTCGGGGAGGCGGGACAGCCGTGCGGGCGTCCGCGGCGGCTGGGACCGCATGGCCTTGTAGTGCGCAATGGCGCGCGGGACCACGCAGCCGATCAACGAGACGAACAGCAGGATGTAAATCGCGGAGAACCACGCGGAAGAGTACACGTCATACAGCTGGAGCGAGTCGAGGATCTTGCCGTAGTCCGGATGGTCCTTGATGTATTGCGTGACGATTGACGGGTTGGCCGGCCGCTGCGGGAAAAGCGAGCCGGGAACCGCGGCGACGGCCAGCAGCAGCAGCAGGAACAGCGCGGTGCGCATGCTGGTCAGCTGGGTCCAGGCCCAGCGGAGCATGCCCAGCGGGCCAAGCGTAGGCAGGACAGCGTCAGCTTTCGCGGCGGCTACCGGGCTGCCCGCTTCGGACCTGCCCGGTTTGCCGGGCCTGCGCGACGTACCGGGTTTAACGGCCGTGCCGTCGTGTGCGGGGCCGTCAGGCGTGGTGCCCTCAGGTGTGGGGCCGGGGGCCGGGGAATTCTTCTCTACGTTCACTCGCTCGCTCATCAGATCGGCAATTTCACATCGGTTTGAAACCAGTACTGCAACTCGGAAACCCAGGTTCCCCACACGCCGCTGGCCATCAGCAGGCCAAGGCCCACGAGGATTCCGCCGCCAATGCGCTGGATTGCAAGCCGGTGCTTGCGGAAGAAGGACATCACGCCGATCCCCCGGCGGACAGCCAGCGCGATCAGCAGGAACGGAATGCCCAGGCCCAGGCTGTACACGAAGGCAAGGAACGCTCCTTTGGCAGCCGAGGACCCACCGGAGAGGCTCAGCAGTTGGACCGCGGAATAGGTCGGACCGATGCAGGGTGCCCAGCCGAGGCCAAAGGTGATGCCCAGCAGCGGCGCCCCCCACAACCCCGCCGGCGGCTTCGACTGGATTTTCGCGTCACGCTGGAGCCAGCCGAAGCCGCCCATGAACACCACACCCATGATGATCACCAGGACACCCAGCACCTGGGTGATCCAGGCGTTCTGCGAGCCGGTGATCAGCGTCCCCAACTGCCCGAAGGCACCGCCGAGTAATACGAAGATGACCGAGAACCCGAGGACAAAGAGCCCGATCCCGGCCAGCATGCGGCCGCGCTTCTGCTTCTGGAGGTCCACGCCGGTCAGTCCCGTGACGTAGCCGAGGTACCCCGGGACGAGGGGAAGTACGCACGGGGACAGGAAGGAAACGAAGCCGGCAAGCAGCGCCACGGGGATGGCAAGCAGCAGCGATCCACTCAAGATGGCTTCGGCGAAGGGGCTGTTCACGGCGGCGCCTGTCCGCTACTCGGCCACGGCGGCGGCGATGAGGGACTTGAGGGTGCCCTTCTGGATCTCGCCCAGCACACGGGACGCGACCCGGCCCTGTTTGTCGAGCACCAGTGTGGTGGGCACGGCTCCCGGCGGAACCAGACCGGAGACGGCCAACAGGACGGCCCCGTCCTTGTCGTTGAAGCTCGGATACGTCAGGTTGAACGTCTGGTCGAACGCCTCCGCCGTTGCTTTCTCGTCGCGGAGGTTGACCCCGAAGAACTGCACACCCTGGCTTTTGAACTCCTGGTGCAGCTCCTCCAGCGAGGGCGCCTCCACCCGGCACGGCGCGCAGGCCGCAAACCAGAAGTTGAGCACTGTCACTTTGCCCTGGAACGCCTCAGCCGTCACCGCGGAGCCGTCAAAGAGGGTCCCCTGGATGGCGATGGGGCTCTTGCGGTCCGCGAGGGCGAATTCCGTCACCGAACCGTCGCCGGCGACGTAGTTCTTGTTGTCGCCCGCTCTGGCCTGCTGGGCCAGCGCATCCTCCTGCGCGCAGCCGGAGAGCCCCAGCACGACGGCGAGCGCGGCACCGCCCGCCGTCAGGACACTGCGGCGGGACACGGGTGACGAGGCGCGGTTGCGGCTCATCCTCAGGCCCCGGGGGTGCTGGAGGCACGGGGAAGGAGGGAGGCCGCGGGTTCGCTGTATTCGACGCGCGTGAGGCGGCCGGCGTCGTCGAACACCAGGGAGGTGACCGAGGTAAGGGTGCATTCGCGTTTGCGCGGATCGTGCCACAGCGGCTTGCCCTCGGCGCTGAGCCGGGTGGCCCAGATGGGCAGCTGGTGGCTGACGAGGATCGCCTCGGCGCCGTCACCGCCGAGTTCGACGGCGCGCAGCCTGGCATCCTGCACCGCAGCGATAACCCGGGCGGCCTGGTCTTTGTAGGCCTCGCCCCAGGAGGGCCGAAACGGGTTGCGCAGCATGGGCCAGTGCTTGGGCCGGAGGAGTTCAGCCTTGTCGACGTGGAGGCCCTCGAAGTAGTTCGCGGCTTCGATGATCCGGTCCTCGGTGGCGATCTCAAGGTGCAGGGCGGCGGCAATGGGCTGGGCCGTCTCCTGCGCTCGGGTAAGCGGGGAGGCTGCGAGGTGGACGATCTTCGCTCCCTGCGCGGACCTCGCACTGAAGTGTTCCGCCAGCATCCGGGCCATCTCCTGGCCGAGCTCGGAGAGGTGGAATTCGGGCAGCCTGCCGTACAGGACGCCGTCGGGATTGTGGACCTCGCCGTGGCGGAGCAAATGGACAGTGGCTTGGGGCATGTGTACCAGTTTCTCAAAGGGCAGGGGTAATGACGAAATCTTCTACAACAAGTAGAACTCAGGAGTTTTACGAAATGTTCCCTGCGCTTGGAATAAAAGATGCAAATGCATGTTTATACTGGGTGCAGCAGTTAGTTGAGACTTCAACAAATGAAGCACCGACTGACGATCAGACCACCTGAACTGCCCACCCGACTCAAGGAGAACCACCATGGCACTTCCCGCCAACGTCACCACCGGCACTTGGACCCTCGACAACTCCCACAGCGAGATTGCATTCACCGTCCGCCACGCGGGCATCAGCAAGGTCCGCGGCCAGTTCAAGGATGCGGAAGCCAGCCTTGACCTCGCCGAGAACATCACTGATTCCAAGGTCAACGCCACGATCAAGACCGCGAGCTTCGACTCCGGCGACGCCAACCGCGACGGCCACGTCCGCGGCGAAGACTTCTTCGACGTCGAAAAGTTCCCGGAGATCTCCTTTGTCTCCCACACCATCGTCCCCAAGGGCGACGCCTACGAACTCCAGGGCGAACTCACCATTAAGGGTGTTACCCGTCCGGTGGCACTGGAGACCGAGTTCAACGGCGTTGCGGTTGACCCGTTCGGCATGACCCGTGCGGGACTGTCCGCCGAAACCACGATCAGCCGCAAGGACTTCGGCCTGACCTGGAACGCCGTCCTCGAAGCCGGCGGCGTGCTGGTCAGTGACAAGGTCGCCATCAACCTCGAACTGGCTTTCATCGCACCGGCAGCATAGTCGGCTGCACCCGGAGGGCTGGCAGGACCGGCCCTCCTGCGGACTCCGACCGTCGGCACCCCGCATTGTCCTTGGACGCTGCGGGGTGCCGCGTTTAACCTGAACGGGACGGTGCCAGGACGCCCTGTCACCGGAAGGAGGCATCAGCGATAGCTCCCCGGGGACGCAGGGGTGCCCACATTGCCGACATGCCCGGCGCCATGCTCCCAACCTCTCGATACCGGTACCCTTGCGGTCTACAGTGAGTGCCATGAGCAACCCTGACGAGGTACCTCCACTGCAGCGGCCGGGAGCCCAGCCTTCTCCGGCGGATAATGTTCCTCCGGCAGGTTTTGGACCGCCGCCGGTTCCGCCCCCGCCTGGCTACCAGGCACCGCCCGGTTACGAGACACCGCCGGGTTACCAGGCACCGCCCGGTTACGAGACACCGCCGGGTTACCAGGCACCGCCCGGTTACGAGACACCGCCCGGTTACCAGGCACCTGTCCCGCCGACCGGCAAATTCCGCTTCGAACTGCCGGCCGATCGGCCGCAGAACTTCAACGACATGATGCCCCGGGGCGGCCTGGGCGGAATGTTTACCGTCACGTGGCTGCCCACCGAGCTTAAGGTTTCCTACTGGATCTGGCTCATCGGCGGGCTGCTGGGATTGCTGGGCGGAGTGATAGGCCTCTTCGGGTCGTTTGTGTTGCTGGCCGTCATTCCGGGGTTGGGATTCGTGGTGCTCCTGCTGGTGCTGGTGGCGCTGGCACTCTCCGCCGCACAAGTCATCCTGGCCATGAAGATGAAGGAAGGCCGCGAGTGGGCCCGCTTCGCCCTCACAATCGTTGCCGGCATCTCCTTGCTGCTCGCCATTCTCAACACCAGCGCAGCAGAGGGCCGGGGCGGAGGAAGCTGGCCGAGCTTCGTCATTAGCCTCGTGGCCGCCGCGCTGATGTGGATGCCCAAGTCCCAGGCGTGGTTCGCAGCGCTCCGGGGCCGCGCCTGAGCCGCGGCCAATCCGTGTCCGGCGCATGCCCACTAGCGCTCAACCCCGCTGTGACCTGCGCATGGACTGCACGAGCACCCTGACGCTGTTCGCCGAACGGTCGCCCAGAGCCGGGCCGGGGGCAGCCGCGAGAATACTCCTCAGGAATGATCCGCGCGGGCACCGGCCCACGGTACGGTGGGTGTAAACCATGCTGGGGGCAGGGCAGGAGTCTGTTTCCGGTATCCGAACGAGACCGCCACGCAAAGGAAAGCCCATGAGCATCCCGCCAGTCCCGCCGTCGAACCCGGACTCACCTGAACCAGGGCAGGAGCCGCCCGCCGCACCGCAGTACGGCCAGCAGCCAACCGCCGCACCGCAGTACGGCCAGAACGCACCCCAGTACGGCCAGCAAGCTCCGGCCGCACCGCAATATGGCCAGCAAGCTCCGGCCGCACCGCAGTACGGCCAGCAAGCTCCGGCCGCGCCGCAGTACGGCCAGAACGCACCCCAGTACGGCCAGCAGCCGCCCGCGGCACCTTCGTATGGCCAGAATGCACCCCAGCTTCCGCAGTACGGACAGCAGCCGCCGCAGTACAACCAGCCGGCGTATGGACAATCCCCCTACGCCAAGAACCCATCAGAGCAGGCATCGGTCCAGGCCGGTATGCCCAAGCTGGTCAACACGGCTTTTTGGCTGCTCGTAGCGTCCGGCGTGGTCTGGGTCCTCTCCCTGCTGTTGGCGATCGGCACCTTGGACACTCCCGCCATGCGCGACATGTTCGAACAGCAGATGGCCGCGGGCGGCGCTGAGATCAGGTTCGAGGACCTCAAGGGTGCCATCGTCGGCAGCATTGTGGTGTTTGCTGTGATCAGCGCCGGGCTGTACGCACTGGTGGCCCTGAATGTGCGCAAGGGTAAAAACTGGGCACGGATCCTGGGCACAGTCTTCGCAGCCCTGTCGGTCTTCAGCCTTTTCCCGTTGAGCCTGGGCACGCTGGCCGTTCTGCTGGGCATCGCCGGCATCGTGATGCTGTACCTGCCGGCAACTGCACCGTACTTCAGCAAGCGGCAACCGTTCGCCAACCCGTATGGACAGCCGGGCGGACCGTACTAACGGACACACGGCACCCTAACCGGGCACCAGCGCAGGGCGCGGGAGCCGGACGGGCTGACTGAAACTAGTCAGCATCCTCCGGGTCCTGCGCCCTTTGTGCGTGATAGGCGAGGATCTGCAACTCCGTTGCCATGTCCACCTTGCGCAGGTTGACCCCGGGCGGCACCTGCAGCATCACTGGGGCGAAGCTGAGGATGCTCCGGACGCCGGCGGCAATCACCCGGTCACAAACGTCCTGTGCCACAGCGGCCGGCAGGGCAAGCACCACCATATTGGCGCCGGTCCGTCGCAGCACCGGTTCTAAATCTGCGGCATCGCTGACGCGCAGCCAACCCACCTCGCTGCCCACCACCATCTGATCCGCGTCGAGGATCGCCACGATGTCGAATCCGCGGGATTCGAATCCACCGTACCGGGCCAGGGCCTTGCCCAGGTTGCCGGCGCCGACGATGGCGACCTTCCAGTCATGGGTCAGGCCCAGCGCGGCGGCGATATGCCGGTTGAGGTACTGCACTTCGTAGCCGACGCCTCGGGTGCCGTAGGAGCCGACATGGGAGAGGTCCTTGCGGAGCGTGGAGGAGCTAACGCCGGAGGCCTCCGCCAGCGATTCGGAGGACACCCGGTCAACGCCTTCGGCGAGCAAGGCGGTCAGGGCGCGCAGATAGATGGTCAGCCGGGACACGGCTGCGGGCGGAATCTGCTTGGCGGCAGTGCCTCCCCCAGGCATCGCGTCGGGGGATGAATCCAGCGAAGTCACTATCTGCTCCATTGAGTAGCGTTGTGGCTTCCACTCTAGGGCCCCGGCAGTTCACCGAACAAAGCGCAGCCCCGGCGCCCCTGGCAGTTCAGGCCTGATGGCCCAGCAGCCGCCGCAGCGTCCGTTCCAGCCGGGCCTCGTCGATCGTCCAAAAATCGCGCTGGATCCCGTCCACCAGCACCACCGGAATTTCCTCGGCAAAGCGTTCCCGCAGTTCAGCGTCGTCATCCACCGGCTGTTCCCTCCAGCCGATCCCCAGGTCCGCAGTGACGCGTCCGACGGCGGCACGCGCCGCGGAGCAGAGGTGGCAGTCAGCTTTGGTGATGAGGACGACGTCGGGGCTTGGCATTCCTCCACGGTAACCCGGCGGCCAGTCCTGCGTCGACGCGCGAGCCGCCCCGCGGACCAGGAAGACGGGACCGGCTCCGGTGTTGACTAGACTCGTGGCATGTCCGAAGAGAAGTACGCCGCCGTGGTCACAAAACCCGCGGCGGCACAGCAGCACGGCGAGGCCGCGTTCTTCGACGTCGACAACACCCTCATGCGGGGGGCCAGCCTGTTCCATGTAGCCCGCAAAATGCACCAGCGCGGCGCGTTCACCATTCCTCAGGCAGCAGGCTTCGCCTGGAAACAGCTCATGTTCATACTGCGCGGCGAGAACATGGATGATGTCCATGCGGTCCGCGACGCGGCCCTCGTGCTCGCGTCCGGCATAACAGTTGCGGACATCGAGGCACTCGGCGAAGAAGTCTATGACGAGATGATTGAGTCCCGCATCTGGCCTGGGGCCAAGGCGCTGGCCGAGCAGCACCTGCGCGTGGGCCGGAAGGTCTGGCTCGTGACTGCCACTCCGATCGAGGTGGCCAGGGTCATTTCCACGAGGCTGGGACTCACCGGCGCCCTCGGCACGGTGGGGGAGGTTCTGGACGGGTCGTACACGGGACGGCTGGTGGGCGAGATCCTGCATGGCCCCGCCAAAGCTGTGGCCGTTGCCGCCGTCGCCGAGGCTGAGGGGCTGGACCTGGCGCGGTGCTGGGCGTACAGCGATTCGCACAACGACGTTCCGCTGTTGAGCATGGTGGGGCATCCGGTGGCCATCAATCCCGACGCCCGGCTCCGACGCCATGCCCGTGAGCATAACTGGCCGGTTTACGACTTCCGCTCCGGACGGCGCGCGGCCACCCTGGGTCTCAAAGCCGCGACGGTCGGCGGTGCCGTCTACGGCCTCTGGCGGGGCTTCTCCCGCTTCCGCGGCCCCACGGCCTGAGCCTCGTCGCCAAACCTCGCACTGACCGCGTGAGCCATCCCGCCGTGTGCGGTGCCGGCACGAAAACGGCAAAGAAAATGCCCGCCGCCGGAAAGGCAACGGGCATTTACGTGCTGCGAAGTATCTCTACTTCTTATTGCGACGCTGGTGGCGCGTCTTGCGAAGCAGCTTGCGGTGCTTCTTCTTGGCCATACGCTTGCGACGCTTCTTAATAACTGAACCCACGAAAGTTCCTTACCGGCTAGATGCAGTACCTGCCTGTTGGAAAGTGTCCGCGGGCTAAGCAGCAGACGGTACAACGGACAGGTTCTTACAATGACGTAAAACGTTCCTTAACAGGGTACCGCCTCTCGGGGCCACACCACGACCGCGGGCCGGGGCGGGAGCCTCAATCCTGCGATGCGGACGGGGGAAAGCCGCGAATCAGGCTGTTTCCGTGCGCCCGTCCACAACAGCCCCCCGGAGATACTGCTCGACGGCGGCTTCCGGAACCCGGTAAGAGCGCCCGAAACGGACCGCCGGCATCTCGCCCGAGTGGACCAGACGGTACACGGTCATTTTTGACACGCGCATAACGTCCGCGACTTCAGCCACGGTCAAGAAGCGCGCATTGGAGAAATTAGCCTCCGGAGACATTCCTTATTCCTTTACTCAAGCGAGCGGCAGCCTCATCTGAACGACATGGCGGTGTGCCGATGCTGAGTCATCAAACAACCATGTGCTCACACTCTAGGGGCTCATGATGCCAATGTGAAAGAGATACCCGGGAGTGTCCGGAACAGGCCGCTGAGTTCCGCTTCGCCAGGCTTGATTGGGGACTAACCCCGGGTTCGGCGGATGCGCGCGGACCCCGCCAGCTGGTCCAGAACGGAGGCTGTGACGTCCCAGTCCATGCAGGCATCCGTAACGCTCTGGCCGTAGACAAGGCCGGAGGTTCCGGCGCCGTGCTCCGCGACGTCCAGGTTCTGGGCACCGCCCAGGAGAAAGCTTTCCAGCATGACGCCGGCGATGGCTCCCGCCGAGGTGCTGCCGGCCTCCAGCTGGGCACCGATTTCGAGGGCAACTTCTGCCTGGCGGTGGTGGTTCTTGCCGCTGTTGGCGTGGCTTGCATCAACGATCAGCCGCGGGTTCAGCCGGTGGGCGCCGAGCTTGGCGGCGGCGGCCTGGACATCGGCGGCGGAGAAGTTGGGGCCGACGCGTCCGCCGCGAAGGATGATGTGGGTGTCGGGGTTCCCGGCGGTTGAGACCAGCGCGGCCCTGCCCTCCCCGTCGATTCCCAGGAATGCTTGGGGAGCCCCGGCGGCGCTGCACGCGTCGAGCGCGATTTGCAGGCCACCGTCGGTCCCGTTCTTGAAGCCAACCGGCATGGAGAGGCCGGAGGCCAGCTGGCGGTGAATCTGGCTTTCCGTCGTGCGGGCGCCGATGGCTCCCCAGGACACGAGGTCCGCCAGGTACTGCGGGCTGACGGGCTCCAGGAACTCCATGCCGGCGGGTAGCCCCAAGGCGGTGACCTGCCGCAGGAAGCTGCGCGCAGCGCGCAGGCCGGCGGCAATGTCGTGGCTGCCGTCCAGATGCGGGTCGTTGATCAGGCCTTTCCAGCCCACGGTGGTGCGGGGCTTCTCGAAGTAGGCCCGCATCACGATCAGCAGGTCTTCCCTGTGCTTCTCGGCCTGGCTGATTAGCCGCCCCGCATATTCCAGCCCTGCCTTGGGATCGTGAATCGAACAGGGGCCGACTATCACGAGCAGGCGGTCATCGACACCGTTCATGATGGCGCGGACCTCGTCCCGGCCCCGGGCCACCACCTCGGCCTGACCGGTGTCCAGCGGCAGGTCCACGGCGAGCTCGCCGGGGGTGGGCAGCGGCGTGAACTCGCTGATGCGCAGGTTCGATGTGGACTGCCGGGGTTCGGGGGCTGTGTCGATGCTCATGGGGGTCCTGTTCCGGATGGCAGCGGGCCCTGATCAGAACCCGCCGGGGAAATGGCGCAGGGCAGAGAGTGATCTCTGCCCTGTTGGCTCTGATGGAAGGTTGGATGCGTGTCAGTTAGACGCGGGCCCCTCCAGAGCCAACGAACAATACGCATACCAACGGTTAGTCATGGTCCGAGGTTAGTCCGGCGGCTACCGGCCCGGCAAAATCCGGAGCGTAACAATTCTGTCCCGGGTTGGAGGCCCGGTGGGTGACAGGCGGCGGATCAGCCGCCCCGAAGGCGTTCGGTCAGGCGGCAGGGCCCACGCCGGCCTCTGCGTAATAGCCCTTGATGTGGTCCGCGACGAGCTGTGCTGCGCGCCCGCCGTCACCGCCGGTGATGGCCGCGAGGATGCGCCGGTGTTCGGCGCGAAGCCGGGCCGCGGTGGCGTCCCAGTCCGGAAGGTTGCCGGTCAGCCTGCCGGCGTAATCCTGGATGGCCTCGCGGAGGGAACCCATCATGGCACTGACCACGGCGTTGCCCGCAGCGTCAGCCAGCGCGACGTGGAAGCGGACATCGAGGGCCAGGAATGCCTCCGTCCCGGCGCAGCTCTCCATCTGCTCCAACAGCCGGGCCGCCTCGCCGAGCGCCGGCGATTCCGGGCTGGCCCGGGACGCCGCCCAGGATTCGAGCAGCACGCGGGTTTCCACGATGTCTTTGACGGGCAGATGCGAGGTGGCGACGTGCAGCCGAAGTGCGGAGCCAAGCGCCGCCGTCGGGTCGGCGATCACCACCGTCCCCGCCTCCGGACCCGACCCCACCCCGGCCCGGAGCACACCCATGGCTTCGAGGACCCGGATGGCCTCGCGGACAGACGTCCGGGAAACCTGCAGCTGCTCGGCCAGGGTGCGTTCGGCCGGGAGCCGGCCCCCCAAGACCAGCAGGCCGCTGGAGAGCTGGCCCTCTATCCACTGCAGGACAAGCTGGTGGGTGCGCATGCCTCAATGATACTTGATGTGGTTGGACCACAGGCCTAGACTGTGGTTGGACCACATCCGGATATGATCTTCAGCCGCGTATCCCGGAACCCGAACCACTTCCCGGAGGCAGCAATGACGCAGACCATCGAACCCGGCAACCCCGAGGCCCCCACGCAGCCGCAGGGCACGGGGGCAGGCAGCAGGCCCGCCGCGGCCATGGCGGGAATTGTTCCAGCGGCCCTCAAACGCCGGGTGCCCAAGTACTCGGACCTCGCCCCGTTGATGCAGTTCAAGAAGCCCGAGTTCAGCCGGGCCGCCAGGCTGCGCCAGGCCAGCACCATCTGGGATCTCCGCGACATGGCCAAGCGCCGGACCCCGCAGGCACCGTTCGACTACACCGACGGTGCGGCCGAAGCCGAGATCACCCTGCACCGCGCACGCCAGGCGTTCCTGGACATCGAGTTCCGCCCGGGCATCCTGCGCGACGTCTCCCGGGTAGACCTGGGCACGCAAATCCTTGGCAAGCCCTCCCGGCTGCCGGTAGGCATCGCCCCAACGGGCTTCACCCGGATGATGCAGTCCGAGGGTGAGTACGCCGGGTCCCAGGCGGCGGCCGCCGCCGGCATCCCGTACACGCTTTCCACGATGGGCACAGCCTCCATCGAGGACGTCGCCGCGGCCGCGCCGGATGGCCGGAACTGGTTCCAGCTCTACCTGTGGACGGACCGGGACCGCTCGCTGGAGCTGATTGAACGCGCGGCCAAAGCGGGCAACGACACCCTCATGGTCACCGTCGACACCGCCGTCGCCGGAGCCCGGCTTCGAGACGTCCGCAACGGCATGACCATTCCCCCGGCCCTGACGCTCAAGACGGTTCTGGACGCCTCCTACCGGCCCGCGTGGTGGTTTAACTTCCTCACCCACGAACCCCTCACGTTCGCCTCGCTCTCGCGCTACACCGGGACCGTGGCGGACCTCATCAACTCCATGTTCGATCCGACCCTGACGTTCGAGGACCTGGACTGGCTGCGCGAGACCTGGAAGGGCAAGCTCGTTGTGAAGGGCATCCAGACCGTTGAGGATGCCCGCAAAGTTGTGGACCACGGCGCGGACGGCGTGGTCCTTTCCAACCACGGCGGCCGCCAACTGGACCGCGCCCCGATCCCGTTCCACCTGCTCCCGGATGTCTCCGCGGCCCTCAAGGCAGACAACAGCGACGCGGCGATCATCCTGGACACCGGCATTATGAGCGGCGCGGACATCATCGCCGCACTGGCCCTGGGCGCGGACTTTACGATGATCGGCCGAGCGTACCTCTACGGGCTGATGGCCGGCGGACGGGCGGGCGTGGACCGCGCCATCGGGATCCTGGAAACGGATATGCTCCGCACCATGGCCCTGCTGGGCGTCAGCCGGATTGCGGATCTGACCCCCGACCACGTGCGGTTGCTCAAAAAGTAGCGCGCCAGTCCGCGAATGTGCACTTCGCGGCAATGTTTCGCCGCAACATTGCCGCTAAGTGCACACTCGGTGGGGCCGGGCTACTTTTTGCGGCCGAATTTCGGCAGATTCGCCAACAGATCGGCGGCCCTGGTCGCGGCCCGGCCGACGGTCCGGCCAATCTGCTGCGGCATTCTGTCCTCGCCCGCCGTGCCGACCGGAAGCACGACGGCGGGGCTCAGCGGGCTCCCGGCGGGGCGGCCGGCAAGGGCGGCGGCAGGCTGAGGTGCAGGGGCTGTACTGGTAGGTGCAGGGCTGGTAGGTGCAGGGCTGGTAGGTGCCGTGCCGGTTGCTGCCGTGCCGGCGGCTGCAGCCGGGGCTCCCGGAACCGGCTGGAGCCGGGGTTCCGGTATCCGCGCTGGTGACGGTTCGGCGGCGGTTGCGGCGGCTACCGAGGCGGCGCCGACGTCGAACGTCTCCAGCCAGCTGACAATCCCGGCGAGCGGCTTGGGGTTGAGGGTGTAGTAGCGCTTCTGGCCCTGGGCGCGCATACTCACGAGGTCCGCTTCGCGGAGCACTTTCAGGTGCTTGGAGATGGTGGGCTGGCTCGCCTCGAGCTCTTGGACCAGTTCCCCCACCGCTTTGTCCCCTCCGCGGAGGGAGACCAGAATGTCACGCCGCGTTGCCTCAGCAATGACGGCAAATACGTCGTCTGTCACCATGCCCTCCACATTAGCGACATATACGCCGGATGGCATCCGCCAGTTGGGGTCCGCGGCCGGGCCGGAGCCCGGCGCCGGAAAACCCGGGCATCAGTCGAACCAGGGGTCCAGCCCGTAGAGCGGGAACACTTCCTTGCGGGTGGCCATGACTGTCCGGTCCACGTCGTCATTGGGGTCGAATCCGACCTCCCAGGAGCGCCACCAGAGATCGACGTCGTCGCCCATCATCTCCGGAGCAGCAACACCGTATTTGGCCCCGTATTTTTCCTTTACATAGCTGCGCCAGTCCTCCGGCACGGGGGTCCGCAGCGGGACGGGGCGCCCGGCCGCAATGGCGATCAGGTGGCTCCAGGCGCGGGGCACCACGGTGATGACGTTGTAGCCCCCGCCGCCGGTGGAGATCCAGCGGTTGTCACAGTAGCGGGCGGCGAGGTTGCCGATCGCCGTGGCGGCTTCACGCTGGCCGTCGACACTGATATTAAGGTGGGTGAGCGGGTCCAGCCGGTGGGAGTCGCAGCCGTGCTGGCTCACGATGACTTCCGGTTCGAAGGCGCCCACGAGCTGCGGCACGACGGCGTGGAAAGCCCGGAGCCAGCCGCCGTCGCCGGTGCCGGCCGGAAGTGCGACGTTCACAGCACTGCCCTGGGCGTTGGGTCCGCCGATCTCATTGGCGAAGCCCGTGCCGGGGAACAGTGTCAGTCCCGTCTCGTGCAGAGAAATCGTGAGGACGCGCGGATCATCCCAAAAGATACTTTGCGTGCCGTCGCCGTGGTGGGCGTCGATATCGATGTAGACAACGCGTTGCGTGCCGCCGTCGAGCAGCCGCTGGATCGCGAGGGCCGCGTCGTTGTAGATGCAGAAACCGCTTGCCCGGTCGCGGGCCGCATGGTGCATGCCCCCGCCGAAATTCACGGCCCGGACGGCGCTGCCGTCCAGAATGGCAGCGGCGGCCAGGAGGGAGGCACCGGCCAGCCGGGCACTGGCCTCGTGCATGCCGGCGAAGGCCGGATCATCCTCGGTGCCGAGCCCGCGTTCCACATCCGGGGTGTCGGGATCCGCACTCACGCGCCGCACGGCAGCGACGAACTCGGGGCTGTGGACGGTACTCAGCTCCGCATCGCTGGCCACCTCCGGGGCCGAGACGGTGACGTGGTCCAGGTCCAGCAGGCCAAGGCTGCCGGCGAGCTTGGCGGTGAGTTCCATCCGCTCCGGGGCCATCGGGTGGCTATGGCCAAAGTTGTAGGCTGTCATGGCAGGATCCCACACCACCGTCGTTGGCAGTGCGGACTGTGCGAGGCCCGGCAGATATGTCATCAATCACAGGCTACCTGAGCGTGGGGCCCTGCTCCCCCGTCATTGCGCGGGGTTTAGTGGTTTACTACTGAAGGAAGCAGTTTCAAGCGAGGATAAGCCCACACATGACGCAGAGCCAGTCGAGGTCCAAGAACCCGGCCAACTGGCACCCCGGGACTCCGGAGCGGGACGGCCTGTGGATCTTCACACGCGTCCGCGACTTCATCGACAACATCGCCAATACCTCCCCGGCACGGCTGGCACTATCCGCCTTCGGCGTGGTGATCCTGATTTTCACCACGCTGCTGTCCCTGCCGGTCTCCTCTGCGACCGGGGATGCTACCCCGTTGCACCAGGCCATGTTCACCGCCGTGTCCGCCGTCTGTGTCACCGGCCTGACGGTGGTGTCCACCGCTGCGCACTGGTCCTTCTTCGGCCAGCTTGTGATTCTGGTCGGCATCTTTGTGGGCGGCCTGGGCACTCTGACGCTGGCCTCGCTGCTGGCCCTCATGGTCAGTAAGAAGCTCGGCGTCCGCGGCAAGCTCATCGCGCAGGAGGCCATGAACAGCGCCGGCCGCCTCGGCGAGGTCGGCACCTTGCTGCGGATCGTTATCGTGACCTCCGTAGCGATTGAGGCCGCCTTGGCCCTGGCGCTGGTCCCCCGGTTCCTGAGCCTGGGCGAAAGCCTCGGCCAGTCTGTCTGGCACGGTGTCTTTTACGCGATTTCGGCGTTTAACAACGCCGGTTTCACCCCGCACTCGGACGGCATCGTGCCCTACGAGACGGACCTGTGGATCCTCGTGCCGCTGATGCTTGGCGTCTTCCTCGGCAGCCTGGGCTTCCCCGTGGTGATGGTCCTTCAGCAGAACGGCCTCAACTGGAAGAAATGGAATCTGCACACCAAGTTGACCATCCAGGTCTCTTTGATCCTCCTGGTCGCCGGCACCCTGCTGTGGGGGCTGATGGAGTGGGACAACCTGAGAACCATTGGCGGGATGAACACGGCAGATAAAGTCATTCATTCGCTCTTCGCGTCCGTGATGACCCGGTCCGGCGGCTTCAACCTGGTGGACCAGAACCACATGGACTCCACCACCATGCTGCTCACCGACGCCCTCATGTTTGCCGGCGGCGGCTCGGCGTCGACGGCCGGCGGCATTAAAGTGACCACCATCGCCGTGATGTTCCTGGCTATCATCGCCGAGGCCCGCGGTGATTCCGATGTGAAAGTCTATGGCCGCACCATCCCGCAGGGAACCATGCGGGTGGCCATCTCGGTCATCGTCGCCGGGGCCACGCTGGTGGCGGTGTCGGCGATGCTGCTGCTCCACATCAGCAACGCGACTCTGGACCGGGTGCTTTTCGAGACCATTTCCGCGTTCGCCACGGTGGGCCTCAGCACCAACCTCAGTGCCGAGCTTCCGCCGTCCGGCGTCTACGTCCTCACCGCCCTCATGTTTGCCGGGCGCGTCGGGACCGTCACCCTTGCTGCTGCCCTGGCCCTCCGCCAGCGCAGCCAGCTGTTCCACTACCCGGAAGAGAGACCGATCATTGGCTAGTTCCTCAGGCGCCGTCAACCGCCCCGCCCACAACGCACCCGTGCTGGTAGTGGGGCTGGGCCGTTTCGGCGCCTCCACCGCAGAGCAGCTGGTCAAACAGGGCCGGGAAGTGCTGGCGATCGAACGCGACCGGAATCTCGTGCAGAAATGGTCCGGTGTCCTGACGCACGTCGTTGAGGCCGACGCCACCAACATCGACGCCCTCCGCCAGCTCGGCGCCCAGGAATTCAGCTCCGCCGTGGTGGGGGTGGGCACCTCGATTGAGTCCTCGGTGCTGATTACCGTAAACCTGGTGGACCTCGGCATCGAGCACCTGTGGGTCAAGGCCATTACCCCCTCGCACGGCAAGATCCTCACCCGGATCGGCGCCAACCACGTGATCTACCCCGAGGCCGACGCCGGTGTCCGCGCCGCGCACCTGGTCTCCGGCCGCATGCTGGATTTCATCGAGTTCGACGACGATTTCGCCATCGTAAAGATGTATCCGCCGCGCGAGACCGTCGGCTTCACCCTCGAGGAGTCCAAGGTCCGCTCCAAGTACGGCGTCACAATTGTGGGCGTGAAGTCCCCGGGCGAGGACTTCACCTACGCCCGGCCGGAGACAAAGGTTTCGGCGCGGGACATGCTCATCGTTTCCGGCCATGTGGACCTGCTGGAGCGGTTCGCCGCCCGGCCGTAACGGCCCGGCCGGCCCGTTCTGGACGCCCACCGCGACTCCACGCGGAGTCGCTGGAAGCGGGATATCCGGCCCCGGCTACGGCTCGGTCAGGGCCCGGCGGTCTTCGCAGCCTTCGCAGCGGCTTTAGCCGCCTGTTTACTGGCCCGCACCTTGCTCAGCGACTCCGGATCCACGATGTCAGCGACGGACAGGAAAGCATTTTCCTGGCCGTAGTGGCCGGCGGCCTCGCGCCAGCCCTCGGCCTGGAGACCGCATCTCTTCCCCAGCAGCGCCAGAAAGATCTTCGCCTTCTGCTCGCCAAAACCCGGCAGTGCCTTGAGCCGGCGCAGCACTTCCGTCCCGTCAGGGGTACCCTGCGTCCAGATGGCAGTGGCGTCGCCGTTCCAGTCGTTGTGCACGGTCTCAGCCAGGGATTGGACGCGGCCGGCCATTGATCCGGGGAACCGGTGCACGGCGGGCCGCTCTTTGAACACCTCCACGAATTCTTGCGGATCGTAACCGGCGATCGCGGCCGGATCCATGGATCCGATGCGCGTCCGTATTTTCTCGGGACCGGCAAAAGCCGATTCCATGGTCACCTGTTGGTCAAGCAGCATGCCGGTGAGTAGGGCAAACGCGTCGTCGCTGAGGAGTTTGTCCGCCGCGGGATCCCCTGTGATGTGAAGTTCCATGGATCCCATCCTGCCACCCGGTCCGGTTTGCGTCATGGGTATCATCATGGGTTGCGCCGCGCCTGCCGTCAGCCGAGCTGCTTGGTGATTTCCGCGGCGCGTTCGGCGGCGGCGCGGGCACCCTCGGCAATGATCGCGGGCAGCCCGCGCGAGTCGAAGGTGGCAATGGCGCGTTCGGTGGTGCCGTTGGGGCTGGTGACCGCCTTCCGCAGCGCAGCCGGGTCCGCGCCCGGTTCGGCCAGCATGAAGCCTGCCCCCGCGACCGTTTCGCGGGCAATCCGCAGCGAGAGTTCGGGGTCCAGCCCCAGGGCCACGCCGGCGCCGGCCATGGCTTCAGCGAGGTAAAAGGCGTAGGCGGGGCCTGAGCCGCTGATTGCGGACAGCGCGTCGACCTGGTGCTCGGGAATCTCCACCACGGTGCCGGCAGCGGCCAGGATGTCCTTGGCCTGCTGCAGTTGGGCCGGGGAACAGTGTGTGCCCGGGGACACGGAAACGACGCCGCGGCCCAGCTTCGCCGGCGTGTTGGGCATGGTGCGGATGACGGGCTGGCCGGCCGGCAGGGCCGCTTCGAGTTGCGCCAGCGAAACAGCGGCGGCGACACTGATGACGATGGTGCCCGGCGCCAGCGAACCGGCGATCTCACGTGCCAGGTCCGTGATACCCGGGGGTTTGACGCCCAGGATCACGACGTCGGCGCCGGTGGCGGCCTGCTTGTTGTTCTCCGGCTCTTCCGCGCCGGCGATGGCCGTGATTCCCTGATGGCGTTTGGCGAGTTCGTCTGCCCGTTCTGCACGGCGGACCGTGGCGACGATGTCAGCAGGGTCCGCACCCCCTGCGATCAGTCCGCCAAGAATGGCCTCGTTCATTGATCCACAGCCCAGGAATGCAATTCGGTTGCTCATGCCTCCCATCATGGCAGTCCGGCCCGATTCACAGCCAGCTCACATCCTCAGGTCAGCGTCTTCACAAACTCCCGACCTAGTGTAGGGATTACCTCATTGAGGGTGCGAGTGATGCAGCAGGCATGCGGATGCCTGCCCGGCACCGGTCGTCTGCAGCGGGTTTCCCCCATTTTCCCGCAGCTGACGGCCGGTGCCTTCGCCGTTAACTGACGCTCCCCCCATCCCCGCCCCCGCGTCCCCACCGGCCCGGCAGCCGGTGCAGCGCATCCTGGCCGGGCGCAGCCGGATCCGGTGCGATGGTGCGCAGGCGTGCTGCCAGGAACATCCGGTCGGCGTCATTCCCGGCCAAGTTCAGCGCAGCAGTGTAGGCCGCAGCGGCTTGCTCCCGACGGCCCAGGCGAAGCAGGAAGTCAGCCCGGACGGCGTGGAACAGGTAGTAGCTGTCCAGCTTGAGGGCGTCGACGAGGGCCAGGGCAGGTTCGGGACCGTCCACTTCAGCCAGCGCCACCGCCCGGTTGAGAGCCACCACCGGCCCCGGTGCGGCGTCCAGGAGGCGGTCATAGAGCCGGAGGACCTGGCGCCAGTCCGTCGCTGCGGCGTCGAAAGCGTCACTGTGGACTGCGCTGATGGCCGCCTGGAGCTGATAGGGGCCGGGCTGGTGCCGGCGCAGACATGCGCGCACCAACTCCTGGCCTTCTGCAAGAAGTGCACGGTCCCACAGGCTGCGGTCCTGATCCGCCAGCAGCACGGGCATGCCGCCGGCTCCCCGTGCCGGCCTCCGCGCCTCAGTCAGCAGCATCAGGGCCAGCAGTCCCTGCACCTCGGGTTCGTCCGGCATGAGCGCTGCCAGCATTCGGCCCAGCCTGGCCGCCTCGTGGCAGAGGTCCTTCCGCAGCCGAGCCCCGCCGGAGCTGGAACTGTAGCCCTCGTTGAAGATCAGGTAGATGACTGCGAGCACCGGCGGCAGCCGCTGCGGGAGTTCGGCGCCGCGCGGCACCCGGTAGGGAATCGCGGCGTCCCGGATCTTTGCTTTGGCCCGCACCAGACGCTGGGCCATCGTGGGTTCGGGCACCAGGAAGGCGTGGGCGATTTCCGCCGTCGTGAGGCCACCGAGCAACCGCAGCGTCAGTGCCACCTGGACGTTGGCGGCCAGGGCCGGATGGCAGCAGGTGAAGATCAGCCGCAGCCGGTCATCATCCCAGGGGGCCTCCCCTTCGAAAGCTGCGAGAACGTGTTCTTCAGGCGTCGGCGAGCCCGGGGAGCGGCCGGCCTGCAGCGCCGCAGCCTGGCGTTGTTTGTCTTCCCGGCCGGTCTCGCGGCGTAACCGATCAATCGCTTTGTTCCTGGCTGTGGTGAGAATCCAGCCCGCCGGGCTTGGCGGCAGGCCCGCCGCGGGCCACTGCGCCGCGGCGACGGTGAAGGCATCCTGGACGGCGTCCTCGGCGGCGTCCAGGTCACCGAGGACCCTGGTCAGGACGGCGACCGCCCGACCATACTCCTGCCGGAACACCCTCTCGATGTCCGTCGTCGGAACGCCGTCGGGGGCCGGTACAGCTGGCGCGGCCTTGCGGACCATAAGCGGCGGCACCTAGTGCTGGACGGGACGGACTTCGATCGGAAGGGTGGTGGCGCGCGCCATTCTGCCTGCCCAGCCCAGGGCGGCGTCCAGGTCCGGGGCGTCAATGACCGTGAACCCGCCGAGATGTTCCTTCGCTTCGGCAAAAGGGCCATCGGTGATCAGCACCTCGGCGCCTTGGGTCCGCACCACGGTGGCGGTGTCCGTCGGGTGGAGCCCGGCGGTGAACACCCACGCCCCGGCCGCTTTCATGTCGCGGTTCAACGCCTCGAGGTCGTGCAGGATGGGTGCCAGGATTTCCGGGGCCGGGGCCGACGGGCTGGTAAACGCTGAGCAGGTATTGTGCCATGGTGCTGTCCTCCTGGGCATAGGGCCGGTCCCTTACCGGCCTCTCACCTATTAGACGATCGGCGTGTGCCCGGATCGACAGCGGGCTGGTCTGCGGCCTCCCTGACGCTGGCCTGGGCGACGAGCGGGGCCGGTTGCAGCGGGCCGTCGAAGATCAGCTGATCCAGTCGCCGGAGGATCAGACCCTCGCGCAGGGCCCACGGGCAAATTTCCATGCTGGGAAACTCAAACATTTCGAGGGCTGCTTCCGCCACGAGCGCACCTGCCAGAAGCTGGGGGGCGCGGGCCTCTGAAACACCGGGGAGGTTCAACCGGTCCTCCACCTCCATGGCGGAGATTCGTTGGGCCCACAGGCCCAGATCCATGGCATGCAGTTCCCGCTTGACGTAGGGCCCGGCGCCGCTCGGCGCTGCCCCGGCAATGCGGGCCAGCGAGCGGAATGTCTTGGAGGTACCGGCCACGTGGTTTGCCTTGCGGAGTTTCGCGAACTCGCGCACTACTGGCTTGAGCGTGCTCCTGATGTAGCGGCGGAGATCCTTCACGCTCTTCGCTGACGGCGGGTCGTCCTGCAGCCAGTCCCGCGTGAGCCTGCTGGCGCCGAGCGGAACGGAGGTCGCGAGCTCCGGGAGTTCGTCCTCGCCGTAGGCCATTTCGAAGGAACCGCCGCCGATGTCCAGGTTCAGGATGGGCCCGGCACCCCAGCCGTACCAGCGGCGGACGGCAAAGAACGTCATCGAGGCCTCTTCGCTGCCGGTCAGTTCCCGAAGGGTCACCGTGGTCTCATCTTTGACCCGGGCCAGCACGGCCGCACCGTTGGTGGCCTCGCGGATCGCTGAAGTGCAGAACGCCAGCAGGTCCTCGGCTTTGTGCCGGGCGGCGAATTCCCAGGCCTCAAGAACGAACTCGATCAACTCATGCTGGCCTGCGTCGTTGATGCTGCCGTCGCTCTGCAGGTACTGCACGAGTGACAGCGGACGCTTGTGGGAGGCAAACGGCACCGGGCGAGCACCGGGATGGGCGTCCACAAGCAGGAGATGGACGGTGTTTGAGCCGATATCGAGGACGCCTAGACGCATAGGGCCATTATTCCCCCAGAGACGCGGCCCGCCTAACGGACCGGCAGCGTCCGGTGTTCCGGGCTAGAGCTGGCTTTCCTGCCCGGGGCCCTCTTCCGGCTCCTCGGCGGGCTTGAAATCGCGGCGGATGTTGGCCACACCGTCCGGGTCGATCTCGAAGCCGAAAGCAGCTCCGGGGTTGATCACCATGCCGAGGTCGTCGCCGAGGTTCCCCAGAATCGCCGCACCCTGGGTACCAAGCACGTTGGGAGCGGCGGCCAGATACTGCTCGGTGACGCGGCTCGGGTGGGAGAACACGGCAAGGACGGGCTTCCCGGCGGAGTTGGCCAGCACCAGCGGTTCCACCTGAGCATCGGCTCCCTCAAGCGCGTCGGAGCTGACGATGTAGACCTCGTTGTTGAGGAAAGCCAGGATGACGTCGACCGGGTCGGCATCCGGCTGCTCCCCCCGGGCCAGCTTCTCTTCGAGGTCGTTCAACGGCTGGAGGTCCAAGTGATCGGGCTGTTCAGTCATGTTCCTACTCGATCACGTTGAGCCCGGGTCCGCAAACCCCGCGCCGGAACGCTACTTCCTGGCGGCCGCCTTCTTCTTCGCCGGGGCCTTCCGGGCCGTCGGTGTGCGCTTGACCGGGCCCTTGGCGCGCTTCTCTGCGAGAAGCTCCACAGCCTGCTCCCGGGTGAGCTCCTCCAGCGAGGTGGAGCGCGGCACGGTGATGTTGGTGACGCCGTCGGTGATGTACGGGCCGAAGCGGCCTTCCTTCACCACGATGTTCTTCTCCGACACCGGATCCGGGCCGAATTCAGCCAGCGGCGGGACCGCCGCACGGGCGCCGCGCTGCTTGGGCTGGGAGTAGATTTCCAGGGCCTGCTCGAGCGTGATCGTGAAGATTTCCTCTTCCGAACCGATGGACCGGGAGTCCGTGCCCTTTTTCAGGTAGGGGCCGAAGCGGCCGTTCTGGACCGTGATCGGGTTCCCTTCGGCGTCCTGGCCGAGCACCCGGGGCAGGCTCATGAGCTGCAGGGCCTCGTCCAGGGTGATGGTGTCCACACTCATCGAGGCGAACAATGACCCCGTGCGCGGCTTGGCCTTCACAGGCTTTTTCGGCGGCTTGGGCTTGCCGTTTTTGTAGTACTCCACCGGCTGGTTGGCCAGCTGCTCCTCGGTCATTTCCGGAATGACCTCGGTGACGTAAGCGCCGTAGCGGCCGTTCTTGGCCACCACCGTGTGACTGGTGTGCGGATCCGCACCGAGCACGCGCTCCTCGGGGGCTGCGGTTTCCATCAGCTCGACCGCTTTGGCCGCCGTAAGCTCATCCGGGGCCAAATCCTCCGGGACGTTGGCGCGGGCGGCCTCCACCACTTCGCCGGTCTTCGGATCGACAGTGGGGATGGAGCTTTCCAGGTACGGGCCGAACTTTCCAACCCGCAACGTGATGCCGTCGGTGATGGGAATGGAGTTAATCTCGCGGGCGTCGATCTCGCCCAGGTTGTTGACGATGCTCAGCAGGCCGGGATCGGCGTCCTCGCCGAAGTAGAAGTGCTTGAGCCACGCCGGTCCGGCAGCCTGGCCGTTGGCGATTTTGTCGAGGTCCGCCTCCATGTCGGCGGTGAACTCGTAGTCGACGTAATCGTGGAAGTGCTGTTCGAGCAGGCGGATCACAGAGAACGCGATCCAGCTCGGGACCAGCGCGGAGCCCTGCTTCCGGACGTAGCCGCGGTCCTGGATCGTGGAAATCGTGGAGGCATAGGTGGACGGGCGGCCGATGCCCTTCTTTTCCAGCTCAGCTGTCAGCGACGCTTCCGTGAAGCGCGGCGGCGGGGACGTCTCGTGGCCGATAGCGGCGATCTCCGAAGCGGTGAGCGCGTCGCCGGCGGCCACGTTGGGCAGCCGGCGGGCTTCCTCGGAATCCTCGTCGCCCCGGCTTTCGTCCTTGCCTTCCTCGTAGGCGGCCAGGAAGCCGGGGAAGGTGATGACGGTGCCGGAGGCGGAGAATTCGGCGTCCCGGCCATCTGTCGCGAGGGCGCCCAGGCGGATGGTGGCCGTGGAACCCTTCGCGTCGCCCATCTGGGAGGCGACGGTGCGCTTCCAAATGAGTTCGTAGAGGCGGAACTCGTCGCCCGAGAGCTGCTTGGCCACCTGGGCCGGGGTGCGGAAGGAGTCACCGGCGGGGCGGATGGCCTCGTGGGCTTCCTGCGCGTTGGCCGCCTTCCCGCTGTAGACGCGCGGGGACGCGGGGACGTACTCGGGGCCGTACAACTCGGAGGCCTGGCGCCTCGCGGCCGTGACAGCCTCATTGCTCAACGCCGAGGAGTCCGTACGCATATAGGTGATGTAACCGTTTTCGTACAGCCGCTGGGCCACCTGCATGGTGCTCTTGGAAGAGAAGCGCAGTTTGCGGCCGGCCTCCTGCTGCAGGGTGGAGGTGGTGAACGGGGCTGCCGGCCGGCGGGTGTACGGCTTGGTGTCGACTGATCGGACCTGGAATTCCGCGTCCTGCAGGCCCGCGGCGAGCGAGGTGGCGAGGTCCTCATTGAGGTGCACGGCGTTGCGTGACGTGAGCTGGCCGTTGTCGTTGAAGTCACGGCCGCTGGCGACCTTGGCGCCGTCGACCATGGCCAGCTTGGCTTTGAAGGAGCCGGACCCGGCAGCGAACTGGCCGGTCAGGTCCCAGTAGGAGGCAGCATTGAATGCCATCCGCTCTCGCTCGCGGTCCACCACCATGCGCGTCACCACAGACTGCACCCGGCCGGCGGAGAGCCCGCGGGCCACCTTGCGCCACAGCACCGGGGAGATCTCGTACCCGTACAGACGGTCCAGGACACGGCGGGTCTCCTGCGCGTCCACGAGGTCCTGGTCCACATCGCGCAGGTTATCCATCGCGCGGTGGATGGCTTCCTTGGTGATTTCCCCGAAGGTCATCCGGTACACCGGCACTTTGGGCTTGAGCACTTCGAGCAGGTGCCACGCGATGGCCTCGCCCTCGCGGTCCCCATCGGTTGCGAGATACAGGGCGTCGGCGTCCTTGAGCTGGGCCTTGAGCTCGGCCACCTTTTTCTTCTTGTCCGGGGACACCACATAGTAGGGCTTGAAGTCGTTGTCGATGTCGACGGCGAACTTGCCCACCGACGTCTTCTTCAGTTCCACCGGCAGTTCCGAGGGCTGCGGGAGGTCCCGGATGTGACCAATGGAGGCCTCCACAATGAACCCCTCGCCGAGGTACTTGGCGATGGTCTTGCTCTTGGCGGGAGACTCCACGATCACGAGTTTCTTACCGGTTTTGGCCTTGCTTGGCACGGTGCTCCTACAGAAAATGGTTGCTCGGGCAGATGCGCCCATACCCGCCTAGTTCACCATATTTTGCAGAATCCCGCGCATTCGGGCCCGAAATCGTGGTGCTGGCCCGCCCTCAGGGCACGGTGCCGAACCGGGTGCCCTGCCGGTGGCGGACGCCGCTGGAGCCGTCACCACGACGCCCCCGCTGCCTGTATGCCTGTGGCCTGCAGGACCGCCGTGCTGAGCGGGCAGGCCAGCTCCCAGTCGGGCGCCCGACCCTAACGGCCGGGCACCCAAACGACGGACCGCCCATGTAGGCAGCCGGTTTAACAGTTACTCGCTGTGGCCCTGGTCCCGGCTCATCTGGTCCTCGGCCGGGGGCGTCTCCCCGGGCGGCACTCCCCCGCCCGGCTCCAGCCCGGTGATCTTTCCGTTGAGCGGATCGGGGTTGGCCGAGGCTCCCGCATCGGGGTCGCCCGAGGCAGCGGGATCGGGGATGGAGTATTCCCGTACGCCTGGATTCTTTCCACCGTCAGCCCGGGGCGGGTCCGGGTTGGCGGGGTCATTCTCGGGATGATAGCTGCTCATGGTAGCGCCTCTCGTTGCTCTGGTGATGTGCCGCTGGCGTAGTGCCGCGTTGCCGCGTTCAGGGCTTCAAGATCACCTTGATGCAGCCGTCTTCCTTCTTCTGGAATATTTCGTAAGCGGCCGCGGCTCCGTCCAGGGAGACCTCATGGGTTTTGAGGTCCATTACACCCAGCGGGTCACTGGGATCTTCCACGAGGGGGATCAGGTGGTCGGTCCAGTTCCGGACGTTGCATTGGCCCATCCGGAGTTGGATCTGCTTGTCGAACATCGTCAGCAGGGGCATCGGGCTTGCCGTGCCTCCGTAGACACCACTGAGCGAGATGGTGCCGCCGCGCCGCACTGCATCGATGGCCGCATGAAGGACCGTCATGCGGTCCACGCCGGCAGTTTCCATGGCTTTCTTGGCCAGCGCGTCGGGCAGAAGCCCCACTGCATGCTGGGCAAACGCGCCAACGGGGGAATGATGCGCTTCCATACCGACAGCATCGAGCACCGCATCGGGGCCCCTTCCGCCGGTCATCTCGCGCAGCTGGTCACCAAGGTCATCCGAGAAGTCCATCGTTTCAATGCCGTGCCGCTCTGCCATACGGCGGCGTTCCGGTACCGGCTCGATCGCAATGACCCGCTGGCCAAGGTGTCGGCCGATCCTGCTCGCGAACTGGCCGACGGGGCCGAGGCCGAAGACTGCCAGCGTCCCGCCGTCGGGCACGTCGGCGTACTTGACGCCCTGCCAGGCCGTAGGAAGGATGTCGGAAAGGTAGAGGTAGCGCTCGTCGGGCAGCTCGTGGCCAACCTTGATCGGTCCATAGTCCGCGTGTGGCACCCGCAGGTATTCTGCCTGGCCGCCGGGGACGGACCCGTAGAGCTCGGAGAATCCGAAGAGGCTCGCGCCGCTGTTGTGGTCGTGCACCTGCGTGGTTTCACACTGCGATTGCAGGCCTTGCTTGCACATCCAGCAGTGTCCGCAGGAAATGTTGAACGGGATGACCACCCGGTCCCCGGGCACGAGGTTCGTGACTGCGGAGCCCACCTCCTGGACAATCCCCATGGGTTCGTGGCCGAGGATGTCGCCGGACTTCATGTACGGTCCGAGGACCTCGTACAAGTGAAGGTCGGAACCGCAGATCGCTGAGGAGGTGATCTTCACGATGGCGTCCGTGGGCTCTTGGATCACCGGGTCCGGAACCACCTCCACGCTGACCGACCGTTTTCCCTGCCAGGTAAGTGCTCGCATGCTGTACTCCCGTTCAGTAATTAATAATTCAGTAATTAATAATAAGTATGCTGATCAATTGATTATTGCTCGTCCGCGCGCCAAAGTGAAGGCGAGCCGTTCTGGGACCCGCAGCCTGTTAGGGGCCGGCCGTGCCGCCGGGACCCTGAGCTTCAGGCTTTGGGACGCCGGGGGCGCCGGTGCGGAAGTTGATCAGTTTGTGGGTGCCGTCACAGAAGGGCTTGATGGCGGAGGCTCCGCATCGGCAGAGGGCAACGGTCTTGCGCTGCCTCGGCACCGGTTCACCCGCAGACGTGACGACGTCGAAGTCGCCGCGGACCAGGATGGGACCATCAGGGCAGAGCACCAGGGAGGCGCTGCCGGAGTTCAGTGGGGCGTTGTCATTCATGGCTGCTTCCGGTGAAACTGGTGGAGGGGCTGGAATCCGTCGCCGGTCATGCGTTGGCGGGTACGGGCGGCCGCAGTGAGGACCGGTCGTTGTCCCAGGCCGCCATGAGGTGTGCGGCGAACCGGGCGTCGAGGCAGGAGACAGCGGCCGCGCCGAAGAGGACATCCTCCAGCAGCTCCGGTTCCGCCGCTACCAGACCGCCGGCAAGGTCCCGGCCGGCGATTTGTTCGTGGACGGCGTCCGCTTCGACGTGCTCATCGAAGTATCCGGTGACATCCGCGCCAAAGCCCAGGCGCCGGAATCCGTTGCCGTACAGCTGGTTCGGGCGGGAGGATGTCATCTCGTACATCGCCAGATGCCCGGCGATGGCTCCGCGGAGCCTGCGGTGTAGCCCGAACAAGGACATCATGTTCACCGAAGCCAAGGAGATCGCAGGCACGGCATCGACGTAACCGCCGTAGGTGTCGCTGAGGCCCAGGCCTCTCATGGACCGCGCAAACAGAGCACTGTGCATGCGCTCGAGATCGCCGCCGCCGTACTCGTCGGCCTGGATCTCCACAAGTGCGGCCTTGGCACGGCCGCTCAGACGGGGGATGGCCCACGTATGCGGGTCGGCCTCCTTCAGCTGGTACATCGACTTGTGGATCAGGAATTCCCGCAACTGCGCGGCGGTGGCTTTCTTCGCCACATGACGGGAGACGCTGGGTCCGCCGTCGCGGGCCGCCAGGTCAAAAAGCAGAGCCGCCGTGGCGTCACGGCTGGGCGGGACGGACTCCGGGCGGACGACGGACGCCGTTACTGCGCCCGCCTCTGCCCGCAGCCAGGCCTCGAAGGGTTTCTCCAGCAGGTGCCGGATCCCGATCAGGCCGGGGTGCCACTCCCAGCGGTCATCGACGCCGTCCAGCCCGCCGTAGTGCAGCTCATAGAGACAGAACAAGGCGAGCTGGACATCGTCGTCGATCAGGTCCTCGATCACGGACAGCCGCTGGACGATGACCGTGCGCAGAGCGGCGAGCCCGGCCGGTTCCGGTCCGGGTTCCTGCGCCAGAAGGGCAAGCACTCCGGTGCTGATGGGTCCCCGCGGTTCCGGGATGTTCATATATTCTCCTAGGCCGGCAGGGCGCGGCGGGTCGTCGCTTGTTGGAGCAGAAGTGGATTAACGCACGGCCGCGGCTCACTTTGCCGTGTCTCGGGACGGCACCAGGGCCGGCGCGATGCCCCCGGGTGGTGACGAGTTGCCTGGTGCGGCTTCGGCCGCCGCTGGTTGCCGCGGTACCACCAGGGATATAGGTTCCCTGCAGTGGCCGGGCAAACTGGAGCAGCGAGGCCGCCTTCGCGTCTGCCATGACGCGTCCGGCCCGGAGGGCTGATGTCCTTACGGGACGGGTGATGTCCTTAAGGGACGGGTGATCTGATGGCACCGGGGCTGCCGCACCGAGAACAGGTGGTAACGGCCCGGGTGACTCCCCCGGGCCGCTCCGATGCGGCGCCGGGGCGAACGCTCAGTTCCTCAGACCATCCCCGGATAGCTCGAAAGGATGTAGTCGGCCGCGGCGGGACCCTTCATGCGAAGGCGGGTGCGTCCGGGACGAATTCGTTTTTGCCTCATGGCCGCCCAGAACGCGTCTTCAGGCCGGGGCGCGGCCTGGGTCAGGAAGCACCAGCTCGTGTAAACGCCGTAGAGGGAGTCCCTTCCCAGGACGTCGGACGCGGTGTCGGGGGTGGTTGCTTCCAGAAGGAAGCGATCGTACTGCGAGTCTGCCATGGTCGGCTCGTTCCGCTAAGTGCGCTTTTATGGCTGCCGAGGGCTACAGCAGCTGAGGCTTGAACGCCGTGCGCGGGGCGTCAAACGGGTCCGAATCTCAGCTCTGCGACTCGGGGTGTACGGGTAAAGCAGGACTGATGGATGAGCTGTTTTCCTACAGTGTAGACAATACGCGTAGACTACTTGATAAGCAAGCTTGCTTACTGTTCCATCGGCGTTCCTTGGAGGGCCGGACTTGCACCGCCACTCGAACGGAATTCATGTCCCCCACAGAAGAACCCACCCGCCCTTCGGCACAGGGACCCAAAGCGCGGCTCAGCCGGGAGGTTGTCCTGTCCACTGCCCTGGAACTGGTTGACGCCCACGGCCTTGATGCGCTCACGATGCGCCGGCTGGGGCAGAAGCTCGGCCGTGATCCGATGAGTCTGTACCGCTACGCCGAAAACCGGGCAGCCCTCCTGGACGGCGTCTCCGAACTGGTCCTGAACGAACTGGCCATCGTTCCCAAGGACCCGGACTGGCAGTCCCAGCTCCGGCGCATCGCCCACGATCTTCGCGACCTCGCACTCCGGCATCCGAACGTCGTCCCCCTGCTGGTGACACGGCCCCTGTCGACACCCTTGGGGCTTCGCCCCCTGGGCACGCTTCGCCCTTTGGAACAAATTCTGTCACTGCTGATCGACGCCGGATTCGCCCCGACCGATGCCCTGCACGTCTACCGCGCCTACTACGGATTTTTGTACGGCCATATCCTCAATGAACTGCAGGAGTTCATTGTGGACCCGGAGGAAAACGAAGCGCTCCTCCGCCTGGGTTTGCATCGGTTGCCGCCCAAGGATTTCCCCAATTTGCGTGCTCTGGCCCCGGTCCTCGTCGACTACGACGGAATGGCGGAACTGGATGAAGGAATCACCATCCTGCTCACCGGACTAGCCGCACGCCTCACCCCCCGGGCCTGACCAGCCGCCCTTTCGAAAGGCACCAGCCATGTTTCTCCTCTTCGGCCTCAAGACTGTCCTGAACGACCTCCCGGGGCGGCAGGGGACCTGCCAACACTGCGGCCAGTTCGTTCACCATCATCTCCAGGAACGAGCCACCAAGTTCACCCTGTTCTTCATTCCCCTCTTCACCACTTCCAAGACATTCCGGATTACCTGCTCGAACTGCGGCCATACGTCGGCTGTTAATGCGCGGCAGCGGAAGGCCGTGGCTTGGTAGCACGAAGACCGGCCGCTACCGCGCGCTGAATGACCGGAGCTGTGACTGCATCTCCCAATACGAAGTGGCGGCCGGCACCTGCTTACCGTCGCGCAGGGCGTTAACCACGTTCACCGCCGCGTCCACCGCGGCGCGGTAGGGCAGGGAGCCGGAACTCACCCGGCGGACCCCCAGCTCCCCCAGCTCGGCAACTGTCAGTGACGGATGGGCCAGTACGTTCAGCGGCAGCCCAATGCCAGCGGCAATGCTTCGGATGTCCTCCGGTGCCGCAAGCCCGGGGACAAAGATCCCGTCCGCTCCGGCGTCGGCGTAAGCACGGGCGCGGAGCAGGACGGCGTCCACGGTGGCCTGCTCGCCGAACCAGATGTTGTCCACCCGGGCGTTGATGAATATTTCCGGGCTGCGGTGTTTTACAGCGGCGACCTTGTCAGCGAAAGCGTTCGGTTCCACCAGATGCCCGGCCGTACTGTCCTCCAGGTTGATCCCTGCTACGCCCAGGTTTGCCAGGTGGGCCACCAGTTCCGCGACCTCGGCGGGATCATCGGAGTAGCCGTCCTCGACGTCTGCCGTGATGTGAACAGGCAACCGGCACAGCTGCGCCGCGACTGCGAGGGTGTCCGCCTTGCTGGACCGGCCGCCGTCAGGGAGGCCTGCACTTGCCGCGATGCCAAAACTGGTGGTGCCGATGGCCTGGTATCCTGCAGTGGCAAATGCCAGGGCGGATCCAAGGTCCCAGGCGTTGGGCAGCAGGAGCGGCGCCGCGGTGTGGTGAAGTTCCCGAAAAGTGGCCATTTCCATTCCCATCCCTGCCAACCGACCAGGCGGATCCACGATCAGTTTATAGACGCGGGCCGCCGGCGCAATGAAACGTCAACGGATTACGCCAAGCCCCTGCGGATGAGCCGCCACGGGCCTTTCGGGTCCGGCCGCCGCGACCGCACCGTCTTGATGTGGTGGCCGCGGATGCGGGCTGCGCGCGGCTTAGGAGGCCGGCGCAGCCTTGCCGCGGTCATCCGGGATCATCGACCACATAGTGGCCATCCGCTCCGCCCCCTCGGGCACCTTGTCCGGCTCGGGCAGCTCATAGTCCCGGAGGAGGTCAAAGATTCTCTCGTTGAGTTCCGCGCGCTGCTCCGGCGTCAGGTACAGCAGGTTGCTGGCCAGCATCATTGACGAGGGCACGTCCACATCCTCGCCGCGCCGGCGCCGTTCATCCTGCGTCTTGGCGTAGGCATTGACACGGCGGCGGAAAGCATCGAGCTCCAGGTCCAGCACGGCGAACTCTGGGCTCGCGGATCCCCCGCCAGAGTTGATGGTGAAGTCGGTGCCCGCCGCTTTCCAGCGGCGCTCCCGCGCGTCGCCGGCGGTGGCGGCCGGGGCCACAATGCCCCATTTCTGCAGCGCCCGCAGGTGGTAACTCATAGCGCTGGGGGTGAGGCCGGTCTGTGCGGCGAGCTCCGTGGCCGTCCGGCTCAGCTGTGTCGAATACAGCTCGGAAATGACTTCCAGCCTGGCCGCATGGGCCAGCGCCCGGATCGCCTTGGGGTCAGTTATTTCCACATTCTTTTCCGGGCGCTGCCGACGTTTCGGGGCCGGAGGAAGCTGCGACTCCGGCATCGGGGTTTCTGCATTCACCTCATAAGTCTACCGAGCCGGAATTTATCCAACTATGAAAGAAATGCTTGACAAATACTCTGGTTCGGCGGTATTTTGCAACCTATGAAACAGGCATTTCAGGATGCGCCTGGTGAAAACCATGCCGCGCTGCCGCTGAGGCGGAACCGGGACTTTCTCCTGGCCAGCGGCTCGCGCTTTATCGCCACAGCCGGCATGGGCGCCGTCATCATCAGCGTCATGCTTTACCTGCAGCGTGTTGCCGCGACGGGCCAGACCTCCATCGCGGGGCCATGGCTGGTGGCCGCCTACCTGTTTTGCTCGGCTCTCCCGCTGGTACTGCTGGCCCCGTGGGCCGGCCGTCTGGCCGATACCCGTGACTCCCGGACTTTGGCGGCGGGGTCATCCGTGCTGAGCGCCGCAGCTGTCGCCGGCATGGGGATCGGCTTGCAGGACTCCGAGAACCACCTTCTGGTGTTGTTCGCCATGACTTTCCTGTTGGGCGCAGCCCAGGCCGTAGCGGGGCCCACCTGGCAGGCCCTCCTGCCCCGGATTGTGGGCGAGGAAGGGACGCCGCGGGCGCTGGGCACCATGCAGGCAACCATCATGATTGCGGGCATGGTGGGCCCGGCAGCGGGCGGGCTGCTCAGCGGGTGGGGCGGTTATGCCCTGGTGTTTACCCTGGCCAGCAGCTGCTATGTGGCAATGGCCGCAGGTGCCTTGTTGATCCGGACCCGCCGCGGCTCCGCCGCCGACCGGGCAGGCAAAGAAAAACCTGCCCTGTGGGACGGTCTGCGCCTGATCCGTCGGGATGGCCTGGTCTGGGCGCTGGTTCTCGGCGCGCTGTTCTTCATCATGGTCGGCGAGGCAACGAATGTCCTGGAAGTGTTCCTCGCCCGCGACGAACTCGGTGCCACCGAAATGCAGTACGGCCTGGTGGCCGCCTCGTTTGGTCTCGGCATGGCGTCCGGAGCGGCTCTCGCCGCACGGATCAGGACCCCGGCGGCCCGCCTGCGCATCCTCCTCCTTTCGATGGGCCTGACCTCGGCATTCCTAGGAATTATCGCCATGGTGCCCAGCATGGAGCTGTTGTTTGTGGTCTACACCGCCATGGGTGCCGCGTGCGGACTGCTGAACGCCTGTTTCGGAGCGATTGTGATTCTGCGGATCCCGGAAGACAGCCGGGGCCAGGCGATGGCCATCCTGGGCGGCCTGACCCGGGCCGTTTCCATTGGGGCCGTGGCGCTGGGCGGGCTTCTTGGTGCCCTGCTTCCCCTTCGGGCGAGCTTCCTGGCGGCCGGCGCCTGCGGAGTCCTGGCGGCCCTGGCGGTTACCGCGTATGTCCTGCCGCGTTATGGCAGCGAGGGGGCGGCAGGTCCCACCCCGGAGCCCCGCCAGCTGGCCGCTTCAGGCGGGCAGCAGGAAACCGTCGCGCACCAGATTCCCCACCTCGGCGAGGAGCCCGCTCCGGAAGGTCGCGGCGTCCCAGTCCTCGCCCCCGCCCAGCAACGCCTCGAGGGCACCGATGATCTGCCCGACGGACAGGTCGCCGTCGCACGCTGAGACAAAGCCGGCCAGTTCCGTGCTGAGCAGGTTGGTGCGGCGGAAACCGCCGCCTTGGCGCAGGAGAATTACACCCGGATGCTCGGCGCCGGGGCGCTGGTGCCGCTCTTCCGTGACATCCTCGGCCACCAGCAGGTGTTCGACCGCCAGATTGTGGCCGGCCAGCCAGTCGGCACGCTCCACCGCCGCACCGAGGTGCGGGCCGACCGGCTGTTCGATCGCGTAGGTGATCTGCTCAAAGCGCCCCAGCACAGGCTGCCCCGCGGCCGGCCGCCGCAGCCAGATCATTCCGAACCCGATGGCCTCGACGCCGCGGGATTCGAAATCGGCCAGATAGGCGGCGTAGGACGACTGGTAGAGCCGCCGGTCGCGGGCCTCCGAGGCGTCCTGCAGCCACGTTTCGGCGTATTGTGCCGGGCTGACCTGCTCACGCTGAATGAACCAGGCATCGGCATCCGGACTGGCCCAGCTTTGCGGGCGTTCTGCCCAGTCGGCCCCCACCGGAATCTCCCAGTTTCCCAAAAGCTGGGCCGTTCCGCCGGGGCTGAGCACGGAGGGGAGGTCCCGGACCAGTCCGGCAACGATGTCGTCGCCCGGCAGACCGCCGTCGCGGTAGGTGAACTGGCCGGCGGCGGCCTCCTCTGTGCTGCGCGGTGTGATCACAAACGGCGGGTTGGAGACCACCAGCTCAAAGTCCTCGCCTGCCACCGGATCCAGCAGCGAGCCTTGCCGCAGGCTCACCCGGGTTTCCAGGTCAGCCGGATCCAGATGCAGTTGACCGGCATTCAGCACCAGGTTGAACCGGGTAAATGCGAGTGCCCGCCGGGAGATGTCGGTAGCGGTCACGTGCTCGGCATGGTGCAGCAGGTGGAAGGTCTGGACGCCGCAGCCGGTCCCGAGATCCAGGGCACGGCCAACATGCCGGCGGGCTGTGACCTGCACCAGTGTGGTCGATGCCTGTCCGATGCCGAGCACATGGTCATGGCGCAACACGCCGGGGCGCTGGTGGGCGGCGAGGTCGCTGGCCACCCAAAGCTCCGCGCCGCCGCTTTCGTCTGAGTCGTCGCCGGGGATCCCTTCCCAGCCGTACGGCCGCAGATCCACCTTCGCCTGGACCAGGCCCTCCGCGGAGGGCTCCGCGAGGCCCAGTTTCAGCAGGCCCGCCGTGCGGATGCCGGGGAGGGCCGCGTCGAGGTCCGCGGCGGCCTGCGGTTCGGCCAGCAGCCAGAAACGGACGACGACGGCGAGCGCCGCCGTCGTTGGGTCCCCGGAGCGGGCAGCTGCGGTGACGATCAGCGCGGGAACGAGCTGGTCGCGGCTGAGTGCACCGTGCGCGGCCGGGCCCAGAAGACCAGCGACGCCGTCAACCGTGTAGCCGATGCGGCGCAGGTCCGCCGCAAGGGCGTCGAGCAGGTCCGGGAGGTCGCTGCGCGGGGCGTCGGGAGTGTTGCCGGCCGTGAAATGCGGGGAAAGAGTCACCGGACAAGTTTAGTCCGCGCAGCGCTGGGCTTAGCGCTGCTTCGCCGCCTGGATCCGAAGGGCGGCCCGGACGAACGATGCCCCGCGATCCCGCCGTAGGTGGCAGTGAAGCGGGGATCGGCAACGCACATCCCGCCAGGGCCAGTGAGGTATGCCGTGACGTCACTGCCGCCGCCGGCGCACGCGTCTTTGCCCCAGCGCCCTTCCACCTCGTCCCGGTATTGGGTGTGGTCGAAGCCGTCGAAGATTTTCTCTGCCATGATCTCTCCTCCGGCTGTCATTGCCTCAAGGGTCCGCCGGACCGGGGCGATCTGACGGGCCACCCGCTGCTGTTCCTGCTCCAGCCAGGCAAGGTGGCCGCCGAGTGCCCCGTGGGCGTCGGCTCGGAGGCCAGGACCCCGGCAAGTCCCGGGAGACCGGGGCCGAGGTCCCGCAGCAGCAGGATGCGCTGCAACCGCACGAGGGCCGCCTGGTCGTAGAATCGGTAGCCGTTCCCGCCGGTCCGGCCGGGTTTGAGCAGTCCGATGGTGTCGTAGTGGCGCAGCGTGCGGCCGGTGGTCCCGGCGACTCCGGCGATCTGTTGCACGGACCATTCCACGTCGCTGCCTCTTCCCGGTCCGGCGCAGGCTAAGTCGCGCCGCTAACCCGATGCTGGGGCTTGACGTTACGTCAAGGTCAAGGCGCCGGTGATGGCATCCCCCGCCGGACGGCGCAGCTTGTCGTAGCATGGGAGGTATGCATCTGCAGCAGCGATTTATCAGCCCTCGGCCGCTTTCCGGCCGCACGGGCTTCCTGCCGCGCACGTAATCGCAGCCGCCGGGGTCCGTCCGGTGCAGCGGCTGAGGGTGAAGTTCCCCTCCGCTCTCATACACAAAGGACCCCCTCGTGAAAAAGTATGTAACCCCCGCTGACCTGCAGGCTGCCCTGGCCATGCGTGATCTTTCCGATCCCGCGCAGGGCCCGCACGCGATGTCCCTGTTGCTGGCTGACATTACGGCGGCGCTGGATCGGCTGTGGGGCACCGGCGTCCAGACCCACCGGTCCAGTCCGCTCGTCGCGACCGCCGACAACTATGACCGGCTGGGCTATTCCCCCGACGACGTCACCAGGGACTCGCGCTATTCCCGCCACGTCAGCCCCACAGTGATGCTGCGGAGCCACACTTCAGCGGGCGTTCCTGCCTTGCTCGATTCGCTGCGCCTGGAATTGGGCCGTTACGACCGGCTGCACGCACTGCCCGGCCTGGTGTACCGGCGGGACGCGATTGACAGAACCCATGTGGGCACCCCGCATCAGGTGGATCTCTGGCGGCTGAAAGCGCGCGGCCTGCTGGGTGCCGCCGATTTGGAGCAGATGATGTCGGCCGTCGTAGAGGCGGTCCTACCGGCAGCCGTTTACCCGGATGTTCAGTGGCGTGCGAGCCCGGCGGACCACAGCTACACGGACACGGGGCGGCAGGTCGACGTGCTGGTCACCCAGCCGGACGGTACCCGGAAATGGCTGGAACTGGCCGAATGCGGCCTCGTGGCCGCCCAGGTCCTTCGCGGCTCCGGACTCGACCCGCGGCGCTGGGCGGGCCTTGCCCTGGGACTCGGGCTGGACCGTGCCGTGATGCTGCGCAAGGGCATCCGGGACATCCGGCTCCTGCGCTCGGATCACCCCGGCGTCGTGGCCCAGCTGCGGGACCTTAACCCGTATCGGCCGGTGTCGGTGATGCCGGAGGTCCGGCGCGATTTGTCCCTCGTCCTTGAATCCCCGGCGGAGGCCGACGCCGAACTGCTGGGCGACCGTGCACGGACGGTCCTCGGGCCCGATGCAGAGCTGCTGGCCGCCCTGGAAATCCGGGCGGTGACCCCCGCGTCGGGGCTGCCGGCCGCCGCCGTCGAACGGCTCCGCCTCACCCCCGGCCAGGTTAATGTCCTGTTGCGGCTGGTACTGCAGCCACTGCACCGGACCCTGACGGATGGGGAGGCCAACCTGCTGCGGGACCGCGTGTACCTCGCCCTGCACAGGGGGCCGGTGCAGGAGCTGGCTTCGGGGTAGGCGTCCCGGGGCCGGGCGCGGGACGGTAAGTTGGAAGCATGTTCCTCCCCATTCCCGGCGCCCGTCCTTCCGGGCGCACTGCTTCCGGACGCACTGCTTTGGGTGTCCGCAGGGCAGCGCTCGGCGCGGCTGCCGCCGCCGTCATCGTCCTTGCCACAGCGGCGTGCACCCCCGTCCGTTCCGTCGAGTCCACCGATGTGCAGGAGTGGAAGGCCACAGCGCTTCCCTCGGCCGCCGGGATAGTGCTGGAGGACGCGGGAAAGATCCTCAACCGCGATCCTATCGTCAAGACCGCGGGCGGAATCGGTGCGGGCAGCTACCTGCTGACCGTGAGCTGCGATGGCGGCGGCAAAGCGTTCTTCGGGGTGTCCCTGGACGGCGCCACACTGGCAGAGGCGGGTGCGGCGTGCAACGGGAGCCGCGAGACGGCGCGCATCAAAGTCCCCGCAGCCGGGGCGTTGCAGGTCAGCACCTCCAGCGTTGACGCCCCGCTGGTTTACGCCTACCAGCTCACGCCGGCCCAGTAAGCCCGATGCGCCCCCTGCCATTCGTTTCAGCGGGCCCGGGCACTGAAGCCGGAACAACCCTGCCGCAGGGACCGTCGGGCACTGGCGCGGCCACACCGGGAGGGTTAAAGTCGGGACATGCCCACCGTTCCGGCGTCAGGCGTGCCCCGGACCCGCACGGCCTGCGCCGTGGGGCTGCTCGCCGCCCTTTTGCTGGGGTCGGCCCTGGCCGGCTGCGCTTACGAATATGACGACGGGTCGTCCGGCGGAACGGCATCGGCCCCTGCTCCCGCAATGACAGATGCCGCCCTGCCGCAGGACCCCATGCTCAGCCGGCCCGTCACCGGAGCCGCACTGGACGCGTGGGCCGCACAGGCGCTTCCCGACGCCCCGGGGCAGGTGTTCCACAGCAATTACGGCACCCTCGCGGCCGCGGAGGAACACGAGGAAACCACAACGTATCTGCCCGCGGGCAGCTACGCGTTGACCCTGGCCTGCCGGAGCCCGCGGCGGGTCTCGTTCAGCATCGGCCACGACGACGTGGAACTGGTGGACCTGAACCTGCGGTGCGGGACTTCCCGGGTCAACGTCGTTTACCTGCCCGCCGACGTCGTGCTCCACATAATCGTCAGGACCAGAGCGGGCGCCAACTTCGCCTACCGGGTGAGCCGGATTTGAGCTCCCGGGGCAGTCGACCCGGCTCCTTCGGTCCCCGCAACGGTGCCGCCGGAACCCCAGGGCTTCAGGAAGCGCAGCCGTCCGGGCAGCGAAGGGTGTCCGGGCTGGCGGCACAGTCCGCGCAGTACAAGGTGAGCGTGCGGCAGGACGCGTTGGAGCAGTTCTCAAATTTGCTCGTCGGGGCAGAGCAGCGCACGCATTCGCCGATGGTTTTCGCGTCCTCGCTGAATTCCAGGTGCATACGCTTGTCGAACACGTAGAGGGAGCCTTCCCAGAGGCCCTGGTCCTTGTAGGTCTCGCCGTAGCGGACGATCCCGCCGTCGAGCTGGTACACCTCTTTGAATCCGCGGTTCACCATGAGGCTGGAGAGCACCTCGCAGCGGATGCCACCGGTGCAGTACGTGACCACTGGTTTGTCTTTGAGCGCGTCGTACTTGCCGGAGTCGAGCTCCCTGATGAAGTCGTGGGTGGTGGCCACATCCGGGACCACGGCACCCTTGAATTTGCCGATCTGGGCCTCGAAGCCGTTGCGGCCATCGAAGAAGACCACTTCCTCGCCTTCCCCCTTCCGGGCTTCGACGAGCTGGTGCAGTTCAGCGGGCAAAAGGTGCTTACCGCCGCCGACAACGCCGCCGGCATCAACCTTGAGTTCACCGGGGGCACCGAACGACACGATTTCGTCGCGGACCTTAACGCTGAGCCGCGGGAAGTCGGCAGCGCTGCCGTCGGACCACTTCACGTCGATTTCGTGGAAGCCCTTGTATTCCCGGGTGGTCTTCACGTACTGCTTGACCGCGTTCAGCTCGCCGCCGACGGTCGCATTGATGCCGTCTTTAGAAATGATGATGCGGCCGGTCAGTGCGAGTTTTTCGCAGAGCGCCCGCTGCCAGAGCCGGACGGCGTCCGGGTCCGGGAGAGGAGTAAAGCCGTAAAAGAGCACAATTCTGTTCAACGCCACCGTTTAAGGGTACCGGCTGGACACCTGGCTGGGGCCCGGTCCCGGCAGCAGGCCGGGTGCGGTCCTGTCACAATTGCGTAAGCAAGGCCTGTTGCAGGGCCCGGCCCCTGTTGCATGGGGCATGGCTGGAATACTCTCATTCCATGAGTCTCGAGGCCATGGTTGACGACACCACACATCTGCTGGAAACCTGGGTCACCGGTTGGGCGGGGTGCCGGGGATATGAAACACGCAGGGAGGGCCGGTTTCCTGCGGCCCTCCGGGCGGACACTACCCACGAGTGGGAATATTTCAGTCACGATCCCTCCGATGCGGAGTTCGCACAGCTGGCCGCCACCACCGTTGAAGTGCCTGCCCGGGTTCTGACGATCCTCACGAACGATCTCGCGAGATACAAGCTCCTGGCCCGGGAGCACGGGCTCAACGTCACGTCGGCCTCGCAGACCATGATGATCGTGGATATGGAGACCCAGGACGCGGAGGATCCCTGGCTCCCGGACGATGACCTCCGCTGGGAGCCTTCCCAGTCCGACGGCGTTCACCATGCCGTGGTCTATGCCGGGGATGAGGTGGCGGCCAGCGGGCGCGTGTTTGTGGTCGGTCACACCGCCATCTTCGACAAGATCATCACCGAGCCGGCGTACAAACGCCGGGGGCTGGGCAGCTTCATCATGCGGGCCCTCGCCGCACAGGCTTTCGAGCACGATGTCGAAACCGGACTGTTGCTGGCATCGCTCGACGGGCAAAAGTTGTATTCGCATCTCGGCTGGACGGGCGTCTGCCAGGTGCTGATGCTTTCCGCCTCGGACGAGGGTGCGGACCTGTCCGTCGGCTGACACCCGGGGATCCGGGCCCGGACGATTTGAGGCCGGGTGAAAGAATGGACGAGTGAACCCGCATGAGTCCCTGATTCCGTTGCTGGGCCGCGGCCCGGACCCGGAGCAGCTCCGTCATGTGCGGACCATCGCCGCCCGCCAGGCCGTCCATGCGCCGTGGCCGAAATGGGCCCACCCTGATCTGGTGACCGCCTACGGTTCGCTCGGCATCCACCAGCCCTACCGCCACCAGATCCAGGCAGCCGACCTCGCCCACGGCGGCGAGCACGTGGTGATCGCCACCGGCACCGCGTCCGGCAAGTCGCTCGCCTACCAGCTGCCGGCCCTGGACGCGATCCACGGGTCCGAACTGCGGGTCCTCGCTGATCCCGGCAGGATCCACGACGACGGTGCCGTCACCCTGTATCTCTCCCCCACCAAGGCCCTGGCGGCCGACCAGCTTGCCGCCATCCGGGCACTGAAAATCCGCACCGTCCGGGCTGAAACCTATGACGGCGACACCGACCCCGCGTCCCGCCGCTGGATCCGGGACCACGCGAACTTCATCCTGGCCAACCCGGACATGCTGCACTTCGGAATCCTCCCCAACCACACCTGGTGGGCACGCTTCTTCCGCCGGCTGCGCTACGTGATCATTGACGAAGCCCACAGTTACCGCGGCGTCTTCGGATCCCATGTGGCCAACCTGATGCGCCGGCTGCGCCGCATCTGCGCCTACTACAGCCCGGACGGGCCCGGGCCCGTGTTCATCGCAGCCTCGGCTACGGCGTCCGAGCCCGGGACGTCTTTCGGCCGGCTTATCGGAGCGCCGGTGCGTGCCGTGTCCGAGGATTCCTCCCCTCACGGATCCACGACAGTCGCATTCTGGGAGCCGGCCTTGACCGAGCTCCGGGGCGAGAACGGCGCCAAGGAGCGGCGCACCGCCGTGGCGGAAACCGCGGATCTGCTGGCCAATCTGGTGTCCTCGCGGGTGCGGACCATAGCGTTTATCAAGTCCCGTCGCGGCGCCGAGACCATTGCCGCCATCACTAAGCGGCTCCTCGACGAAGTCGATCCCAGCCTGCCGCAACGGGTCGCGGCCTACCGCTCGGGCTATTTGCCGGAGGAACGCCGGGCCTTGGAGAAATCGCTGCGGTCCGGCGAGCTATTGGGCGTTGCCAGTACGTCGGCTCTGGAGCTGGGCATCGATATCTCCGGACTCGACGCCGTGCTCGTGGCGGGCTGGCCGGGAACCCGGGCGTCGTTGTTCCAGCAGATCGGACGGGCCGGCCGGGCGGGGCAGGACGCCATCGCCGCTTTCGTCGCAAGCGATGACCCGCTGGACACCTACCTGGTAAACCACCCCGGGGCGATCTTCGACGTGTCCGTGGAGGCCACTGTCTTTGACCCCTCCAATCCCTATGTATTGGGTCCGCACCTGTGTGCCGCCGCCGCCGAACTCCCGATCGGGCACGCCGAACTGGACTTGTTTGGTGCCACGTCCGAGAAGCTCCTGAACCAGTTGGTGGCCCAGGGGTATTTGCGCCGGCGCCCGGCGGGGTGGTTCTGGACCCACCCGCAAAGCGCCGCAGCGATGGTGAACCTGCGGGCCGACGGCGGCGGGCCGGTGAGCATCGTAGACGCCGAAACCGGTTCCCTCCTGGGGACGATGGACTCCCCGCAGACGCACTATCAGGCCCACGCCGGGGCCGTCTACGTCCACCAGGGCGAGACCTACGTGGTGGAGGACCTGAACGAAGACGATCACTGCGTGATGGTGCGCCGCACGAATCCGGACTATTACACGACTGCCCGGGACGTGACCCAGATCGAGGTCCTCGAAACCCAGCGCACCACCCAGTGGGGTGACGTCGCCGTGCATTTCGGGGACGTGAAAGTGACAACGCAGGTGGTGTCCTTCCAGCGCAAGGCGCTGATTTCCAATGAAATCCTCGGTGAGGAACCGCTGCAGCTAGGAGCCCGGGACCTGTTCACCAAGGCGGTGTGGTTTGTGATGGACAACCGATCGCTGACCGGCGCGGGGTTGATCGAGGCGCAGTTCCCCGGCGCACTGCACGCGGCCGAACATGCCGCCATCGGACTCCTTCCGCTCGTGGCCTCCAGCGACCGCTGGGACATCGGCGGGGTGTCCACTGCCATTCACGCCGACACCGGCGTGCCCACCATCTTCGTGTATGACGGCCATCCCGGCGGCGCTGGTTTCGCCGAGCGCGGCTATGACAAGGCAAAAGTCTGGCTCGCCGCCACCCGCGACGCGATCAAGGCCTGCGAATGCGAGTCCGGCTGCCCGTCCTGCGTGCAGTCACCCAAATGCGGCAACAAGAACAATCCCCTCGACAAGGACGCCGCGGTCACACTGCTGGATGTCCTGCTTGAAGAGGCCACGGACCAGATGTCCGCCACGCAGACGGACCCCGCAGTCACAACACTGCAGGCCTAGCACCACCGGCTTACGGCGGCGGGCCTGCCCGGGCAAGCCCTGTGGCCCCGCCTATGGGGGTGCGGACCTCGAGTTCGGTGCGGACCTGCACCGTACTCCCGGTGCCCTGCGAGCAGCTGAGGATTTTTGCGCCGTTCCGGCGGGCAATGTCCGCGGCGACGACGCAGGGTTCTCCCGGAACAAGGCCCCGGGCAGCATCCGCGCCTCCCAGCGCCGCAAGATCGGCGGCGGCGGCGGCCCGCGACGCCATCGCGGCCGACTGGGCCAGCAGCATGACGAGCACGGTGGCGAGGACGACCAGCAGCCCCAGCCCCAGCGCCAAAACGGTGCCCGCACCGCGCTCCCGGTACGCGCGGGCTGCCGTGGGCTCCGGCTCCAGCGGATGCCCGGACCGCGGCGTCCCGGAGGTACCCGGCCGGTTCATGCGGCCAGGTTTTGCATCAGCTGGAGGCTCTGCGTCCGGGGACTCCGGACCGCGGCCACCGGCCCTGACGTTTCACCCCGGGTCCAGGCGCGGGCGGTGAGGTTCCAGGGAAGAAGTGAGCCAACGGCCCCTGGAACCTTGCCCGAGACGGTGACGCTGAGCCACTGCCCGTCGGACGCCACGGCCGAGGAGGCCGAGGCGCCAGCGAGCCGGCGGACGATCCCTTCCACGGCAGCGGCGTCCTCGCCGCGCGCCAGGGCGCGGGCACCGGCCCTGGCTGCTTCCTCGAGCCGCAGTTGGGTCACCCCGGCCGCCGAGCCCGCGAGCAACAGGGCGAGCAGGAGCACCACGGCAGGGAGCGCGACGGCGAATTCGGCTGTCACAGCGCCGCGGCATGGGGTCCCTGGGCCGCGCTGCTCCCGCGCGGCTGCCGACGGGCTCGCGGAAGCCGCTGCCCGGGGTGCCCGCCGAACCGGCCAACGGCCTGTCATGGCAGCGCGAGCGCCGTGCGGATAAGGTTCAGCAGGAACCCGCGGACCTCATCGCTGCGCATAATGAACACGAGGATGCCGGCAAAGCCCACGGCGGCGAGCGTGGCGATGGCATATTCGGCTGTCGCCATGCCAGTTTCAGCGCCCAGCAGCTCCCGCAGCCTTCGTGCGCGGCGCGGGACCGGCCCGCTGGACCCCGGGTAGATTTCACGGATCTCGGCGCTGTCCTGCGGCGCCCGGCTCTGCTGGGCGTTCCCTGCGCCGTCGCGCGCCGTGGAATGGGTGGACATGGTGGCTTTCCTTTCGTAGATTCCGGCGGAGTTGCCGGCTGTTCTTAGACTCTTCCGGCCCGAAGACCGGCCTGGTAGCAACTCCCAAGGCCAAGTGGAAAACCCGGCCATCAGCCCCGGCTGTGGAGGACAACTGACGCGCCCGCCGCCGGGGACCTGCTTGGCGCCAATTCAGCCCGGCAGCATGGCAAGCAGCACCGGGATGACGCCCAGGCAGATGAAGGCCGGCAGCGAACACAACCCCAGGGGCACGACGAGTCTCACGCCAAGGGCTGCGGCCTTTTTCTCTGCTGCCCGGAACTGCTCACGGCGCAGGCGCGCCGCTTGGGCATAGAGGATGGCGGCGGACGGCGCGCCGGTAAGGGCGGCAAACCCTAGCGCCTCGCGCAGGGCGAGGAGCCGGGGCGACCGGACGGCCGAACTGCGCCAGGCGGTGTCCCAGTCGGCGCCAATCGCGAGCGCCGAGACCACCGGGCGCAACGGTGACCGGAGGTCCGGGGTCGCCAGCTCAGCCACCAGCGCCAGCGCCCGGTCCAGTCCCGACCCGGCCTCCAGCATCGCGCCGATCAGTTCCAGCATCATCGCCGTGTCATCGAGCCCGGGGCCCCGGGATCGGCCCGGTGGCTGGAAACCGTCATGCGAGCCAGCCGGCCCCTCAACCGTGGGGGTACTCCGGGTCTGGCGTCGAAGCCGCCGCCTGGCCGCACCGGCGCCGGATCGCGCCGTCACTGCCGCGGCCACGAGGATCGCCAGCACCATCAGGCCCGCGGCGTCGGCTGTCACGGCCGGGCGGCTTCAGCTGCCCGGACGAGCCGTGCCGACCAGATCCGGCCGGCCATGGTAAGCGCCAAACCCGCGGTGAGCGCCGCCGCTCCCCACGGGCTTCCCAGCAGAAGATGGACGGGGTCCACACCCAACACCAGACCCAGGCCGAGGCCGAGGAACGGCAGCCCGGTCAGCAGCCGCACGGTCGCACGGGGCCCGGCCAACGCCGTTTGCCGGGCAGCCGCGGCGTCGTCCTCCGCTTCCAGCTGGGCGGCAAACCGCGTCAACAGTTCTGCCAGCGGGGAACCCGTTGCCTCGGCCACGTCAAAGCACGCGGCGAGCTGGAACCAGACCCGCAGCTCCAACCTCTCCCCGGCCGCCCGGTTCCACCGAAGTATTCCGGTGCCGGCTGGCCCGGAGGGGGCTGCTCCGGCGAGGCGGATGGCCGCGCCAACGGACAACCCCTGAACGGCTGCACCCCGGGCTGCTGCAAGCAAGCGCAGAGAGCCCGGGGCCAGCACCGGCGCCCGCTGCCCAGGCGTCTGCCAAGGCTGAACCGGGGCCTCCCGGGACAAGGATGCGGACGGTCCGCCCGCATGCAGGAGCCACAGCTCGCCCCACAACCGCGCGGGCGTGCGGCCGCCCTTGAGCAGGGCCGCCATCTGCTGCACGAACAGGGTCATCGAAACTGCCGGAGGAATCCGTCCAGGCCACTTTCCTCTGCTGCGGGCCGGTGACGAGCCTGCGGCACCTGGCGGGCCGGCAAACGCCGCACGCATCCTGCGGCGAGGATCCCCGGGCGCCGAAAGCGCGAGGACCGCCGCGAAAACCAGAATGCCCAGGAGCGCCCCGGTCATCCCGGGTCCCCGTCCGGGCCTGGGTGGACTGCATCTTCCCGCGGCAGGGCGGATCCCCCGGCGCGGATTCCGGCGGGGCCGGCGGGGCCGTCGGGGCCGTCGGGGTCGAGTCCTAGACGGGCCGCCAGCTGCGGCCAGGCCGGCCCGCAGCGGATGGTGCCTTCGGAAACGTCCACGGCGGAGCCGACCACCAGACCCGCCACGGTGTCGTCCAGCACCCCCAGGCACGCCACGCTCCTCCCGGCCTTCGTGCGGTCCACATGGACCACGGCGTCAAGGGCGCTGGCTGCCTGGAGGCGCACCGCATCTTGCGACATCCCCGCCAGCGCCCCCAACGCGGTCAGCCGGGCGGGAACATCCGCGGCGGTGTTGGCGTGGATGGTTCCGCCTCCTCCTCGATGGCCGGTATTCATGGCGGCCAGCAATTCGCGGACCTCGGCACCCCGGCACTCCCCGACCACCAAACGGTCCGGCCGCATCCGCAGTGACTGCCGCACGAGTTCACCCAGATCCACCACGCCGCCGCCTTCGAGGTTGCCGTGCCGCGCCTCCAGCGACACAACGTGCGGGTGCAGCGGATTAAGCTCCGAGGCGTCCTCAATCAAGACCAGCCGCTCCCCCGGCGGGCAGAGACCGAGGAGTGTGGCAAGCAGCGTGGTCTTGCCGGACCCGGTGGCACCGCTGATCAGGAAACTCAGCCGGCGCGCCACCATGCGTTCCAGCACGGTCTGCATGAACGACCCGAACATTCCGTTCCGCCGCAGTTCATCCATGGAGAAGACCCGGTCACGCCGGATTCTGATGCTCAGGAGTGTCCCCTCCGTGGAGATCGGTGGCAGGACGGCGTGGACCCGGTAACCGCCGTCTAGCCGGACGTCAACGCACGGGGAACCGTCGTCCAGGCGCCGCCCGCCCGCAGACACGAGCCGGGCCGCGAGCGCCCGGACCTGCGGCTCGCCGGAGAACTCAACCGCGGCCCGTTCGAGCCCGCTGCCGCGGTCCAGCCAGACCGAACCCGGGCCGTTGACAAAGATGTCGGTGACGGCCGGGTCCCGGACCAGCATCTGCAGGGGTCCGAGGCCGTTGAGTTCGGCGCTGATCCCCTCGGCGGCGGCGAGCGCGCCGGCAGTCCCCAGCAGCCGCCCGCTCGCTTGCACGGCCGCCGCCACGCGCGACGGCGTCACCGGCCCGGCGTCGGACATCACCGATTCGCGGACAGACTCCAGCAACAGTGCATCGACGGAGGCGCGGCTCCCGTGCCGGTAGCGCGCCGCACCCGCGCTGCCGGCCGCGTCCGGGCCGCGGCCGGCATCCGCCGGGCCGGGCGCGGAATGGGCGCTCATCAAGTTGCCCCGGCGCCGAAGTCGAGGACGATGCCGGCGAATAGCCGAACCTTGCGCTGCCGTCCGGTGTCCAGCAGCCGGCCGCGTTCGGTGGCGCCGGGCGCCTGCCGGACATCCGGCAGAACTCCGGCCAGGGGCAGTCCGACTGATTCGGCAATCAACTCAGCATCGAGGGCAGCGCCGGGGCTGCTGCGCACCACAAGCACCGTTTCGACCCCGGGCAGGTCTTCCAAAAGCCGGGCCGCGGCCACTGCCGCCCGCAGGAGCGCGGGCACCATGACGATGATCCGGTCACAGTCCCAGGCAAACGTGCGCAGCGCTTCCCGGCACCGGCCAAGATCCATGACCACAAGCTCGAAACCGCGCCGGGCAGCATCCAGCACCCCCGCCACGACGGCGCGGTCCACCCCGGCCTGCCGGTCCTTGTTCCCTGGCCAGGACAAGAACGGGAACCCGCCGGCAACCGGCAGGGAATCAGCAAGCTGGCGCGGATCGATCGTGCCCCGGGCGTCGGCCAAATCCGGCCATCGCAGTCCCGGTGTCTCCTCGGCATCAATCGAGAGCTCCAGGCCCCCGCCCCGGGGGTCGCCGTCCACGAGCAGGACACTGACGCCCCGCCGTGCGGCGGCATGCGCGACCCACACTGCTGCGGTGCTGGCCCCTGCGCCACCGCAACCCCCGACGAACCCGAGGACGAATCCTCCCGGTTCGGGCCTGCGGGAGCGGCTGAGGTACTCGGCCAGCCAGGACGCGCCCTCCGGGAGCACGGCGACGCGCTCGGCGCCAACGGCGGCCGCCAGCTGCCACAGGCCGTCGCCGTCCCCGTTCAGGCCAACGAGCACGGCCGGCGCCCGTCCCCGCGGCGGCAGTTCACGGATGTCGCTGCCGAGCAGGACCTCCGCCGCGGAGTTCCAGAAAGGTGCCGCCGCCCTGATATCACCCACGGTACGCAGCTGGCTTCCGGTGGCCGCCACGACGCGTTCGACCTCATTGCGGAGCACCTCAAGTCCCGTCACCAGCAACGTCTCGGCGAACTCCGCCGGCAACCACGCCGCGTCACCCGGCGCCGTTCCCGCAGCGCCATCGCCCGGTCCAACGCCTCCCCCGGGCGAGGAGCCAGCGCGACGGCCAGCACCGGCACTCGGTAACTGATGTCTGCTCATGCGGCCACTCTTCCCGTCCCGCGGCCCCGCCGTAACCCGGGGCCGCAGCTATGTGGACAAGCACGCCGCCATGACGGCTGGAGAAGTGGACGTGGAGCCCGGTCCCGCAGGGCAGAATTGTCCCTATGTACTTGCTGCTCGCCGCCCACTCTGACGGCGCAGTCCTCCAGGAGCTCACCGTGGACGGCTCCCCGGACCCGGCCGCCCCGGACCCGCGGATCGTAACCGCCGCCGGGCTGACCGGCGTCGTGCGGGAACTCGAACGGCGACGGCCGCGCTGGATCTGGCACCGAACCCAGGACTGGTATCCGGCGCTGCTGGCTGCCGGGGTGGAATTGGAACGCTGTTACGACCTCACGTTGTGCGGCGCGATTTTGGCGCATTCGGAGTTCACCGCCCACACCGCCTACGCGCAGAACGCGGAGAAACTGACCCAGGCTGATGAGCTGCAGCCGCCGCGGGCATTGCAGCCGCCTCCTCCGCCGGCTGACCAGGGCGCTTTGTTCGATGATCCCGGGCTGGGCAGGGCGCCCCGCCACAGTGCCGAGGAGCTCCGGACCGAGTTCGGCGCCCAGCAGGATGCGCTCGCCCACGTGGGTGATGGTGGCGCCGGACAGCCCGGTAACAACCGGAAACAGCGCCTCCAGTTGCTGCTCGCGGCCGAGTCGGCCGGGGCCATGATCGCGGCTGAAATGCAGCACACCGGCGTGCCGTGGCGCGAGGAGCTGCACGAGCAGATCCTTGCGGATTACCTCGGCCCCCGGCCTCCACTGGGCCACCGTCCGGCCAAGCTGGAGGCCCTCACCGCTGAACTGCGGCGGCTGCTGAATTCCCCCGGCCTGAATCCGGACTCCCCGCAGGAGCTCATGCGGGCCCTGCACCGGAACGGCATCGAGGTGAAGTCCACCCGGCAGTGGGAGCTGAAAGAATCCAGCCACCCCGCGATCGAGCCGCTGCTAGCGTTCAAGAAGCTTTCGCGGCTGCATGCCGCCAATGGCTGGGGCTGGCTGGATGCCTGGGTGAAAACCGGCCGGTTCCGGCCCGAGTACGTAGTGGGTGGGGTGGTCTCGGGCCGCTGGGCCTCGCGCGGCGGCGGCGCGCTGCAGATTCCCCGGCAGATCCGGGGCGCCGTTCACGCCGATCCCGGCCATAAACTGATCGTCGCGGACGCCTCCCAGCTCGAACCCCGGGTACTCGTGGCGCTGGCACAGGACGCCAGGATGGCCGAGGCTGCGCGCGACAAGGACCTGTACGCCGGCATCGCCGCGCAGGGGTTTGGCGGTGACCGCGCCAAGGCCAAGGTAGCTCTGCTCGGGGCGATTTACGGAGCCACCACCGGCGATTCGGGGCGCCTGATGCCACAGCTGACGCGCACTTACCCGCGGGCCGTGGGCTTCGTGGAGCAGGCAGCCCGCGAGGGCGAAGCCGGCCGGACAGTCACGTCACGGCTCGGCCGCAGCAGCCCGCCGCCATCGGAACGCTGGCTGCAAAGCCAGCAGTCCGCCAGTGCCGAGGAACAGCGCCGGGCCGATTCGATCGCCCGCTCGCGGGGCCGTTTCACCCGCAACTTCGTGGTCCAGGGTTCCGCCGCGGACTGGGCGGCCTGCTGGCTGGCGGAACTCCGACGCCGGCTCCGTGGCATGCGTGCCGGCGGCGGACCCGCCGGGGAACTGGTGTTCTTCCTGCATGATGAAGTTATGATCCACTGCCCTGAGGCCGCGGTGGCCGACTGCATTCGGGCCGTCGAAGAAGCGGCAAACGTGGCCAAGGAATTGCTGTTTGGAAAAATTCCGGTTGAGTTTCCGGTCAGCGTCGCCGTCGTGGACTCCTACGACAACGCCAAGTAACCGGGCGGGACCGCCCGGCGGATCCGGGCTCAGCCGGGCAGCCTGCTCCAGGCATCGACGCTCAGCAAACTCGACCGGTCCCACGGAACCGCCCACCCCAGCTGATCGAACAGCTGGTTGAGGATCATTCCCGTGAAGCCCCAAACCACCACGTCATTGACCGTAAACGCCGGACTCAGGAACGTCTGGCCCGCGCGGGTCACGGTGGCCATCACCCGGTTGTCCGGGTCCAGCAGATCCCGGACCGGCACCCGGAAAACCTGCGCGGACTCGCCATAGTCCACCACCCGCACGGGCGACTGGGACGCCCACCAGCCCAGGACCGGGGTCACCAGGAAGTTCCCCCGGGGAAGGGCCAGTTCCGGCATGACGCCGAGGACTTCGACGCCGGCCGGGTCCAGCCCGGTTTCCTCCTCGGCCTCACGCAGCGCGGCCTCAATGACGGATTCGCCCGGGTCGATGCCGCCGCCGGGAAAAGCGACCTGCCCCGGGTGGTCATCCAGGGTCTGGGCACGCTGTAGCAGCAGAACATCCAGGTCGGCCGGGGCGAGCTGTTTGACGGACGTCGCCGGAACGTCATCCAGCGAGCCGAAGAGCATCAGCACAGCCGCGCGGCGGACCCGTTCACCGGGTTCTACGGCGAGTTTTTGCCAGCGCGGATCCGGCGGCGGGGCCGTTCCTGCCTCCACCGCGGATACCAGGTCGATGAGGTCCTGCCGGGCGGTCACAGCGGCTTCCTCTGGGATTCCATCCGGATTTCCGCAGCACGGTGGGTCTCGGCGAGCAGCTTGGACAGCAGCTCCTCCTGCCCCGGTGCGAGTTCGTATTTCAGCAGCGTCCTGGCCTTTTCCGGGTCCGTCTCGCCCATCCCGTAGCTTGGGCACCAATTGGCGACGGCGCAGGCCCCGCAGGCGGGTTTGCGGGAGTGGCACACGCGCCGGCCGTGGAACACCACGCGGTGCGAGAGCATGGTCCAATCGCGGCGCTCGAACAGGTCCGCGACGTCGAACTCGATCCGCACCGGGTCTTCGGAGGCGGTCCAGCCGAACCGGCGGGCGAGCCGGCCGAAGTGGGTATCCACCGTGATCCCGGGAACCCCGAATGCGTTGCCCAAGACCACGTTGGCGGTCTTCCGCCCGACGCCGGGCAACATCACCAGGTCCTCGAGCCGGCCGGGCACCACGCCGTCGTACTCATCCACGAGGCGGGTGCACAGCGCCAGGAGGTTCCGGGATTTGGCCCGGAAGAACCCTGTGGGTTTGATGATGGATTCCAGCTCAGCCGCGTCCGCCTCAGCCATGCTCCGCGCGTCCGGGAACCGGGAAAACAACGACGGCGTGATCTGATTGACGGTCACATCTGTGGTTTGCGCCGACAGCACTGTCGCCACCACCAGCTCGAATGGGTTGCGGAAGTCCAGCTCGGCATGGGCGTAGGGGTACTGCTCCCCGAGTGCCCGGTTGATCCGGCGGGCACGGCGCTTTAGTGCCAGCAGGGACTCGGCCGCCGGCCCGCGGCCGCTGCCATCGGGGCCGGCAGCTTTCGTGCCGGCGGTCTTGGCGCCGGGCACGGCACTGTCCGGGCCCGGAGTGCTGGACTCGGTGGCCATTGCTACCGGTTAGCCGCGTTCGATGTTGCTGAGGTCGCGGAGCACGCCAACCCGGCCGTCGGTGTGCTGGACCAGGAATTCGTGCCCCCGGTCCTCCAAGGCGAGCACCCACCCGCCGGGTTCGACCACGAAGGCCGGCGTTCCGGTGCGTTCGTCCATGGCCGGGCGGGGCTGGGCGACAGCGAACCAGAAGGCCTCATGGGCGGGCTGTCCGGCAACGTCCCCGGGACGGCTTGCCGGATCGACGGTCGCACCGATCGGCTCCTCCTGGCGGACCTGGGGATTCACCGTGGTGGGGGCGCTGGCGGACGCTGCCGGCACAACCGAGGCGCGGGTTTCCTCGGCGGCGCGGTCCCGGGCATCCGGGTCTTTCCCGCCCATGGCGGCGTTCGCGGCAGGCGTCACGACGGCGGCCGTGGTCCCCTCGCCGGAGGCTGGCGTCTGCGGCGCGGACGCGCCCGGCACGGCGCCGGACGTCCGGGGCTCCGTGGAGCTCACCACCGGCGCGGGGGCGGGTGCCTGGGCTGTCGATCCGTGAGCCGGCGGCGCCGCGGCTGCCCCGGCGGCGCCCGTCCCGGTTCCGGCATTGGACGCGCCGCCGGACGTCATCCGCTTGGCCCAGCCGGCGACGGCGTTCGGGCCGGCCGCTTTGGGCCGCGTTCCGTCCGCGGCTTGCGCCGGCGCCTTGGGGGCCCGGGGTTTGCGGACGGGGACCGCTGATTCGCGGGCCACAACGTGGGCCGGCACTTCGGCGCGGCCCAGGAAATCTCGCGCGAACACGGGAATGAAACGGCCAAGCACGGTGGCCGCGAACAGCCCGAGGGCGCCGATCAGGCCAAGCAGCATGCTGGAAACATACGCACCTGCGACGGCGAGGAAGAAGAACCCGACAGCAAAAGATGACACCACGGAACCAAACTGGTCCACCGACAGGGAGCCGATCCGGATCCGCGTTCCCGGGCTGACGCGGCGGGCCACGAACAGGGCCACCACGATCACCGGCAGCAGGATCCCCAGGCCCAGGAAAAACAGGCTTCCCAAATTCCACAGGTTGTAGCCGACGCCGAACATCGGGATCAGCGAGGCGACGAAAAGAATCAGCGTGGAACCGAAAACAGTGACGTCGCGGATGGTGAACGGCCCAAAGATGGCCTCGTTCTTCCTGCCGGCTGCCTTGTCCACCGTGGAGCGGGGCGCTTCCCCGGAGCTGGCGGACCGGTCCGCGCTGCCGTCTTGGCCTGGGGTGGCCGGCTTCAGCTGGCCGTTGGTTTGCTCGTTCATTCGGTTCTCCTTAGCATGGCGGCACTCTGGACAGCGCCGTCTAACGGCAGGCCGAGCAGGGACCATGAGCAGCCCCGTCGCCTCCATCGGATGTCACAACTTCATCTCAGCCTAGTCAAGTGGGTGGCCGATCACTAGCTGACAAGCCGGGCGCACGGGGGCGGAAGTACGCCCCTGCGGAGGTCATCCGCCGCCATTCGGCGCTTAACAAACACCGCTCACGGCCCACCATGTGACCCCGCACACGCCGGCAACCGTTCAAGCGTTAGTGTGTATTTCGGAACAGCTCTTGCGGGACGCCCGCGATCAGCCCATGCCCGATGCCGCGCAAGCGGCTCGGCTGTGCGGCGGTCCGGGGATGCCGCACAGCAAGGATCGATGAATGATGAGGTTCACCATGTCCCAGCAGACCCCCGGATCCACGACCACGCAGGCGCCCAACGGCGACGCCTTCGAAAACCTGTCGCAGGAGAACCGAAAATTCGCCCCCTCCCCCGAGTTCGCCGCGAACGCGGTGGTCACGGCCGCGGACTACGCCGAGGCCGACGCCGACCGGCCCGCGTTCTGGGCGAAGCAGGCCCACGAGCTGCTGACCTGGAGCAAGGACTTCAGCCAGGCCCTGGATTGGTCCAACCCTCCGTTTGCGAAGTGGTTTGTCGGAGGCGAAGTCAACGCCGCGTACAACGCCCTGGACCGCCACGTCGAAGCCGGCCTCGGGGACCGGGTCGCGATTTACTTCGAGGGCGAACCCGGCGACACCCGCACCTACACCTACGCCCAGCTCACCGACGAGGTCAAGCAGGCCGCCAACGCCTTCGAGTCCCTCGGCGTCGCCAAGGGCGACCGGGTCGCGGTGTACCTGCCTATGATTCCCGAGGCCGTCATCACGCTGCTGGCGTGCGCCCGGATCGGCGCCATCCATTCCGTGGTTTTCGGTGGTTTCTCCGCCGAGGCGCTCCGTTCGCGGATAGATGACGCCGAGGCCAAGCTCGTCGTCACCGCGGACGGTACCTACCGCCGCGGCAAGCCCAGCGCACTCAAGCCCGCCGTCGACGAGGCCCTTGCCCACGAGGGAGACGGTGACGGCCACACCGTGCAGAACGTCATCGTCGTCAAGCGCAACGGCCAGGACGTGGACTGGCATGACGGCCGGGACCACTGGTGGGACGACACCGTCGGGGCCGCCTCCACCGAGCACACCGCGGTGGGCCACGACGCCGAACACCCGCTCTTCATCCTCTACACCTCCGGCACCACGGGTAAACCCAAGGGCATCCTGCACACCACCGGCGGCTACCTCACCCAGGTCGCCTACACGCACAAGGCCGTCTTCGACCTCAAGCCCGATACCGACGTCTACTGGTGCACGGCCGACGTCGGCTGGATCACCGGGCACTCCTACGTCGCGTACGCGCCGCTCCTCAACGGCGCCACCCAGGTCATCTACGAGGGCACGCCGGACTCCCCGCACCAGGGCCGCTGGTGGGAGATCGTGGAGAAGTACCGGGTGTCCATTCTCTACACGGCTCCCACCGCCATCCGGACGTTCATGAAGTGGGGCAAGGAAATTCCGGCGAAATCGGACCTTTCCTCGATCCGGGTCCTGGGCTCCGTTGGCGAACCCATCAACCCCGAGGCGTGGATGTGGTACCGCGAGGTCATTGGCGGCAACGCCGGCAAGAACGGCGAACGGAAGGAAACACCGGCCCCGATCGTGGACACCTGGTGGCAGACCGAAACGGGCGCGCAGATGATTGCCCCGCTGCCCGGGGTCACGGCCACCAAGCCCGGCTCCGCCCAGGTACCCCTGCCGGGCATCGCCGTGGACGTCGTGGATGAGGCCGGCGAGTCCGTGCCCAACGGTTCCGGCGGCTACCTCGTGATCCGCGAGCCCTGGCCGGCCATGCTGCGCGGCATCTGGGGTGACCCGGAACGCTTCAAGGAAACCTACTGGTCGCGTTTTGAGACCATGTACTTTGCCGGCGACGGCGCCAAGAAGGACGAGGACGGCGACATCTGGCTGCTCGGCCGGGTGGATGACGTGATGAACATTTCCGGCCACCGGCTCTCCACCGCGGAGATCGAGTCGGCGCTGGTCAGCCACCCGGCTGTGGCGGAGGCCGCCGTCGTCGGCGCAGCGGACGAGACGACCGGGCAGTCGGTGGTGGCCTTCGTCATCCTGCGCGGGGACGCTGTGGACACCGGGGACGCGATCGTGCAGGAACTGCGGAACCACGTCAGCAAGGAGATCGGGCCGATCGCGAAGCCCAAGACCATCTTGGTGGTGCCCGAACTGCCCAAGACCCGCTCCGGCAAAATCATGCGCCGCCTGCTTAAGGACGTTGCGGAAGGACGCGAGGTGGGCGACGCCACCACCCTGGCCGACAACACGGTGATGGCCCAGATCGCGCACTCGCTGCGAAAGTGAGCGGCCCGGTCCACGCGGTGCGGACTGTCCGGCCCGGGCCGGGGCGGACATGACGGAGTCGTGTGACGTGCTGGTGCTCGGCGCCGGCCTCGCCGGCCTGCAGTGTGCCCGCGAGCTGCAGGCCGCCGGCCGCGATGTGCTGGTCTGGGAAGCCTCCGATGACGTCGGAGGCAGAATGCGCACGGACCGGGTCGACGGCTTCCTCGTGGACCGCGGCTTCCAGGTGCTGAATCCTGCCTACCCGGCGGTCCGCCAGTGGGTGGACGTCGAGGCATTGGCGCTGCAGGCTTTCGGTGCCGGCATCCGGGTCCGAGGCCAGGATTCGCTGGCCGTGCTGGCCCATCCGCTGCGCGAACCGCGCATGATCCTGCCGACCCTGCGCAGCGGAATGCTGACCCCCCGAGCCGTGGCGGGGTTGCTGCGGTGGGCGGGCCCGGCCTTAGCCAGCTCACGCCGGAAGCCCGGCCACGATGTGTCATTGCGAAAGGCCCTGGACCGGGCCGGCTGCTCGGGCGGACTCCGCCGGGCAGTGGACCAGTTCCTTGCCGGTGTCCTGCTGGAAGATGAGGGCAGCACCTCAAACGATTTTGCGCTGCAGTTGGTGCGGGTCTTCGCGACCGGGGTGCCGGGATTGCCGCGCGACGGCATGCAGGCCCTCCCCCGGCAGTTGGCGGGCAGCCTGCACACCCCGGTCCAAACCTCTACCCGCGCGGTCTCGATGACCGCGGACGGGGCGGGGGTCCGGGTCACCGCAACGGACACCGTGGTCCGGGCCCGCCACGTGGTGCTCGCCGCGGACCCGCGCGGGGCCGCCGAATTGCAGGGGGAGGACGTTCCGGCCATGAAAGGGGTGCTGACGCACTGGTTCGCGGCGGATGCCGCACCGAGCGATGCCGACATGATCTGTGTGGACGGGCGCAGCGTTCCTGGCGGCCCGCTCGTCAACGCCGCTGTCATTTCCAACGCCGCACCGAGCTACGCTCCCGCCGGACGGCACCTGATCCAGACGTCAGCGCTGTTCGGCCGGGGCCGGGCGGTTCCGTCCGAAGATGACGTCCGCCGCCACGCCGGGGAAATTTTCGGGTCTTCCCCGGCAGGCTGGGAGCTGGTGGCGCGGCACGAGATTCCGCACGCCCTGCCCCTGCAGCCGCCACCATTGCGGTCCCGCGGGCCGGTGGACGGCCGCTCCGGACTGGTGATCTGCGGCGACTACCGGGACACGGCCTCCATCCAGGGCGCCCTGGCCAGCGGCCACCGCGCCGCGTTGTCTGTTCTCGGCCGGCCGCGGTGATGTGGTCCGTGTCGCGCCGGGTCCCCGCGTCCGCAGAGGACGTGTGGGCGCTGCTCACCGACACCGGGCGGTGGGCCGCCTGGGGGCCGTCCGTCACCGGTGTGGAGTCCGCCCCGGCCGGCACGGCGCCGGCTCCCCTCGGGCTCGGCAGCCGCGGAAAGGTCCGCACTATCCTGGGGGTGGCGCTGCCCTACACCGTTACGGCGTTTGCGCCCGGACGCTCCTGGTCATGGCGGGTGGCGGGAATTCCGGCGACCGGGCACCGCGTCGTCCCGCAGGACCGCGGCTGCCTCGTCACGTTCACTGTGCCCTGGTGGGCGGCGGTGTACCTGCCGGTCTGCGCCGCGGCGTTGCGCCGGATTGAGCGGCTCGCAGCGCCCTAACGGCTTTCCTGCTTGCCGGACGTTCTGCGCTGGACGCTGCCCAAGGGGACACTTTCCCGTCAACACACCCCGCCTGTGCCGGCCCAACGCGATACATTGGCAGGCATGAGCGAAGCCCCCTCCGACGGCGCCGGCCGCGGCATGATCCTGGTCCTTAACGGGCCCAACCTGAACCTGCTCGGAACCCGCGAACCCGAGAAGTACGGCACGGCGACCCTTGCCGACGTCGAACAACTCGCCCGGGACGCCGCCGCGGCCCATGGCCTCGACGTCGAGTGCTTTCAGTCGAACCACGAGGGTGGACTCGTGGACGCCATCCACGCAGCCCGCGGCAAGGCCATCGGCATCGTCATCAACGCCGGCGCCTACACCCACACCTCGGTGGCCATCCGCGACGCCATTTCCGCGGTGCAACTGCCCGCCGTCGAGGTCCACCTCACGAACGTCCACGCCCGCGAGGAGTTCCGGCACCATTCCTACCTCTCGGCCGTCAGCAAGGCAGTGATCGCGGGGGCCGGCATCCTGGGCTACCGGTTCGCCGTCGAGTACCTCGCCGGGCTGCGGGCCGGCCGGGACTGAGCATGCCCACCGGTGCTCCCGGGGACGGGGAAGCTGGCAGTGCCGGCTCCGCAACGGCGGAGTGGTACCGGCATTTCGGCACCGTGGACGCGCCCGGCAACTCCGCCTGCTACGCCGAATGGTCGGTGCGCATGGCGGATGACCCGGAGCTGATCGCGCGGATCAACGAATGGCCGTACAACAAGCGCCAGCCCCTGCTGATGCTCGCCGCGGCCCGGTTCCTGGGCGCGAGCATCAGCCCGTACCCGGACTTCAGGGCGTTCCTCGACGGCCGCTGGGAGGATATTTCACGGATTGTCCTCAGCCGCGCCACCCAGACCAATGAGGCCGGACGGTGCGCCACGCTGCTGCCTTCCCTGGCGCGGATCGCCAACGACGGCGGTCGCCCGCTGGCGCTCATCGAGGTCGGAGCCTCAGCCGGCCTCGCCCTGTTCCCGGACCGCTACGGCTATGAGTACATCTTGGGCGGCCAGGTTGCCCGGCTGGCCCCGGCCGGAGCCGTTCCCGGCAGTTATCCGGTCCTGGGCTGCACCGTCTCCGGCCCCGTCCCGCTGCCGGCGGAACTCCCGGAGGTTCTCTGGCGCGCCGGCATCGATCTGAACCCCCTGGACGTCCGGGACCCCGACGACGTCGCGTGGCTCGAAGCGCTGATCTGGCCGGAACAGGAGTTCCGGCGCGAGCGGCTGCGCCGGGCGGTCGCGATCGCGCAGCACGCCCCTCCCCTGCTGGTGGCCGGGGACCTCAACGACCAGCTCCTCGCCCTGGCCGCCCGGGCGCCGTCGGACGCCACCTTGGTGGTCTTCCACAGCGCCGTGCTCGCCTACCTGGATCCGGACGCCCGCGACCGGTTCCGCAGCACCATGGCGCGGCTCGCCGTCGAACGCGGCTGCCACTGGCTCTCCAACGAAGGGCACACGGTGATCATCCAGGCGGACGGCTCCAGCGTGGTCCCCGAGATGGACGAGTCCCGGCTCCGCGGCCGGTTCCTGCTGCTGCACAACGGCAGTCCGGTGGCTATCACCGGCCCGCACGGGCAGAGCCTGGAATGGCTTTAGCGGCCTACTTCTGGATGCACTGACCGGGGGACACCGCGTTGCCGAGTTCCGGTGCCCGGGCCGCCACCGGCCCCAGATCGGCCATGGTTATGGCGTAGCCGACCGAGGTTTCGCCTGTGGCTTTGGCGAAGACGACGCCGGCCACCCGGCCCTCGGAGGTCAGCAGCGGCCCGCCCGAGTTGCCCGGCTGGACATCGCCGGCAAGCCGGTAGACGTCCTCGGCCGCGGGGTTGTTGCCGTAGATATCCGGGACCAGGACGCTCGTGATGTCCTGCACGGTAGCGGGCTTGGACTGGAACGGGCCGCCATGGGGGTAGCCGGCAAAGGCGGCCGGACTCCCGGCCGGCAGGTCCGGGCTGAGCGGCAGCGGCGCGGACCGTAAGCCGTCCACGGCCATGACGGCGAGGTCGTGTTGCGCGTCGAAATAGACCACGCGCCCGGGCAGGGCGCCGCCGCCGGGGATCTGCACCACAGGTTCCGGCACGCCGGCCACCACGTGGGCGTTCGTCACCACCCGTCCCGGAGCTACGACGAACCCGGTTCCGGTCTGGTTCTGGCCGCACTGGTAGGCGGTGCCCGCGATCTTCAGGACCGAGGCCGCGGCGTTGTTCAGCGCCGGGGTGTCGGTGCTGGTGTCCGGGACTACGGCGGGCTGACCTTGTCCGATGCCCTCGAAGATCGTGGGAATCCCCTCACCGATTACGGCCGAGCGCAGTTGTGCCATGGACGTCTTCACCGGGACCGGGGTCACGCCGTCGATGAAGCGGATCACCTTGGACTCGGCGAGCGGCTGGGAAACGAAGGGGACGCCGAGCGCGCCGACGCTGAAGGCCAGCATGGACATGACCAGGGCAGCGACCACCACGTTGACGCCGCCGCCGGCCAGCCGGTCCACGGACCGCAGCGGGCTGATCCGGACGACGTTGCGGATGCTGCGGCCGATGGCGGTGCCCAGGGCGTGGCCCAAGGCCATCAGCAACACAGCCGTGGCGATAATGGCCGTGAGGCGCCAGCCGCTGTCCTCCACGAGCCCGCTGACGACGGGGACGGAGACAAACGCTGCCACGGCACCAGCGGCGAACCCGGCGATGCCGCCAACCGTGACGAGGAAGCCATTGCGCAGGCCGTGGAACAGGTAGGACAGCAGCGTCAGAATCAACACGAGGTCCAGGATGGTCAAGCCGAACACCGAGGCTCCTTACAGGCAGGTAAGCCACAATTCTACCGGCGCGGGCTGGGAATTCCCCCGGGACGGGGAGGGTGCCGGGACAGCGGACGATGCCCCTCCGGACACGACGTTTCGCGCGTCTCAGTGCCAAGTACGTCACAGATGCGCCAAACTTCTGAAACAATGGCTGAAGCGCCCCAGCCGACACAGTTAGTCAGGAGATTTTATGGATATCGAGGTATTGCGCCGCGCACCCCTGTTCGCCACGCTCGACGACGAGGCGTTCCGTTTGCTGACGGACGAACTCACCGAGGTGGACCTCTCACGCGGAGCCTCGGTATTCCGGGAAGGCGACCAGGGCGATCAGCTGTATTTCATCGTTTCCGGCAAGGTCAAGCTCGGCCGCACCTCCCCGGACGGCCGCGAGTCCTTGCTCGCCATCCTCGGCCCGGGCGAGCTGTTCGGCGAAATGGCACTGTTCGATCCGAGCCCGCGCACCGCGACGGCCACCGCCGTCTCGGAAACACGGCTGGCCGGGCTGAAGAATGAGAGCCTGAACGCCCTGCTGCGCACCCGACCGGAAGTCTCGGCACAACTGCTGCAGGCCCTGGCACGGCGCCTGCGCCGCACCAATGACTCTTTGTCCGACCTTGTTTTCTCTGACGTTCCGGGCCGCGTCGCCAAGGCCCTGCTGGACCTGGCGGACCGCTTCGGCCGTCCCGCCACCGACGGCGTCCTGGTGGCCCACGAGCTCACCCAGGAGGAACTGGCGCAACTGGTGGGCGCATCCCGCGAGACCGTCAACAAGGCGCTCGCGGAATTCGTGCAGCGCGGCTGGCTGCGGCTGGAGGCACGCGCCGTCGTCATTCTCGACATGCAGCGCCTCCGCCAGCGCTCCCGCTAAGCCTGTCTGGCAGCACCCCGAAGGCCGGCCCGTGAAAACGGAGCCGGCCTTCGGCGATTAATCCGGCGGGGACATGCCCGTTCCCTCCAGCCGGGAGTGGACATGCCCAACCGTGGAACTGCGCTCTGAAGCACATGCCCGTTCCTGGCGGCAACAGATGGACATAATGCCGCTATGTCCACCGGTGCGGGCCGGCGGAGGGCATGTCCAGTGGGTAGGTGGTCTGCGCGGAGGACATGTGCCACGCCGCAGCACACGAGTGGACATCCCCGTTCTTCGGAGGCACGAAAGGACATCCCCGTTCTCGGAGTCAACGATCGGACATGCCCCTCCCTGACGGCAACAGATGAACATAATGCCGCTATGTCCACTGGTGCGGGCCAGCGGAGGGCATGTCCAGTGGGTAGGTGGTCTGCGCGGAGGACATGTGCCACGCCGCAGCGCACGAAAGGACATGCCCGTTCTCGGAGTCAACGATCGGACATGCCCGTTATTGAGGGGTAGCAGAGGATATGCCCATCCCTGGAACGTGGCGCTGAAGGACATGCCCGGTCCTGGCAGCAACAGATGGACATGATGCCGTTATGTCCAGTGGTGCGGGCCAGCGGAGGGCATGTCCGAAGCGCACACGGCCCACGCGCCCTGCGGACACGCCGACGCGTCAGCCGGACACACCGGCCGCACGCCAGCGCGTCGGCCGCACGCCAGCGCGTCGGCCGGACAGCCCTGCGGACACGCCGGCGCGTCAGCCGGACACACCGGCCGCGCGCCAGCGCACCGGCGCACCGGCGCGTCAGTCAGGGCAGCGTCGCGTCAGCGTTCGCGCTGGGGATCTCCGGCGACGGTCTTGGCCGCCTCGACCTCGAGCAGAAGCCGGCCGTCTTCTTCGACCAGCTTCGGCTGGTACACATGGGCCTTGCGCTTGTAACTCAGGTAGGCAATGCAGCCGTTCGCGGACGCCATCTTTTCGAGCATAATCTCCGAACCGGGCACCAGAAGCTGGCCGAGCGTCCGGCCAACGGTGTTCTCCTGGCCCACCTCATCGCCCAGCGCAGGGGTGTCCCTGCCGTCGACGACCTTGCGGACGCAAACCCACCGGCCCCAGACGCCTTTACTGGCGAGCAGCGAGGGCTGCTGGTTCACCGGCACTGTCGCCGCGAAATAGCGGGTATTGAACCGCCGGTGCGCGAAGTCGGGGCTGAGCCAGTTAACAAGGGGCTTGAGCAGATCGGTCCGGACCGAGAGCCCCCGCTTCGCGAGCACCTCGGTGAAAGTCTTTTCCTGGTCCGCCACCGCCACCCGGGCCCGCATCCACTCGGCCTTGGAGGTCGCCTCCACCGTGCTGGACAAGTCCGTTCCGGCCAGCAGGATGCCGGTTTCCTCGAACAATTCACGGATGGCGCCCACTACGTGGCGGCGCGCCAGCCCGACATCGGCGGTGCCCATGTGCTCAGCCCAATACTGCGGCGACGGGCCCAGCCAGCCGACGGCGTCGTCGTCGGACGCCTCCAGCGACCCGCCGGGGAACGCGAGAACGCCCAGGGGTGACGAACCGGGCCGGTATCCCAGCCAGGTCTCCAGCCCGGTAGGCGAATCCCGCAACAACACCACAGACGACGCAAAGCGGGGCGCTCGGGGGGTCCGCTCGCCGTGATCAAGCCAGCTGCGGGCGGCCCCCTCAAGATCCGGGGGAAGGGCGAACAGGCGTCGGGCTAACTGGGGCAAGGGATCAGACCTAGGCGAATTCAGCGATCAGTTCGACTTCAACCGGGGAGTCGAGAGGGAGGACGGACACACCGACGGCGGACCGTGCGTGCTGGCCGGCGTCGCCAAAGACTTTGCCGAGCAGTTCGGAGGCCCCGTTGATCACAGCGGGCTGGCCGGTGAAGGACGGATCGGAGGACACGAAACCAACAACCTTGACGATCCTTGTGATCCGGTCGAGGTCCCCGATCACGCTCTTGACGGCGGCCAGGGCGTTGACAGCACACACGGCTGCGTACTGCCGGGCAGCTTCGGGCGAGACAGTGGCCTCGTCCGTAGCACCCTCCGTGCCGGCGGAGACCTTGCCGGTCGCCTCCAGCTTGCCGTTCACGAACGGCAATTGGCCGGACGTATAAACATGGTTGCCGGAGATCACGGCGGGGACGTAGGCGGCCACCGGCGCAGCAACGTCGGGCAGCGCCAGGCCCAGTTCGGCAAGGCGCTGCTCGACGGCGGACGCCGCGCCGGACGCAGCGGGGGCGGGTGTGCTCATGGCTACTGCTTCTCCCGCTTCAGGTAAGCAACCAGGCCGTTTCCGTCGGGGCCCGTCACCACCTGGACAAGCTCCCAGCCGTCGTCACCCCACTGGTCTAAAATCTGCTTCGTGGCGTGAATAATGAGCGGAATCGTTGCGTACTCCCATTTGGTCATGAGCTAAAGCCTAGTCCTTGCCGCTAAAGTGGAAAACATGGCGACTGGTAAAAACCCTCTCTTTGACACGGCCACCACCCTCGGAAAGATCATTCTTTTCCTGGGCGTGAGCGCCATCTGCGGCGTCCTGGTGGCGGGGCTGCTGGTCCCTGCGGCCGCCGTGACCGGCAGCACCGCCAGCGGCTCGATCAAGTTCTTCGAGACCCTGCCGGCAGAACTCAACGTGGACCCGCCAAGCCAGTCGACCACCATCCTCGCCTCCGACGGCAGCGTGATCGCCAACCTCTACGCGGAAAACCGCACCAAAGTCTCCCTCGACCAGATGTCCCCGTATATCAAGGACGCGGTCATTGCCATCGAGGACAGCCGCTTCTATGAGCACGGCGGCGTGGACACCACCGGCATCATGCGGGCGCTGGTCAGCACGGCTCGCGGCAACAAACAGGGCGCCTCCACCATCACCCAGCAGTACGTGAACAACGTCATCAACTCCTCCCTCGAGGCCGAGGGCAAGAGCGACCAGGTGCTGCTCAACGGCGTGAACAAGGGCGTCGGCGACAAGCTCCGCGAAATGAAGCTGGCCATCGCGCTGGAGAAGAAGTTCACCAAGGAACAGATCCTCGAGGGCTACCTCAACATCGTGTTCTTCAACCGTGACGCGTACGGCATTGAGGCCGCGTCTAAGTTCTTCTTCAGCACCACGGCCAAGGACTTGACGCTGCCGCAGGCCGCACTGCTGGCAGGGCTTGTCAACAGCCCGTCCTTCTTCGACCCGATCACCAACCCGGAGAACGCCAAGGGCCGCCGGGACCTGGTCCTGCAGTCCATGCTGAGCCAGGGCAAAATCCAGCAGGCCGACTACGACGCCGCCGTGGCCACGCCGATCGAAACCAAGGTCACCCAGCCCCGCCAGGGCTGTGCCTACTCCGCGACGGCGCCGTACTTCTGCGACTACGTTTTGCACCTGATGCTGAACAACCCCGCCTACGGCGCCGATGCCACCGAACGCGAACGGAAAATCTTCCGCGGCGGCCTGACCATCAAGACCACCCTGGACCCGAGCGCCCAGTCCATCGCGCAGACCCAGGTGGACGGTTCTGCCGGGGAGAACCCGGACAAATGGGGAGCCTCACTGGTGTCCATTCAGCCCGGTTCCGGCAAGATCGTCTCCATGGCCCAGAACACCCAGTTCCTGGAAGCCGAAGGAAAGTTCAACAACGTCATCAACTTCAACGTTGATATGAAGGACGCCCAGGGCAACGACCTCGGCGGCCTCGGCGGTTTCCAGCCGGGCTCCACCATGAAACCCTTCACCTTCGCAGAATGGCTCGACGAGGGCAGGTCCATGAACACCGTCCTCAACGGCTCCGTCCGCAGGTACCCCTTGAATTACCGGTGGAAGAACACCTGCCCCACCCCCGTGGACGGCGCATACAACACAGCGGAAAAGTCACTCGGCGCGGCCGACGACCTGCAGAACGCCGAAGAGGGCTACTACAAGAACATGACGGTCGTCGATGGCCTGGCCAACTCCATCAACACCATGACTTTCGCCACCGCGGCTCAAGTGGACCTCTGCGGCATTCAGAAGATCGTGGACGCCGTCGGAATCCACGCCGGTCAAACCAACGAGCCCGTTCCCATGACGCGCCTGTCCAACCTGATCGGTGCAACGCAGACTTCGCCACTGACCATGGCGAGTGCTTTCGCCACCTTCGCCAACGACGGCAAGTACTGCGAACCCACCGCCATCGAGTCGGTCACGGACGCTACCGGCGCCCCCCTGCCGGCCCAGGAAACCAAATGCCGGGACGCGATCAAACCGGAAGTCGCGCACGGCGTGACAGCCGCACTGCAGGAAGTCCTGAACCGCGGTTCCGGTTCCCTGATCAAGCCGAGAATCTCAACGCGGACTACCTTCCCGATCGCGGCCAAGACCGGAACCAACGACCCCAACAACTCCACGTGGGTGGTTGGCTACACCAAGGGCCTGGCAACAGCGTCCTGGTTCGGCGACGCCTTGGGCGGCCAGGACCGGCCGGGACGCAAACTGACGCTGAACGGGAAGTTCTACGAGGCCATCGACGGTTACATGATCGCCGGTCCGCAGTTCTCGAACTTCATGGCCGAGGTGGCGCCGGCCTACGGCACCGATCCGTTCCCGGCCCCGCCGTCGAGCATGGTCAACGGCACCGCACCCGTTCCGGCCCCCCGGAACAACCCGCAGCCCACCAGGGCTCCGGCCAACCCGGCACCGGCACCGTCCGACTCGGCACCGGCACCGGCACCGTCCGACCCGCCGGCACCGGCACCGTCCACCGCGCCGCCCGCTCCGGCGCCCTCGGACGCACGGCCCGGCAACGGCGCAACCGGGAAGCCCTGACCCATGGAGACGATCAACGCACTGGCCAGCCGCGCCCGAAACATCGGGCGCGGCTTTGCCGTGACCGCCGCCGCCGGAGCACTTACCGGCGCTGCCGCCGCGGGATACGGGCTGTGGGAAAAGAACCAGTTCGTGCTGCGCGAAGAAACCCTGCCAATTCTTCCGGCGGGATTCGGCCCGATCCGGGTCCTGCACCTCAGCGACATCCACTTCGTCCCCGGCCAGGAACGGAAAGCCGCATGGCTGTCCTCCCTGGCGGACCTGGAACCGGACCTGGTGGTGAACACCGGCGACAACCTCAGCCATGCCAAAGCGGTGGACCCCGTGCTGGAGGCACTGCGTCCGCTGATGGCGTTTCCCGGCGTTTTTGTTCCCGGCTCCAACGACTACTTTGCCCCGCGGCTGAAGAACCCGGCGTCGTATTTCGCCGGCCCCTCCTCGAAGCCCAAGGAGCCAGCCACACTGGACTGGCCACGGCTGCGTTCCGGCTTTGGCATGGGCGGCTGGGTGGACCTGACCAACCGCTGCCAGTCCCTGGTCATCGGAGGGCTCCGCGTTGACTTCTCCGGCGTCGACGATCCGCACCTGGGTCTCGAACAGTACGCCGGCTGGCCCCGCGGAACCAAGGGCCAGGACGCCAAACCGCACCTGCGGATCGCCGTCGCCCATGCCCCGTACCAGCGGGTCCTGGACCACTTCACCGCGGACGGTGCCGACCTCCTGCTGGCCGGGCACACCCACGGCGGCCAGATCTGCGTTCCGGGTTTCGGGGCGCTCGTCGCCAATTGCGACCTCCCCACCTGGCGCGCGAAGGGTTTGCACGGCTGGGAGAGCAACGGACGCACGACGCCGGTGAACGTCTCAGGCGGGATCGGCACCTCCCGCTTCGCCCCGGTCCGGATCGCCTGCAAGCCCGAAGCGGTACTGCTGACGCTCACTGCGCGTTCCTGAGCCCGGACCGGCCCGGAGGCCCTGCGGCCTGGGCGGGCACGCCTTCTCATTGCGGAACGTAATTACTGGGCCAGATCCTGATGCCATGCGTTTTCCTGTGAACCGGCTCACGCGATGGCCTAGGGTAGTTGCTACAGGAAACTACATCCACTTGCGTTAGATATTTCGCAGTCGCGTCGTGAAGAAGCAGGCATGGCCAAGCAGACCTCATTTTTCTCCTCCATCCGCCGTCTCTATCCCCACGTCAAGCCGATCATTCCGCGGCTCATCATGGGCTTGCTGTGCGCCCTGCTGGCCAGTGTGGTGGCTCTGACCATCCCGCAGGTGCTGCGGGTCCTGGTCAACGAATCTCTTCGGCCCGGCGGCAGCACGGACGCGGTCTGGATTGCCTCACTCGTCATTCTGGTCCTCGGCGTTGCCGAAGCCGGCCTGGTGGCACTGCGCCGGCAGTTCGTGATCAATCCCGCCACGACGGTCGAAACCCGGATGCGGGTGTCCCTCTATGCGCATCTGCAGGATCTGACGGTCTCCTTCCACGACCGGTGGGGTTCCGGGCAGCTGCTCTCCCGCGCCATGACGGACTTGAACTTCCTGCGCCGCTGGATGGCGTTCGGCGCCATCATGCTGGTGGTCACCACCCTGACCGTGGTGATCGGCGTCGTGGTGATGTTCACGATGAGCTGGCAGCTGGCGTTGATCTTCCTCGCCGCGGCGGTGCCGATCATGATCTACGGCTTCCGGTTCCGCACCCGGTTCAGCAAGGTGGCCCGCCGCAGCCAGGACCAGGCCGGCGACCTCGCCACCACGGTAGAGGAGTCGGTGCACGGCATCCGGGTACTCAAGGCTTTCGGCCGCAGCACTGAGGCGCTGGAAAACTTCAACGAACAAGCCGAGGAGCTCCGCCAGACGGAAATCGTCAAGGCCAAGCACCTCGCCACCTTCAGCCTCGTGGTCACCCTCCTGCCGGAGCTGGCCCTCGGTGCCGGGCTCGTCGCCGGCGTGCTGCTGGCCTCCACCGGAGAGCTGAGCATCGGCGCCCTCGTGGCGTTCTTCGCCACCGCCGCCGTGATCGCCACCCCGGTGGAATTCTGCGGCATGCTGCTGGCCATGGCCCTCACCGCCAAAACCGCCGTGGACCGGCACTTTGAGGTGATGGACTCGGTGAACACCATCACGAGCCCCGAAAAGCCGCAGCATCCGACGGAGTTGAAGGGCGCCCTGACCTTCAACAACGCCACCTTCGCCTATGAGGACGCCCCGGACAAACCGATCCTCAAAGACATCGACCTGGAGATTAAACCCGGGGAAACCATGGCCCTGGTCGGCATCACGGGCAGCGGCAAAAGCGCCCTGCTGCAGCTGGTCCCCCGGCTGTATGACGTCACCAACGGTTCCATCACCATCGACGGAGTGGACCTGCGCGAGTTCGGCGTGGAGGAGCTCCGCACGGTGGTGGCCGTCGCCTTCGAAGACACCATCCTGTTCTCCAGCTCGGTGCGGAGCAATGTGATGCTCGGCGCCCCGGCGGACCTGCCGGCCGAACGCATGGAGGAGGCACTCGAGGAGGCGCTCGACGTCGCCCAGGCCCACTTCGCGTACTCGCTTCCGTCCGGCCTGGACACCCTGATCGGTGAGGAAGGCCTCAGCCTCTCCGGCGGCCAGCGGCAGCGCATCGCCCTGGCCCGCGCCATCGCCGCCCGGCCCAGGGTCCTGGTACTGGACGATCCGTTGTCGGCCCTGGATGTCAACACCGAGGAACTCGTGGAAACCAGGCTGCGGCAGGTGCTCTCCGACACCACGACGCTGATCGTGGCCCACCGGCCGTCCACCGTGGCGCTGGCGGACCGGGTGGCGCTGCTGGAAGAGGGCCGGATCACCGCCGTCGGCACCCACACCGAACTGCTCGCGGAGAACCAGCACTACCGCTACGTGATCGCCAGCCTCGACCCGGAACCCCGGGACCTGGACTCCGAGCTGCTGGACACGGAACTGTCAGGCCTGAACGCCGAGGAGGTTTCCCGATGAGCGCCACCTTCGGCACCGCCAATGAGGACAACGCGCATCTGTCCAAGAGCGAGAGCAAGACCGTCCGGCGCCGCTCCCTGGCTCTGCTCGGTTCGCTGATCCGCCCCGTCCGCCGGCGGTTCTGGCTGACCATTGCCGCCGTCGTGCTCTCCCAGGCGGCGCGGGTCGCCGGTCCCGCGCTGATCGCCTTCGGCATCGACCGGGCCCTGCCGGCCCTGCAGTCCGGCGACAACCTCCCCCTGCTGCTCACCGGCGCCGCCTACCTCGCGGCTGCCGTCGCGACGGCGGGCCTTACCGCCCTCTACGTCACTTCCACCGCGCGGCTGAGCCAGGCCATGCTGCTGGACCTGCGCGTCAGGGTCTTCAGGCACACGCAGCGGCTGAGCCTGGAATTCCATGAGAAGTACACGTCGGGCCGGATCATCGCCCGCCAGACCTCGGACCTGGAGGCGCTGCGCGAACTCCTGGATTCCGGGGTCAGCTCGCTGGCCTCGGGAATGCTGTTTATGATCTTCACCGCCATCACGGTCGTCGCCCTCGACTGGCGCAGCGGGCTCCTGGTCCTGGCCGCCGGCGTACCGATGTACTTCCTGGCCAGCTGGTACCAGAAGCACTCCCAGATCGCGTTCCGCGAATCCCGCGTCGTCTCAGCCCGGCTGATCGTGCACTTCGTGGAAACCATGACCGGCATACGTGCCGTCAAGGCCTTCCGCAAGGAACGCGAAAACACAGCCCGGTACACGGAGCTTTCCGAGGACTACCGCAAAGTCACGGTCCGCTCGATCAACCTCAGCGGCATCTTCCAACCCGGGTTGGTGCTGATCGGCAACGTCTGCGTCGCCGTCGTGCTGCTCTTTGGCGGCTTCCGCGTGCTGGAGGGCGAACTCGCCGTCGGTGTGCTGCTGGCGCTGATCCTGTCCACCAAGCGCTTCTTCCAGCCGGTGGACCAGATGGCCATGTTCTACAACTCCTTCCAAAGCGCGCAGGCGGCGCTGGAGAAGGTGTCCGGCCTGCTCGAGGAGGTCCCCACCGTCCGGCCGCCGAAAAACCCGGTGGCCCTGCACAATGCGAAGGGAACCGTCGACTTCAAGGGCGTCGAATTCCGGTACGGCGACGGACCGGTCATCATCCCCGCCATGGACCTGCACATTCCTGCCGGCCAGACCGTGGCACTGGTGGGCCAGACCGGCGCCGGCAAGTCCACGCTCGCCAAACTCATCGCCCGGTTCTATGACGTCTCGGCGGGCTCGCTCACCCTCGACGGCGTGGACCTGCGGGAGCTTGCGACGGCGGACCTGCGGCGGAACGTCGTCATGGTCACCCAGGAAGCCTTCCTGTTCAGCGGCTCTGTGGCGGACAACATCGCTCTGGGCCGGCCCGCCGCCTCCCGGCAGGAAATCGAGGACGCGGCGATGGCCGTGGGCGCCCATGAGTTTATCCGGGAGCTGCCGGAAGGCTACGACACCGACGTCAACAAGCGCGGCGGGCGGGTCTCCGCCGGGCAACGCCAGCTGATCAGCTTTGCCCGGGCCTTCCTGGCCCGGCCTGCCGTGCTGATCCTGGACGAGGCCACCTCCTCACTGGACATTCCCTCCGAACGACTCGTACAGGCCGGTTTGGCGGGACTGCTGCAGGGCACCGGCGCCAGTGCCGGCCGTACCGCACTCATCATCGCGCACCGTCTGTCCACGGTGGAGACTGCAGACCGGGTCCTCGTGGTGCACGGCGGGCGTGTCGTCGAGGACGGCACCCCGGCGGAGCTGATTGGCGGCGGCGGCCGCTTCGCGCAACTGCACGGGGCCTGGAAGGACTCGCTGGTCTGATCCGGCCCGGCGGCCCGATTTCGCATCCGGGGCCCGGATCGGATACTCTTGTGAAGTTGCTTTTGAAGCAACGGATCGGGATGTGGCGCAGCTTGGTAGCGCGCGTCGTTCGGGACGACGAGGTCGCAGGTTCAAATCCTGTCATCCCGACCAATTCATCAGAGGGTCTTCCAGCCGGGAGGCCCTCTTTTGCGTCTGCCTCCGACAGGTGGCACCTGACGCCTGCTCAACAACCGCTGTGGCGGGTCGGGGCAGAAGAATGGCCCCGGGAGAGGTTTTCACCTTTCCCGGGGCCACCACCGAGCTGTTGCGCTACCTGCTCTTGCCTACATCGGATCGGGCCAGTTGCCGATGTTGGTGGCGGAGCGCATCGGGTCCGGCCAGTTGCCGATGGCGGTGAGCTTTCCCTGGGTCGAGCTCATGGGATCGGGCCAGTTGCCGATCGCCAGGGTGGTTCCCATGGGATCCGGCCAGTTGCCGATGGCACTGACGGACAGGACTGCCGGAGCCGCTGCTGAGAGAGCCAGCGCCCCCGCCAAAGCGACGGAAGCTGCAATCTTTTTGATCATGTGGGTTCCTCAATACGGGTCGGAAAGGCGGGACGGACACATTACAACGCCCGTAACAACTGTTGTTGACACACATTGTAAAATGGCTTGCACAGAGACTGTCAAGGATTTAGTACAAAGACTGTCCGGAATTAGGAGGAACCCGTGGGGAACGGATTCGGGGAGAAGCTCCGAGCTGAACGGCTAGATCGAGGTCTGACGCAGGCCGAACTAGGCCGCGACCTGTACTCGCCCAGCTACATTTCCCTGCTGGAGACCGGGCGGCGCGAACCGACCGCGGACGTGATTGAGGAGCTGGCGAGGCGGCTTGAGCTCGCCCCCAAGGCCTTGGAGGCATGGAGCCAGCCGGTATCCGTCAGCGACGCCGAGTACGTCCTCGCAGGCTTGTACGCCCGCCAGGCCTGGGACCTGCGCGACTATGCGCTGGCGGCGACCCACGCCGCGGCGGCAGCCCAGATCGCCCTCGAGGCCCGGAACACCAGCGCATGGTGGAACATGAGCTACATGCAGGCCGAGTGCCTTATGAAGCAGGGTCACCTCAGGGAGTGCCAGGATCTTGTGCAGCGCCTCCTCGACCACCCAATGGCTGCCGAGTCGGCCGGCCTTGGCGTCCGGGCACGGCAGATGCTCGCGGCCGTGTGCCACGGGCAGGGGCAACTGGCGCTCGCCGTCGAGCACGCCCAGGAGGCGGTGCGGCTCTGCGCCGAACTGCCGAAGGGCTCCACGTTGATTATCGGCGCCCTGCGCGCCCTCATCGGCGCACTGGCCGAAAGCGGCCGCCTGGATGAGGCCTGGCAGTACTGCCAGGCCATGAACGAACAGATGGATGATCATTCCATGACCCAGCTCGCCGGCGAAGTGGCCTGGGTGATAGGCAACGTGGCCTTCATGCGCCATGACTACACCGAAGGCATCAAGTACCACGAGCGGGCTGCTCTGATGCTCTCCCCCGCCAACGACATTGACCTCTGGGCCCGCTTCAACAAGGCCTCGGCTGCCGTCCGTTTGTCCTCCGGGATTGTGGAGCCGGAAACCCTGTCCTCAATCGAGCGCGCGGAGCTGGCTCTCTCAATCGTGGGCGGCAACAAAACGGACCAGCTCGAGGTCGCGTTCATCCGGGCCCGCTGGCTCTACCTGACGGGGGATGTCGTCGCCGCCGTCCAGAAACTGCGCGAAATCCATGCCGACAGGGACGTACTGGCCAAGCACGTCGCCGGCGAAGTAGCACTGCTGCTCGGCAAGGCGTTGAAAGCCGCGGGTGAATCCGATGAGGCCCTGATCTACCTCGAGGAAGCCCAGAAGGAATTCAGCTCAGCCGGCGCCTCGGACCGGGTGCAGCAGGCCATGGACGCTGTGCTGGAAATCCGGCTGGCCCAGCGCCGGGCGCAGGCGGCTGCGGCGGCCGAGTCCTAGCCGACTGGCCCCTGTTCCGCCGGCGCGGCCTAGACGAACGTCCGGCCGGTAAGTAACTCGAAAGCCTCGACGTAACGGCTTCGCGTGCGGGCCACGACGTCCGCCGGCAGCGCCGGCGGCGGCGCATCGGAGGACCGGTCCCAGCCGGACTCCGCCGAGGTCAGCCAGTCCCGGACGTACTGCTTGTCGTAGGACGGTTGCGCCTTGCCCGGCTGGTACGTTCCGGCGTCCCAGAACCGCGAGGAATCCGGCGTCAGGACCTCATCACCGAGTGTGATGGCGCCTGTCGCAGCATCAAGGCCAAACTCCACTTTGGTGTCGGCAAGGATGATGCCGCGCCCGCGGGCGATCCCTTCGGCCTTGGTGTAGATCTCCAGCGTGAGCTCGCGGAGCCGGGATGCGGTGTCCTGGCCCACCGTCTCCACGACGGCAGCATAGGTGATGTTCTCATCGTGCTCGCCTACCTCGGCTTTCGCGGAGGGGGTGAAGATGGCCTTCTCGAGCCGGGACCCGTCCACCAGGCCGTCGGGCAGGGGGATGCTGCACACGGTGCGGGACTGCCGGTATTCCTCCAGTCCCGAGCCGGTGAGGTAGCCGCGGGCGATGCATTCGACCGGGAACATCTCCAGCTTCTTGCAGATCATCGCCCGGCCTTCCACGGCGGCGGGCACTCCGGCCCCGACCGTGGACGCCAGTACATGGTGCTCCACACCGAGTTGTTCGAACCACCACAGGCTCAACTGGGTCAGGACCCTGCCCTTGTCCGGTATCTCGCTGGCGAGGACATGGTCATAGGCGCTGATGCGGTCGCTGGCGACCACCAGGACGCAGTCCTGGCCGATGCGTTCCGGAATGGACGCATCCGCCGGAACGTAGAGGTCGCGGACCTTGCCGGAATAGATGTGCCGCCAGCCGGGAAGGTCCGGTGCAGCGGTGTCCAGGCCCGTCGGTGCCGACGGCGAGGGTTCACCCGTGTCGGGTCCGGAAGCTTCGGGGATTCTCATGCTCAGGCCTTCGCTTTCGTGGCGGGGACGGCGGGGGCGTGCACCTTGATCTCGCCGCGGGCCGCTTTTCCGCCAATGTCCGTGCGGAACTGGCTGCCCTCCAGCTGGACGAGTTCGACGCCGTCGTACGCCCGTTCCCGGGCTTCCACCAGGTCCGTGCCGAGGGCCACGACGGCGAGAACCCGTCCGCCGGCAGACACGACTTTGCCTTCGTCGTCGAGCGTGGTGCCGGCGTGGATGATGTGGACGCCCTCGATCGACTCGACTTTCTTGAGTCCCCGGATCCGGTCGCCGGTCCGGGGCGTGCCGGGGTAGTTCTCGGCGGCTACCACGACGGCGACGGCGGTTTCCTTGGACCAGCGCAGCGGCTGGGCCTTGTCCAGCTCGCCCTTGGCGGCGGCCAGTAGCAGTCCGCCGAGCGGGGTTTTGAGGCGGGCGAGGACGGCCTGGGTCTCCGGGTCGCCGAAGCGGACGTTGAATTCAATCACGCGGGTGCCGCGGGAGGTCAGGGCCAGTCCGACGAAGAGCACGCCAACAAACGGGGTGCCGCGGTGGGCCATCTGGTTGACGGTGGGCTGGGCGATCCGGTCAAGGACTTCCTGGACCAGGCCTTCGGGCGCCCATTCCAACGGGGTGTAAGCGCCCATGCCGCCGGTGTTGGGGCCCTGGTCCTTGTCGAAGATCCGTTTGAAGTCCTGGGCCGGGGACAGCGCCACGGTATTGCGGCCGTCGCAGAGGACAAAGACGGAGACTTCGGGGCCGTCAAGGAATTCCTCGATCACCACGGTGCCGCCGGCATCGAAGCAACTCTGCGCGTGGGCGAGGGCCTCGTCCCGGTTGTTGGTGACCACAACGCCCTTGCCCGCCGCGAGCCCGTCGTCCTTAACGACAAACGGAGCGCCAAAAGCGTCGAGCGCGTCGGCTGCCTCCTCGGCGTTGCCGGCCACCCGGGCCATGGCGGTGGGGACGCCGGCCTCGGCCATGACTTCCTTGGCGAATGCCTTGGACGCTTCGAGTTGCGCCGCGGCCTTGCTGGGTCCGAACACCGGGATGCCCGCGGCCCGGACAGCGTCGGAGACTCCGGCGGCGAGCGGCGCCTCGGGGCCCACCACGACGAGGTCGACGGTGAGCTTGGTGGCCAGGGCAGCGACGGCGTCGGGGTTGTTCGCGTCGATGGCGTACGTGGGCACCAGTTTGCTGATGCCGGCGTTGCCCGGGGCCGCGTGGACCTCGGACACGTTCGGGTCGGCAAGCAAGGAGCGGACAATGGCGTGTTCGCGGCCGCCGGGGCCGATGACAAGTACCTTCACAGTTCCCAAGGGTACTTTGTGGACCGGGCAGGGGCCTAAGCTGTGACCACCGCCGGACATGCCCACCACCGGCCGCGGCTGCTGGACATGCCCACCACCGGCCGCCACCACCGGACATGCCCACCACCGGCCGCGGCTGCTGGACATAATGCCAGCATGTCCATTCCTGGATCCGGGGGAAGGGCATGCCCGCCACGGGGGCGGGGCAATCCGCGGCCCGCACGGCTCCGAAGACCCTGTATGGACAAGCCCAGCACGCAGCCGCCCCGCGCCGACGAACTCAGCACCGGGAAGTCCGGGCTGACCCGGCGCAGCAGCCGGCCAGCCCCGAAGGGACTCACCCTGCTCGCCGCCCTTGCCGGAGTGGCTGCGGCCGCGGTCGTCTTGTCCGTGGCGGAACTGATCGGGGCGTTCTTCACGGCACGGGCGACGCCGGTGATTGCCCTCGGCTCAACCTTTATCGACTTCACGCCGTCCTGGATGAAGGATTTCGCCATCGCGACCTTCGGCACCAACGACAAGCTCGCCTTGTTCGTCGGAATGGCCGTCTCCATCGCACTCCTCGCCTGCGTCCTGGGCATTGTGGCCTACCGGAAATGGGCCCTCGGCGTCGCCGGTGTGCTGTTGATGGGCGCGGTGATCATCGCCAGTGTGGTGACCCGGGCGGGAGTGAAGCCGCTGGACGCGATTCCCGCACTGATCGGCACCGCGGCCGGGCTGATCGTGCTCCGGCTCCTCATCTCACGGCTCTGGCGGATGCAACAGTGGCCGGACATGGCCTCCGGTCTCGCAGCCAAGGAACCCGAACGCCCCGCCACCAGCCGGCGCGCCTTCTTCGCCGCAACCGGAGTCACCGCCGCGGCCTCCGCTATCGCCGCGACCGGCGGCCGCCTGCTCAGCGCAGCCCGCAGCAACGTCGCGCAGGCCCGCGAATCCCTGCAACTTCCCGCCCCGGTGAAACCGGCCCCGGCCGTTCCCGCCGGCGTTCAGTCCCAGGTGCCCGGTGTCACGCCGTGGCTGACGCCCAACAATGACTTCTACCGCATCGATACGGCCCTGAGTGTGCCTGAAATCAACGTCCAGGACTGGGAACTGCGCGTCCACGGTCTCGTAGACCGGGAAGTCCGGCTCAGTTTCCAGGACCTGCTCGACGCAGACCTGATCGAATCCCACGTCTCCCTGACCTGCGTGTCCAACCCGGTGGGCGGCAACCTGGCAGGCAACGCCAAATGGCTGGGCATGCCCATTCGCGACGTCCTCAAAATGGCAGGGCCCAAGGACGGCGCGGACATGGTCCTCTCCACCTCGATTGACGGTTTCAGCGCTTCCACTCCGTTGGAAGTCCTGCAGGATGACCGGGACGCCATGCTGGCGTTCGGCATGAACGGTGAAGCCCTTCCGCTGGAGCACGGATACCCCGTACGGATGGTGGTCCCGGGCCTGTACGGCTTCGTCTCCGCCACCAAATGGGTGGTGGACCTGGAAGTCACCCGGTTCGCGGACAGCAAGGCCTACTGGACCCAGCGCGGCTGGTCCGAGCGCGGCCCCATCAAAACCATGGCCCGGGTGGAGGTCCCCAAGTCCTTCGCCAAGGTCCCCGCCGGACGGGTCGCGATTGGCGGCACCGCCTGGGCCCAGACCCGGGGCATCACCAAGGTTGAGGTGCAGATCGACAACGGGCCATGGACTGAGGCGACCCTGTCCACCGAGGCCTCCGTCATCACCTGGCGGCAGTGGTCCTTCGACTGGGAAGCCACCCCGGGACCGCACTACATCAAGGCCCGCGCCACCGACGGTACCGGCGAAGTCCAGACGGACAAGCGGGCCGACCCGGTGCCCGACGGCGCGTCCGGCTGGCAGTCGCTGATGGTGACCGTGGAATAACGGGCTGTGACCGCCGGGCACCATAGACTGGCAGCATGCCCTTGAACTCGCATGCCACCTTCACCGTGGAGTCCGCCGTCGAACTGGCCGTCCTGGAACGCAGCGGCTTCGTGGAGTCCCGGCACATCGGCTCCGCCGTCGTCATCGCCGGGGACGGCACCGTCGTCACCGAACTGGGCGACATCACCACCCCGATCTATGCGCGGTCCACGCTCAAGCCGCTGCAGGCCCTGGCCTCCATGCAGTCCGGCGTTCCGCTGCGCGGGGCGCAAGTGGCGATCGCCTGCGGCAGCCACGTCGGGTCGTTGGACCACATGGATGTTGTCAAAGGCATGCTGAAAGCTGCCGGCGTCAAGGAGGACCAGCTTCAGTGCCCGGCCGCGTGGCCCGAGGATGAGACTGCCCGGAACTGGCTGGTCCGTTCGGACCGCGGTCAGTCCAGGCTCGCGTTCAACTGCTCCGGAAAGCACGCCGCGTTCCTCTGGGCCTGCACGGAGAACGGATGGGACACGCACAGCTACCTCGAGCCCAACCACCCGCTGCAGCAGCGCATCCGCGCCGTGATTGAGGAATACTGCGGCGAAAGCATCGCCCACCTCGGCATCGACGGCTGCGGCGCCCCCGTCGCCGCCGTCTCCCTGACCGGCCTGGCCCGTGCGTTCTCCAAGCTGGCCAAGGCGCCCGGTGACAAACACTCCAACGCCCGCGCCGCCACGATCGCCACTTCCATGCTGGACTACCCGTGGGCGGTGCAGGGCACGGACGAGCCCAACACGATTGTCATGGACGAGCTCGGCATCCTCGCCAAGATCGGCGCCGAGGGTGTGCTGGTGATGGCCACGCCCACGGGCGCCTCTGTTGCCGTCAAAATCCTCGACGGCAACATCCGTGCCACCACACTCGTGGGCCTGACCCTGCTCGCCGCCGCCGGCGCCGTGGACGTCCCCGAAGTGGCAGGTGTCTTGGACAAGGTGGTCTCCCCCGTGCTCGGCGGCGGCCGGCCGGTAGGCAAAATCCGTCTCGGCCATGCCGTCTCGGCGCTGCTGGACTAGCCATGGCCATCGCACGACGCCGGATTGCCCCGGAGGAAGGCCGCGCGGCCCTCGCCGCCTGGCAGGCGGTAAACGTTACGCAGCGTGATTCCGCCGGAACCTCCGGCCCGGAAACCGGCACCGTGGTTCCGCGCAGCACGCTGGCGACGGCGGTGCGCTATTCCCTGGAGGAGGTCACCGCCCGGGCACCTGGCAACTCCGTGGAGGTCCGGGTCCCGCCGTTTGGTGTCACCCAGTGCGTGGAGGGCCCCCGGCACACCCGCGGCACACCCCCGAACGTCATCGAATGCGACGCCGCCACCTGGCTGGAGATGGTCAGCGGTACCTTGGGCTGGGCAGACGCCGTCAGCGCCGGGCGGGTGGCCGCCTCCGGGCTGCGCGCCGATCTGTCCGGACTCCTCCCGCTCTGACCGGCAGCCCTTCCCGGCTTACCCGCGGCCGACGAACGGCATTCCGGCAGCGGTGATGATGAGGGAACCGACACTGGCCGACGCCGGCATCCCCGCCATCAGCAGCACCGCCCGGGCGGCGTCGTCCACCGGGAAGGTCGGCTCGACGCGGCTGCTGCCGTCCGCCTGCACCGCCCCGGAGCCGGCGCCGATGGTCTCCATCAGATCGGTGGCCGCGTTGCCGATGTCGATCTGCCCGCATGTGATGCCGAAGCCGCGGCCGTCCAGCTCAATACTCTTGGTCAGTCCGGTGATGGCGTGCTTGGTGACCGTGTAGGCCACGGTCCGGGGCCGGGGTGAATGCGCGGCGATGGAGCCGTTGTTGATGATCCGGCCACCCTGGGGCGACTGCGCTTTCATGGCCCGGACGGCGGCAGCGGCGCACAGCATGGAGCCGGTCAGGTTCACGGCCACGGTGGCGTCCCAGTCCGCAGGGCTGATCTCGTCCACGGAAGCGGCCGGACCGAACGCACCGGCGTTGTTGAACAGCACGTCCACCCGCCCCCAGCGCAGGAGGGTGGCGGCGAAGAGCCGCTCGACGTCGTCGGGAACGGTGACGTCGCAGGCAATCGCGAGGGCCTGGGCGTGTCCCGCGCCGGTCTCTGCCAGCTGCGCCGCGCGCCGACCGGCCAGAACCACTCGGTAGCCTTCAGCGAGCATGAGCCGGGCGGCCGCCCGGCCGATGCCCGAGCCGGCGCCGGTGATTACTGCCACTTTGCCGGGCAGGTGATGGTGTGTCATCGGGTCAGCGTATGCCGAGTTGGCATTTTGCGGCAGTGGTGCGCGGGAACATTGCGGCGGAATTCCCTCCCGCGGCCAGCTAAGCGCCCCCGCGCCGGCGGGTCCGCCGGCCTGTCCGGAAGCCGGCCCAGAACGCGAGCGTCAGCAGGCCAACAACGATCAGCCAGATGCCCGTCCAGCTGCCCTGATCCATCACCAGAAGGCTGCCGGGAAAGAACGTCTGTTGGGACAGCGGGGCGTACGCAAACCAGCCGACGCTGTCCTGCTGCACCGGACGCGCCAGCAGGACCGCCCCCACCACCAGGAGGGCCGCAGCACCCAGCGGAACAGCGAGCCGGGCCAACCAGGACAGGTGCGCCCGGCGGGATCCGGCAGGACCCGGTTCTGCCGATGGCTGGTCCCCCGAAGAACTCATGGGAACACTGTAACCGGGCCGGCGGCTAGCTCGGGCGGTCGCGGGCCGCGAGCCGCCCAATTGCGCTGTTGCCGAGGTTTTCCAGAAGCTCCCGGGGGCTGGCGTAAATTTCGACGGCACCGGCGTCCCGAAGTTCCGCTTCGCTGGTGCCACCACAGGTCAGCCCGATCGCCGGGATGTCCAGTTTCCCGGCAGCGAGAATGTCCCACACGGCGTCGCCTACGTAGACGGCCGCCGACGCCGGCACCGCCAGGGCCTTAAGGGCGGCCTCGAGAATGTCCGGGGCCGGTTTGCTCTCCTTCGCGTCCGCCGAGCTGGTGGCCGCGTCGATGAAGGCGTCGGCATCGATCGCGCCCCGCAGCACCTCAAGGTCGCGGTCCCGGGCCGAAGATGCCAGCGCCACGGCGAGCCCGCGCCCGTGGCACTCCGCCAGCAGCTCGCGGGCGCCGTCCAGCGGCCGAAGGGCGGACCAGAACGTGGAGAACACGGCAGCGTGCGAGGTCAAAATGGTGTTGTCATCCCCCGTGTCCCGGTCAGCGGGCAACAGCCTGTCGAGGATCTTGTCCCCGCCCATCCCGATCGAGCGGTGGATGCTCGCCATCGGAACGTCGTGCCCGGCCTGCTGGAAAGCGCGCCAAAAGGCCAACGTGTGAAGGTAGGAGGAATCGACCAGGGTGCCGTCCACGTCGAAGAGGACAGCGGCCCGAGGCCGGTTCCGGCCGGTGGTGAAGTCTGTGGCACCCGGGCTGCGGGAGCCGCCGTCAGGAGTCATGTCAGTGATGAGCCCGCGCTCGCTTTCCGGCTGCCAGTGATCCGCCGGACAGGGTGGTTCCCCGGCTGGCGCCGCCCGTGGTCCGGCGGGGAACCCTGGGCAGTGGTGTGGCCGCCTGCGACGCCTGGCGGCCGGCGCTGCGGTCCCGGATGAGGCCTGTGCCGGCGATTTCGCGGGCCTGGGCGATGCCGGCCACGGCGGCCCTCTTCGTGGGAAAGGTGATCGTTACCGCCATCAGGCTTCCTGCGCCATCCAGCATCCGGATCCGGTAGCCGCCGTCGGGCGCGTCTACGACCTCGAAGTATCCCGCCATCGCACTCTCCTCTTCGATCACCCCTCGTTGGGTTATTAGTAAGTATACTTATCTAAGCGTTGGGCGGAAACCTCCGAGGAGGCAGAGCGTGGTCACCGGATGCGCCGTCGGCGCGAATCAGTGATCGGGGTGCGTGGCGTCGCTGCGGCGCAGCCCGTCTTCCTGCAGCTCCAGGGCGCTCATGACCAGCGCAAAATGACTGAATGCCTGCGGGGTATTGCCCAGCTGCCGTGCGTCCTCAATGCTCCACTCCTCACTCAGAAGTCCGACGTCGTTGCGCAGCGCCAGCAGCCGTTCAAACAGTTCCCGGGCCTCACGGTGCCGGCCCGCCCCCAGCAGTGCCTGGACCAGCCAAAACGAGCAGGCAAGAAACACCCCTTCCCCACCGGACAGCCCGTCACCGGACTCCGCCGTCCGGTAGCGCCGGAGGAAGCCGTCATGCATCAATTCCTGTTCGATGGCCTCAATTGTCCCCACCACGCGGGGGTCATCCGGCGGCAGGAATCCGACGCGGGGAATGAGCAGGAGGCTCGCATCAAGCCCGGGCTGCCCGTAGGACTGCACAAAGGTGTTTCTTTCCTCATCGAAACCGTTGGCCATGACGTCCGCATGGATGGTGTCCCGGAGTTCCTCCCAGCGGTCGGCGGGGCCGGGCAGTCCGAAGTCCCGGACGCCTTTGACCATCCGGTCCGCGGCCACCCAGGCCATCACCTTGGAATGGGTGAAGTGCCGCCGCGGCCCGCGCATCTCCCACAGCCCGTTGTCAGGTTCCTTCCACGCCGTCTCGAGATGGTCCATCAGTGCCAGCTGCACGTCCCAAGACTCGTCGGTGCTGGTCAGTAGCGAGTTCCGGGTCAGGGACAGACAGTCCAGCACCTCGCCCCAGACATCGAGTTGCAGCTGCCCGGCCGCGCCGTTTCCGATCCGGACCGGGACGGAGTTCTCATACCCGCGCAGCCAGGGCAGCTCCATTTCGGGCAGGCGCCGTTCGCCGTGGATGCCATACATGATCTGCAGGTCCTTGGGGTCACCCGCCACTGCCCGCAGGAGCCAGTCGCGCCAGGAGGCGGCTTCCTCCGTGTACCCCGCAGACAGCAGCGCCTGGAGCGTCAGCGTGGCATCACGGAGCCAGCAGAAGCGGTAGTCCCAGTTCCGTTCGCCGCCCAGCTCCTCCGGCAGCGACGTCGTCACGGCAGCCACGATGCCTCCGGTAGGGGCAAACGTCAGCGCTTTCAAGGTGATCAGCGAGCGCTGCACCACCGCCCGGTAGGGTCCGGTGACGGTGCATTTCGCGGACCAGCGCTGCCAGAAATCCTCCGTCGATGCCAGGACTTCCTCCGCATCCAGCGTCCGGGGACGGCCCAGGTGGCTCGGCGCCCAGGTCAGGACGAACGGAACGCGGTCCCCTGCCTTGACGGTGAAGTCGCTGATGGTTTGCATTCGCTCACCCCGCAGCGGCGCCTCGGTCACGAGGTACGCGGCATCGGGTCCGGCGATTGCGTGGATGCCCAGATCGTCGTGGCGGACCCACGGGACGATGTGGCCGTAGTCGAAGCGCAGCACCAACTCACCGCGCATCGGCACCGAGCCGCGGACACCCACCACAATCCGCACGATGTCCGCCACCGAGTCCCGGGGCGGCATGAAGTCGATGACTTTGACTCTTCCCGTGGGGGTTTCCCACTCCGTCTCCAAAATGAGGGTGCCCTTGCGGTAATGCCGTCGGGTGCATTCACCGCCGCCCTCTGGAGCCAGCAGCCAGCGCCCCGCCTGCGGCGTGTCCAACAGGGCGTTGAAACAGGCCGGCGAGTCAAAACGCGGCAGGCAGAGCCAGTCGATCGAACCTTCGGTGCTGATCAGGGCTGCCGTATGCAGATCGCCGACCATTGCGTAATCCTCGATGCGCGCCATGGGTCTTACAGTGCCACAGCCACAGAGCTGGGACTAGGATCCGTAGAGGCCGACACGGCGGCAGTGCCGGTGGAACTGCGGGCACAATGAGCCGGGAGGGGGCAGACGGGATGGACCAGGGCACACATCTTGCCGGGAGCGTCCACGTCGGCACCAGCGGCTGGAGCTATGACCACTGGGAGAATGTGCTCTACCCGCCCGGTTTGCCGGCGCGGGACCGGTTGGCCCATTACGCGGCCCATTTCAGCACGGTGGAACTCAATGCCAGCTTCTACCGCTGGCCCCGCGAGACATCCTTTGCCAGCTGGCGCCGGCGCCTTCCGCCCGGGTTCCTGCTGTCCGTCAAGGCCCCGCGCGGATTGACGCACGGGAAGAAGCTCTCTGCTCCGGAAGTCTGGATCGAGCGGATCGTCCGGTGCTGGCACGAACTCGGCGACAAACGGGCCGTGCTGCTGGTCCAGCTGCCGCCGCAGTTCGGCCGGGATGACGCACGGCTGGGGTACTTCCTGGCGGCGTTGCCGGACTGGATCCGGGTGAGCGTGGAATTTCGCCACCCGAGCTGGGACCACCCCATGGTTTATGCGTTGCTGGAACGCCATGGCGCCGCGTACTGCATCATGAGCGGCGCGGGTCTGCCTTGCGTCCTTCGCGCCACTGCAGGCTTCGTTTACGTCCGGCTTCATGGCCCGGACCGGGACCATCTGTATGGCGGCTCCTACCCGGATGACGACCTGAACTGGTGGGCGGACCGGATCCGGGAATGGCAGTCGGCCGGCAGGGAGGTTTTCGTGTATTTCAACAACGACGGCGACGGTCATGCGGTGCGCAATGCCTGGACGCTGCGCCACTTCCTGGGCGGCACCTGAGCCGCTGCGGTTTCCTCCCGGTCCGGGCGACGCCGGGACCCTGTGGGAGAGTGGAGGCATGGAATCGGCTTACCAGCACACACTCGGGCCACAAGAAGTCACCGGCAACCGGGTCTTCCGACTGGCGCACGTCGTCTCGGACGCCGTCAACAGTGTCCGGTTGAAGGCCGCCCGACGCTGGGACTTCACCCCCCAGACCGTCGCCTATCAGGGCTACGGGTCCACCACCTGGGTCCGGGTGCTCGCCCGGGTGGTATTGACCAGCAAGCCCTCACCCGGAAGCCGGGCGGAGCAGGCGGCTCAAAACAGCGCACAAAATGTCCGCGGCTGGCGGGCCTTCACCTCGGTGCCGGTGCAGTACTCCGAGGTCGACATCGAGATCGGCGGGGTGACGGCCAAGGTCCGGGCGGACCGCGGCGGCCTGGTGGATACGGTGGTGCAGGTGGAACTTCCGCCGGGCTGGCACACGGCCGTGCTGCGCGCCCCGGGAACCGAGCCCGTCACCGCGAAGATCTTCGTCATATCCCCGGACACCACCCTCGGGATCGTGTCCGATATCGATGACACGATTATGGTCACCGCGCTTCCCCGTCCGTTCCTGGCGCTCTGGAACACCTTCGTGCTCAACGAGCGCGCCCGCATGGCCACCCCGGGAATGGCCGTGCTGATGGACCGGCTGCTGGTCGAACATCCGGAAGCGCCGGTGATTTACCTGTCCACCGGCCCGTGGAACGCGGCCCCCACCCTGGCACGCTTCATCACCCGGAACATGTACCCTTCCGGGGCCTTACTGCTCACCGACTGGGGACTCACCCATGACCGCTGGTTCCGCAGCGGCCAGGAGCACAAGCGCCGCAACCTCGAACTCCTGGCCGAAGGATTTCCGAACATGCGCTGGCTGCTCTTCGGCGACAACGGACAGCACGACGAGTCCATCTACTCCCACTTTGCCCGGCAGCACGGCGACCGGGTGGCCGCCATCGGCATCCGCCAGCTTTCCGCCAGCGAAGCCGTCCTGGCCGGCGGGCACTCTGACACCGGGGACCATACCGGGTCCCAGGTTCCGTGGATCTACTCCCCGGATGGCGCCGGCATGGCGAAGGGGCTGCAGGACCTCGGCGTTCTTTAAGCGCTCGCCGGGGCCGCGGTGGCGGCGGAAGCCTCAGGAACGGAGTTCCGATGCCGGGCCGCAAGGACTTCCTGGAGCCAATGGAACGAGGCCTTCTTGGTGCGCTCCTGGGTGGCCCGGTCCACGTGCAGCAGGCCGAACTGCTGTTTGAAGCCGCCGGACCATTCGAAGTTGTCCATAAGGGACCATACGTAGTACCCGCGCAGGTCAATGGACTCCGCCGCACCTCCGGGTGAGGTCGCTTCAACGGCTGTGGCAATGTGGTCCGCCAAGTAGCGCACCCGGCGTTCGTCGGGAATGACGAGCCGGCCTTCGGGGTCCCGGATCTCAAGGTCTTCAAAGCTGGCCCCGCCCTCGGTGATGTAGACCGGGGGAAGGTCCGGGTAGCGTTCGGCCATTTCCGCCAGCGCTACGGCCATGTACTCCGGTTTGATGGGCCAGCCGTAGGCGGTGGTCTCGGTGTCCGGGAACGAGGCAATGTGGAACGGGCCGCCGGGCCCGGTGCTGCTCAGATCATCGCCCATTGCCTCGGCCATCCCCTCGGGCACAGCGCCGTCGCCCGGTCCGGAAGCCACCCGGGTCGGCATGTAGTAGTTGAGCCCGTAGAAGTCCAGCGGCTGCGAAATCAGCTTCATGTCCTCGCTCGAGGGGCTGAAGGAGGAAAAAAGGCTCGCTGCCCGGACCGTGTCGGGATACTTTCCCAGCAGGACCGGGTCCGCGTACAGCCGGTTCTGCGCCATGTCCATCAGGTTGGCGCTGATCTTGTCCAGCGGATTGACTGAGGCGGGAACCATGGGCGAATAGACGTTCGTGATGCCGATATCGCCCGGCACGTTTGCTGCCCGGAGCGCCTGCAGCGACAGGCCGTGGCCGAGCAGCTGGTGGTGGACACTCGGCAGGGCTTTGAGCATGAGGGCTTCGCCCGGCGCGTGCATCCCCAGCATGTAGCCGTTGGTGGTGACAGTGGCCGGTTCGTTGACCGTTACCCAGCGGGCCACCCTGTCTCCGTAGGCAGCCGCGGCGATCCCGGCAAATTCGCCCAGCCGGTAGGCCGTGTCCCGGTTCATCCAGCCGCCGGCTTCGTCCAGCTCCAGCGGCGTGTCCCAGTGGTACAGCGTGGCCATGGGCGTGATTCCGTTGGCCAGCAGCAGGTCAATCAGCCGGTCGTAAAAGTCCAGGCCCGCAGGGTTCACAGGTCCGCTGCCGCCGGGCTGGATGCGTGACCAGGACAGCGAGAAGCGGTAGGAGTCGACGCCAAGTTCCTTCATCAGGGCCACGTCTTCGGGCATCCGGTGATAGTGGTCGCAGGCGATTGCGGGGCTGTGGTCATCCACGATCGAACCGGGCCTGGCGGCAAACATGTCCCAGCCCGACGGACCGCGGCCGTCCTCGTCCAAGGCACCTTCGATCTGGAAGGCTGCGGTCGCCACGCCGAGGGTGAAGTGTGAGGGCAGGAGGGCGGCCAATTCCTTGGCGGAGGCTTTCATCAGCGGATTGCTCCTTGGTAGTTTCAGTCGTTGACTGATTTTAGGCCGGGGCACACCCCCGCGCCATGACCGGCGGCCGCGTGCCGGGTCTCCCCGGCCCGGCGGAAACCCGGCGAGGGGCGCCGGAAAAGCTCAATACGCCGAACTCTCCGGCCCGAACAGGAAATCCTTGGCGTGGTCCACGGCTTTCCTGAACGCATCGTTCCGCAGGGCCTGGAGTTGCTCTAACTCGCCCGCCGCCGGCTCCGGGTAACTCGTGTATCCCGGCCTGAGAACCCAGATGTCGCCCCCGCTGGCGGTAGGTAGATGCCGAAGGAGCGGTGCTGGTTGTCTTCTTCGGCCCAGGTAGGCACGACGGCGACCGCGGACCCGGTGTCGGCATTGGTCCACTGGGCCCTCGGCAGCGGCGCTTCGTGGGCCTCCGGGTCAAAAAAGGCGCCGTCCCCTCGCCCCGCCGGGCCACAAAACGCTCGTGGAAGGCGGGCAACAGCAGCGTATCGAAGCGGCGCAATGCGGTCATGGCACCCTCCTTCAGTTGTGTTCCTGATCTGGCGCACCGGGATCGGCGCCGGGAGCCGTCCTTGAGCTGGAGGCGGTATACGCCCGGCTGCGGATGGAACTGGACCGCTTCCGCTCCCGCCGGCCCTAGAGCGGCCCGCCAGGCCGCCGTCCGCCAGCGAGGCGGTGGGATTCCGTCAGGAGTTCCCTCAGTTCCTCGGCATCGACCCGGGCCAGCCGCACCAGCACAAGCTGTGGCGATCTTTCGTGGTGCGGGGTCCAGAAGTAGGTTTCCGGCTCCGTTCCGGCAAGGGCCTCGCGCTCCCCCGTTTTGACCGTCAGCACACCCTCGTCCCAGATCCGCGCCATGAGCGTGGCCGCGAACCAGGCCGGGTGACCCCAGCTGGGCCGTTCCACCACGCCCGGCAGCGCGAGGGCGGCCCGGCGGACATCCTCCCCAGTAACCATGGCCCCACTGTGGCACCGGCTCCCGGGCCCGAACAAGAGGCGGCTCAGTACACCTAGGGCTGGCCGGCGTCTGTCTTGGAGAGCGTTCCGGTGATCTGTTCACCGCGGATACGGGCCGTACGCCAGGTGTCCAGGGCAATCACCGCACCGAGGATCACCAACGAGATGGACAGGGAGGCCAGCGCGTCGGTTAGCCAGTGGTAGCCCAGGTAGAGCCGGCTGACCGCAGCGAAGAAGATCCCAACGCCGGCCAGGACGAAGCCCGCCACGGCCGACGCGCGGTTCCGCCGCCGGGATGCGATCAGGAAAGCGCTGACCAGCAGGAAGTCGCAGGCGCCCAGGACATGCCCGGACGGAAATGAGAACGTGAAGTCGGCGCCGAAGAGCATGAGGTCCACGGGAGGACGCTGGCGCTCGATGGTGCGCCCGATGAGCTGGGCAAGGATGACGCCGGTGAGCATGGCCCCGGCGAGGAGCATGGGCCGCCAGGCATGTTTGGCCAGCAGGCCCCAAGCCACTGTCACCACCAGGACGATGACGGGCAGGGCCACCGGACCGAAGATGATCGCCAGGATGATCATGATGGTGGTGAGTGGTTCGGAGCGGAGAGTCAGGAGCCAGGTGCGGACCGGCTGGTCGCCTTCCGCGAGGCCGCCGTGCTGGAGGACGCCGGTGAGGATTAAGGCGAACAGCGCGGCGCCCACGATCGTAAGGCCGGCGGCGGTCCGGTAAAGATTCCTCCGGTCCTGCGCACTCATATAGCGTTCCTCCACCACAAACTTATCGTGAAAGACCCGCCACCGGCCGGGCGTTTTTCCGGTCTTGTCCTCTGCCATTGCTGCGTCCGCCTCTGCACTGCGTGTGAATATTTCTTGGTGAAGAATATCCCGCTTCCGTCCGCTGCGGATGCCGGGGTGCCCGGATCTTCCCACGGCGGACATTCCGGCCGCGCTGTGAGCCGCTTCACAAAGCCTGCTCCGACCTGTAGCCTTTCAGTCAACTTGTGATGCTTGCTAAGCAACTCGCACTGACTATATGAACAGCTGGATGGAGAATCACCATGCCCGAGGCACAGCACGCCGCTGCCCCCGCGGACCGCAAGCGGGGCAAGGTCACCGAAGTGGAGACCTACGGCATCGAGCGGATTCCGGAGAAAGACCGGAATGCGAGCCCGTTTGACCTGTTCAGGGTCTCGTTCGGAGGCGCCAACACCTTCGCTACCGCGTTCCTGGGCGCATTTCCCATCCTTTTCGGGCTGTCCTTCTGGCAGGGCCTCGCCGCGACGGTGACAGGACTGGTGGTGGGCGCCCTCCTGCTCGCACCCATGGCCGTGTTCGGCCCCACCAACGGGACCAACAACGCCGTGTCCTCGTCCGCCCATCTGGGCGTGCACGGCCGGGTGGTCGGGTCGTTCCTGTCGCTCCTGACTGCCACTGCCTTCTTCTCCATCTCGGTCTGGAGTTCCGGTGACGCCCTGGTGGGCGGCCTGAACCGTCTGGTGGGCCTGCCGCAGGACATGGGCTCGTTCGCGGTCGCTTACGGAGTCTTCGGCGTCCTGGTGCTTGCCGTCTGCGTTTACGGCTTCAAGTTCATGCTGCTCGTGAACAAGATCGCCGTCACCGCCGCCACGCTGCTCTTCGTGGTGGGCTACATCGCCTTCGCCGGCGACTTCAACCTGAACTTCGAGGGCGCCTTCGGCACGGGCTTCGACGGCATCGGCATCGCTGGCTTCATCCCTGCCTTCTTCGGCGCGGCGTTGATCGTCATGTCCAACCCGATCTCCTTCGGAGCTTTCCTGGGCGACTGGGCGCGCTACATCCCTACCGCCACACCCAAGCGCCGAGTGATGGGGGCTGCCCTTCTGGCGCAGCTGGCCACACTGGTGCCGTTTGTCTTCGGACTCGCGACCGCATCGATCATCGCCACCAAGGCTCCGGAGTTCATGGATCCCGCCGCACCCAACTACGTCGGCGGACTGCTGGCGGTGTCGCCGGCCTGGTACTTCGTGCCGCTCTGCGCCATCGCCCTGATCGGCGGGATGTCCACCGGAGCCACCTCCCTCTACGGCACGGGCCTGGACTTCAGCAGCGTTTTCCCGCGGTTCAACCGCGTGCAGGCCACCCTCTTCATCGGCATCCTGGCCATCATCTTTATTTTCGTGGGCCGTTTCGCCTTCAACCTGGTACAAAGCATTTCCACCTTCGCCACCCTGATCGTCACGTGCACCGCCCCATGGATGGTGGTCATGATCATCGGTTTCATCACCCGTCGGGGCTGGTATGACGCCGACGCCCTCCAGGTCTTCAACCGCCGCCAGACGGGTGGCCGGTACTGGTTCAACCACGGCTGGAATCCCCGCGGAATGCTCGCGTGGCTGGTCAGCGCCGCAGCAGGCCTGAGCATGGTCAACATGCCCGGACAGTTCGAAGGCCCGCTTGGCAACCTGGCCGGCGGCGTCGACATCAGCCTGCCGGCGTCCCTGGTGTTGGCCGCCGTCCTCTACCTCGGCATGCTCTGGATCTTCCCGGAACCCCGCGCGGTGTTTCCCGCTGCCGGGCCCCGCTGGGTCCCCTCGAAAGACACGGCGGTGACGCCGGTCCTCGACGCCGCCGGGAACATTGTCCCGGCCGACCGCGCCGCCGCCCCCAATTCCCGCGAGGACCGCGCCGCTGAACTGGTGGCCGGGCCGTGACGTGGCTGGACCTTAGCGTCCCGCTCCGGACCGGAATGCCAATCTACCCCGGTGACCCGGAGGTCAGGATTGAGCCCGCCCTGACCGTCGCGGCAGACGGCGCCAACGTACTCTCGCTCGCCATCGGGACGCATTCAGGAACCCACGCCGACGCACCGCTGCACGTCAGCGACAGCTGGGCATCGCTGACCGACCTGCCCCTGGCGCTGTACAGCGGCACCGCCGAACTGGTGGACGTACGCGACGTCGGACGTGGCCACCCCATCACCGCGGCGCACCTCGCGGGAATCGCTCCGGCCGGAAACGGGGAACATGGCAACGGAAACCCGGAGCGGCTCCTCCTGCTCCGGACCGGGTTCGCAGACGCCTGGGGAACGGACGAATACTTGCGGCATCCGTGGCTCGACGCCGCCGCCGCACAACTGATCGTCGACCGCGGTTACCGCACCGTAGGCCTCGACGCCTTGAGCGTCGATCCCAGCCCGCACGGTGGCCCGGACGCTTCCGCGACAGGCCACGGTTTCCCGGCCCACGACATCCTGGCCGGCAACGGCTGCGTCATCGTGGAGAACCTCACCGGGCTCGGCCTGGTCCAGGGCACCCTGGATTCCGGTTCCGACGTCGAAGTCTTCCTTTTTCCCCTCAACATCCCGGGTGCCGACGGCGCACCCATCCGCGCCGTGGCGCGCCCACTGCCGGAGCAGCCGGCGCCGGGGAGTCCCGGAGCCCGCAACGAGGAGACTGTTTGCGGCCGTGAGCTTGGCCGTGCGGAGATTCAGGAAGCCGCCGACCATCTGGTCGCAGCGTTCGGGGCCTGCGACACGGAGGCCTACTTCGAATCCTTCAGTCCTGATGCGACGTTCATCTTCCATCCGGAGAAGGAGAACCCGGCCTCCAGGGCCGAGTACCGGAGCCTCTGGGAGGACTGGCTGGAGTCGGGCTGGAGGGTGCTCGAATGCCGCAGCAGCGAGCAGAACATCCAGCTCCTGGGCACTACCGCCATCTTTTCCCATCGGGTCGCCACGACCGTGCAGACGGACCGGGCGGGCGGACGCCAGAAGAGCGATGAACGGGAGACCATTGTCTTCCACCGCGGGCAGGACGGCCGCGTGCGCTGCGTCCACGAACACCTGTCGCTCTTCCCCGGTAAGGCCATTTGACGGACACATACGTATGACGTTATGGTCACTTCGATCATTGGGGCCGAGACGTGAAACCCAAAAAGGAACAGAGCCATGACCACAGCAACTGAGCGCATCGAGATCCAGGTCGACAACCGAAAGGTCCTCGACGAGCGGCTCGAGGACGCCGTGCGCGGACTCCAGCAGATTGCCATGGCCACCGGCACGCACGGCATCCTGATCACCCGGAACAAGCCGGGCCACTACACGGCAGCGCTGTCCGACCAGGTACCCTTCGGCATGACCCGGGAAGCTCTTATCTGACTCCGGCTACCCACCACAGTCGCCAGTAACCCCTTCGTGACGCATGCGCAGCAGGTCCCGGGCGGAGAAATCCGCCCGGGACCTTTCTGCTGACCGGCGGGGTGGCCGGCCGGCCAGGCCGGAACGGTCACCAATCGTGCAATGTCATCAGTCATGCACTGTCACCAATCGTGCACTGTCACCAATCGTGCACTGTCCCGTCGACCAGGCGGTTGTAGGGCAGGTAGGCCTGCTGGTAGGGGTAGGCCGCGGCGGCGGCCTCGTTGAATTCGACACCGATGCCGGGGGTTTCGCCCGGATGAAGGTAGCCGTCCACGAACGTCATGGACTGCTCAAAGACCTCATTGGTCGCGTCCGAGTGCTGCATGTATTCCTGGATGCCGTAATTGTGGATGGCCATGCCCACGTGCAGCTGCGCGGCGAAGCCCACCGGGGAGATGTCTGTGGGGCCGTGGAAGCCGGATTTGATCTGGTACTGCGCCGCGAAGTCCATGATCTTTTTCAGCGGCGAGATTCCGCCAAAGTGTGTGGACGCTGCCCGGACGTAGTCGATCAGTTGTTCCTTGATGAGGCTCTGGAAGTCATAGACGGTGTTGAAGATTTCACCGATCGCCAGCGGGGTGGTGGTGTGCTGGCGGACCAGGCGCAGGGCTTCCTGGTTCTCCGCCGGAGTGCAGTCCTCAAGCCAGAACAGGTCATATGGTTCCAGCGCCTTGCCCAGCTTCGCGGCCTGGATCGGAGTCATCCTGTGGTGTCCGTCGTGCAGCAGCGGCAGCTCCGGGCCGAACTCGTTCCGCACTGCTTCGAACACCATAGGCAGGTGCCGCAGGTAGGCCCGGGTGTCCCAATCCTCCTCCAGCGGGAACGTTCCCCGGCCGGCCGGTTCATAGTCGTAGCGTTCCCCCGAGGCCTGCGCCTGGGCGGCCACGCCGTACACGGCCTTGATGCCGGGAACCGCGGTCTGGATCCGGATCGACTTGTAACCAAGCTCCAGGTGCTCGCGGACTGAATCGAACAGCGACTCCAGCTCCGCGCCGGATGCGTGGCCATAGGCGCGCAGCCCGTTCCGGGAGGCACCGCCGAGGAGCTGGTAGACGGGCATCCCGGCCACCTTGCCTTTGATGTCCCACAACGCCATGTCCACGGCCGCGATCGCGGCCATGGTGACCGGCCCCCGGCGCCAGTAAGAGGACCGGTAGAGGAACTGCCAGGTGTCCTCTATCCGGTGCGGATCCTTGCCGATCAGCAGCTGCGCGACGTGTTCCTTGAGGTACGCGGCGACCGCGAGTTCGCGGCCGTTGAGGGTGGCGTCCCCGATGCCGGTCACCCCGTCGTCCGTGGTAATCCGCAATGTCACGAAGTTACGGGACGGGCTGGTCACAAACACTTCTGCGGCAATGATTTTCACTGGTGGTCCGTGCTTTCTGGGTGGGTCCGAGGGGAGGTGGAGGCGGCGTGTTTCAGCGTTGCGTGGTTCCGCTGGGGGTGGCCCCGAGCAGGGCGAGCTCCCGACGGCGGGGCAGGCCCTCCCAGTCGCCGGCCGTGCTGACCGCGAAAGCTCCGGCGAGGGCGCCGCGGTGCAGCCGGCCGGCCACGCCCTCCCCGTCGAGGAGGGCGGAGAGGTAGCCGGCGGTGAAGGCGTCGCCGGCGCCCACGGTGTCGATGCTGGTGACGGGCACGGCGGGCGTTTCCCACCGGCCGCCGGCGGTGTGCACCCCGGCGCCGGCGGCGCCGCGCTTGACCACGACCTCGCGTACTCCGCGGCCCAGCAGTTCGGCGGCCATGGCCGTTTCGGCGTCGCCGGCCGTTCCCGCGCAGGTGCCGCCGGGGGCGACCAGCCCGAGTTCGTCGTCGGAGGCGACCAGGATGCTGGCATGCCGGGCCAGCGGACCGAGGACGGCGCGTGCTTCGTCCCGGGACCAAAGCTTGCTGCGGTAGTTCACGTCGAGGGAAACCTCCAGGCCTTCGCCGGCGGCGCGGGCGGCCGCGTACTCGACGGCCCGCCGCGCCTCCTGGCCGAGGGCTGCGGTGATCCCGGTGAGGTGGAGGACCTTGGCGCCGTTCCGGAAGGCCGCGTCGACGTCGTCCCGGCTGAGCGTGGACCCAGCAGACCCTGCACGGTAGTAGAAAGCCCGGCTGACATCGGCGGTGCGCTGTTCGAGGAACATCACGCCGGTGCTGCGGTCTGCGTCCTCGCGGTGGTGTATCCGGATGCCTTCGCTGCGCAGCTGCCGCAGGATGAATTCGCCGTGCGGGTCGGCGCCCAGTACGCCTGCCCACGCCACGCTGTGCCCGAGCCGGGCGACGCCGACGGCGACGTTGGACTCCGCCCCGGCCACGTGCATGCCCAGGCTGCCTCCGGCGGACAGCGGCCCGGCGGAGCGCAGCGAAACCATGGATTCGCCCAGGGTAAGCAGGTCGACGCTCACCTCGGGTGCCCTGCCGCCGGCCGCCGGCCGAAGTCCGCGGCCAGTCCCACGAACGCGCGGGCCCGCTCACGGACAGGGGCGAGATCACCACCGGAGCCGGCGTCGCCGAACAGCGGCCCGCCGAGGCCGACAGCGATGGCACCGGCTTCCCAGTACCCTGTCGCCTCGTCCACCCCGACGCCACCGACGGCAATGAACGGGATGCCGGGGAAAGGATCGCGAAGCGCCCTGAGGTAACCCGGACCGCCGATGGAGGCGGGGAAGAGCTTAACCGCGGTGGCGCCCCGGTTCATCGCCTCGTAGGCCTCGCTGGGAGTCAGGGCACCGGCGAGGGCGGGAATGCCGATGCGGGCAGCTTCCTGGATGGAGCTGGCCAACGACGGCGTCACGATGAACTGTCCGCCGGCTGCGGTGACGTGGTCCACGTCCTGCTCGGTCAGCACCGTTCCTGCGCCGACAAAGGAACCGGCCGGAGCGGCGGCGCGGACCGCGCGGATGGCCTCCAGCGCGCCGGGGGTGGTCAGGGCGATTTCGACGTAGCGGAAGCCTTCCTCCATCGCCGTGAGGGCCGCCTTCGCTGCTGCTCCGCCGTCGGCACCGCGCACAATGGCGACCAGCCGGGCGTCCCGGATACCGGCCAGCAGGGTTTCGGGCGTCAGGTCATTGCTGGGATTCTCGGTCATGTGATTCACCATTCTGCGAAGGCTCCGTCGGGGTGGCGCCAGACGGGACCCCGCCAGGCGTGGCCGCGTTTGTCCGCGGCGCGGACCACGGCCTCGTCAATCTCGAGGCCGAGGCCCGGGCCGGTCAGGCGTTCGATGTGCCCATCCACGAACGCCAGCGGGGACTTGTCCACGACGTAGTCCAGGACCTCGGCGCCCTGGTTGTAGTGGATGCCGATGCTTTGTTCCTGGATCAGGAAGTTGGGCGTGGCAAACCCCACTTGCAGGCACGCGGCCAAGGCCAGCGGGCCGAGCGGGCAATGTGGCGCCAGTTGGACCTCGTAGATCTCCGCGAGCGAGGCGATCTTGCGGACCTCGGTGATCCCGCCGGCATGCGAGAGGTCCGGCTGGGCGACGGCGATGCCCGCCTGCAGCGCGGGAAGGAATTCCTGCCGGCTGTAAAGCCGCTCGCCGGTGGAGACCGGCGTTGTGGTGGAGGACGTGAACTCGCGCAGCAGATGGGTGTTTTCCGGGACCACGGGTTCTTCCAGGAAGAACGGCCGGTACGGTTCCAGCAGCGGCGCCACCCGGCGGGCGTTGGCCAGGCTGAAGCGGCCGTGGAAGTCCACCGCGACGTCGCGGTGGTCCCCGAGCACCTCGCGGGCGGCGGCGACGCGGCGGACGACGCCGTCGAGCTCCGCCACCGAGGCGATGGGACTCATCCGGCCGCTGGCGTTCATCTTGACGGCCGTGAGCCCCACCTCCAGCTGCGCACTGATCTGGTCGGCCACCTCGTTGGGCTCATCGCCGCCTACCCAGCCGTACATCCGGATCCGGTCCCGGACGTGGCCGCCCAGGAGCTGGTGCACCGGCGTATTGAAGTGCTTGCCCGCGATGTCCCACAGTGCCTGGTCCAGACCGGACACGGCGCTGGCCAGGATGGGGCCGCCGCGGTAGAACGATCCCTTGGTCATCACCTGCCAGTGGTCCTCGATCCGGAGCGCATCGTTGCCGATGAGGAGCTCGGAGAGCTGGTCGACGGCGGTGCGGACCGTTTCGCTGCGGCCCTCACAGGTGGCCTCGCCCCAGCCGACGATCCCGCTGTCGGTTTCGATCCGGACGAACAGCCAACGCGGTGCGACGAGGAACGTTTCAATCCTGCTGATGCGTGTCATCGCTAGCCTAGCCCTTGGTCGCGCCGGCGGTCATGCCGGAGACGATGTACTTCTGCGTGAAGAGCGCAATGATCATGATCGGGATGGTAACCACCGTGGCGGCCGCCATCAGTCCGCCCCAGTCGATGCTGGCGTAGGAGACGAAGTCAAAGATCGCGACCGGCAGGGTCTTGGTCTTGGAGCCGGAGAGCACCAGGGCGAACATGAAGTTGTTCCACGAGAAAATGAAGGACAAGATGGCGGCGGTGGCGATGCCGCCGATGGAGAGCGGCAGGGTGATGCGGCGGAACGCACCGATCGGGGTGAGCCCGTCCACCTGGGCGGACTCCTCGAGTTCCAGAGGCATCGAATCGAAGTAGCTCATCATGATGTAGACGATCAGCGGAAGCGCAACGAACATGTGGCTGAGGATCAGCACCTCGAAGCCGCCGACCATCCGCAGGTTGGAGAACACGTAGTACCAGGGCACCAGCAGGGAGACGCCGGGGATGACGCGCGCCATCAGGACCACCAGGGCCGAGCGGTGCATCGTGAAGCGGCTCATCGCGTAGGCCGCAGGGACGCCCAGGACCAGGGACAGCACCGTGGAGACAAAGGCTACCCAGAAGCTGTTGAAGATGAAGATGAAGTAGTTGTTGCGCTGCAACACGTTCGCGTAGTTCTCGGCAGTGGGGGTGAAGAGCAGCGCCTTGCCCGTGTCATAGATGTCCACGTTCGTCTTGAAGGAGGCCAGCAGCATCCAGATCAGCGGGGCGATCAGGAACAGCACCACGGCGATCAGGGCTACGACGCGGAAGACCTTGTACGCCCGGTTGGCCAGCGGCTTCCGGCGGCCGGCCGGTGCGGGCCGGGCGGCCGTGACGGTCTGGGGGTCGGTCTGGACGGTCATTTGCTTACCGCTTTCTTGCGCATGGTCAGCAGCCACATGGAGCCGACGATGATCATAAAGAACAGGATCAACACCGCGGAGGACAGCCCGTACTGGTTGTAATCAAAGCTCAGGCCGTAGGCGTACACGTTGAGGGTCTCCACCTCGTGGAAGGAACCGCCGCCCTTGCCCTTGGTGGCGTAGAGGATGTCGAAGGTCTTCAGGGCGTCGATGCCCCGAAGCAGGATGGCCACAATGACGGTCGGCATCATTAGCGGCAGCGTGATGTAGAAGAAGCGCTGGAAGGAGTTGGCGCCATCCATCCTGGCGGCCTCATCGGGCTCCTCGGACAAGGAGGTCAGGCCGGCCAGCAAGATAAGCACCACCATGGGTGTCCACTGCCACACGTCCATGAAGATGGTGGTGCCCAGGGCGGTATCCTGGCCGGAGAGCCACGGCTGCGGCGGAATGCCGATCATGCCGAGGAGCTGGTTGGCAAAACCGATGTTCGGGTCGAAGATCAGCCGCCACATCATGCCAACCGCCACGGGGGTGGCGACAAGCGGCAGGAGGATGGCCACACGGACCCATTTTTCACCGCGGAACGGGCGCCACAGCAGCAGTGCGATGCACATGCCCAGCACCACCTCGCACACCAGGGCGACACCGGTGAAAGTCAGCGTACGTCCGACGGCGGGCCAGAACCGCTCAGCATCGGCGAGGACCGTGAGGTAGTTCTGCAGGCCGACGAAATCGGACGCGGCCCTCACGGAGCCCTGCGAATCGGTCAGGCTCAGATAGAGGGTCCAAGCGAGCGGGAAGATGATGAGGACACCGACAAAAATCATCGCGGGGGCGGCGAACAGCCACTTGCGGTGCCGGTTCGCCCAGGCGGAGAAGTTCTCACGGGCTCCGGACCCGGCGCCGGCGTTCCGGCCGGACGGGGCCCCGGGCTGCGCGCTGCGGGGAGGGGTCAATACAGACATGGTTCACCTAAGGAGTCGGGGGTGAAGTGACGAGCTGGCCCGGCGGGGCGGCGGTAGGGCCGCCGCCCTGCCGGGCGGTGGTGCGGGCGGCGCGGACTGCGCCGGGGCGGGCTACTTCTTTTCGCTGTCCAGGAACTGCTGGAAGGCTTTGTTGGCCGTGTCGGCCGCGGCGGAGGAGTCGGCGCCGGTGATGGTGTCGACGATCGGACCGCCCACGATCTCACGGGCCTTGCCCACCGTGACAACCTCGGGACGGTCGTGGCCCACGCCGTTCTCGGCGCTGGCAGCGATGGCCTCGGCCAGGTCCTTCGGGTACGTGGAAGTTCCGGCGGGGTCGGCCCAGACCGAAGCGCGGGGTCCGGGAACGCCGGCCTTCTGCGCCGCCAGGGTGCGTTCCTTGCCGGTGGCCCACTGGATGAACTTCCAGGCGTTGTCCTGGTTGCTAGAAGCCTGGTTGACAGCAAGTCCCCAGGAGGGGATGTTGTACGGCTTGGAACCGGCCGGGCCGGCGGGCAATGCGGCGAACCCGACCGTGTCGGCGACCTTGGACTTGGCCGGGTCGGTGGCGTTCTTGTAGAGCGAATCGGCCTCGGTGTAGAAGGCGGCCTTGCCCTGGGTGAAGATTGCCATCGCCTCGGGCCAGCTCATGTCGGTGCTGACGTTGGCCGGGCCGTAGTTCCTGATCAGGCCGCCGTAGTAGGCGTAGGCTTCCTTGGCGGCGTCGGAATTGACGGCGGATTTGCCGCTGTCATCGGTCCAGTCACCACCGAAGCTGTACAGGAAGCTGGAGAACTGGGTGACCGCAGCGGACTTTCCCGTGCGCGCCACGAAGCCGGCGGTGTCCGGTGAGGACTCCTTGATGGCCTTGGCGGCGGCTTCGAGCTCGTCCATGGTCTTGGGAACCTCAAGGCCCGCAGCCTTCAGCAGGTCCTTGCGGTAGTAGAGCACCTCGCGTTCGGTGATGATCGGAACGCCAACGACCTTGCCGTCCACCGTGCTGGCCTTGACCGGGCCCTCCTGGTAGTCCTTCCAATCCCAGCCGGAGTCGGCGGAGACCTTGGACGTCAGATCTGCGAGGTACCCGTTCTTTGCGAACGCCTTGCCTTCCTGCAGCGGGCGGTACATCATGACGTCGATCTCGTCGCTGCCGGCGTTGAGCTTGACGTTGTACTGGTCCGAGAGCTGGTCTTCGCCAAGCTGCGTCAGTTCGACCTTGAGGCCGCTGGACTTCTCGAATTCCGGAATGGCGGCCTTGATGCCTTCGGTCCAGACGTGGTTCGCGAGGGTGACCCGGACGGTGCCGGCGGCTTTAGCGTCGCTGCTGCCACCGCCTCCGCCACAGGCGGTCAGGCCCAACGACAGGGCCGCGGCGACAGCCGCGTACTGCAGGATCGAACGTCGCTTCATTACGACTCCCTTGGTTCAGTCAGGGCTGGGCGTCACTGTCCAGCCGGCTGCAAATGCATCTTTACATCTGCTCTGGAAGCGATCTTAGAGAAATAAAGCATACTTAAACAACCCCTTGCTGCCCACCCGTATGATTTATTTATGAAAACCCCACAGGCGGAGTCCACCGGTGACCTGCATGCAGCGCTGGTCCAGAGGTTGGGTCTCGCCATCGCCGAAGGGACTCTGGCGCCGCATTCGATCCTGCGCCTCGACGAGTTGGAGGCGCAGTACAGCGTGTCCCGCTCGGTGGTCCGGGAGGCCACCAGGGTCCTGTCCTCCAAGGGGATGCTGGAGTCCCGGCGCAGGCTGGGCACGGTGGTACAGCCGGAGGACTCCTGGAATGCCTACGACCCGCAAGTCATCCGCTGGCGCCTTGCCTCCTCCAGACGGCTAGAGCAATTGCAGGCACTCAATGAACTCCGCGGCGCGATCGAGCCTCAGGCCGCCCGCCTGGCCGCGGGCCGCGCGTCCTGGGATGCCGGCAGCGATCTGGTCTCCCAGGCCGCCCGGCTTTGGGCGGCGGGCCAGCGCGGGGACCAGGAGGAATTTCTCCGGCTCGACATCGATTTCCACGCCGCCGTACTGAAAGCCTCCGGGAATGCGATGTTCTCACAGCTGCACAACCTGGTCACCGAGGTCCTGACCGGCCGCACCGAGCACGGCCTGATGCCGCACCTGCCCCACCATGAGGCTCTGCAGCTGCACGTCGAGGTGGCCAGCGCCATCCAACGCGGTGAAGCGAACGCGGCGCACGCGGCGATGACCAGGATCGTGGAGCAGTCCAGCGAGGAGATGGGACACATCTGGTCCAGCCACCAGCAACCCGCTGCCGGAGCCAGCACCTGAAAACACTGCACGGGGTCACCCCGAGCCCGTCAGAGGCGGCCGGATAGGCGCGAAGCGACCCCGCGGTACGGCTTAGCGGCCGCCGGTGATCTTACGGCTCCGCTGCTCCCGGGCCATCGGACCGTAGGGGTAGACGCCGACGCGCGGGAGGCTCACCTCAGTGAGCCGCCTCTGCTCCCCCTCCGTCAGGGCGAGCTCCCCGGCCGCGAGGTTGTCGGCGAGTTGCTCCGTGCTGCGGACACCGAGGATCACCGAGGTCACGGCCGGCTGCTCCGCCAGCCAGGCCAGGGCCACCTGGGCGGCGCTGGCCTGGTGCCGTGTGGCGATTTCGTGCACCGCTTCCACGATCTCCCACGTGCGCGGATCCGCGTTCCTGGCCTTCCACGCCTCCATGCCGCGCTCGGGATTCTCCCCCAGGCGGGTGGCTCCGGTCGGCGGCTGGTCCCGCTTGTATTTCCCCGAGAGCCAACCCCCGCCCAGGGGCGACCACGGCAGCAGACCGATCCCGGCATCGAGCGAGGCCGGGACGATCTCGGACTCGATCTCACGGACCAGCAAACTGTACTGCGGCTGCAGCGTCGCCGGGGCGCTCCAGCCGTGGGAGCGGGCCACGTGGACGGCCTTCGTCAGCTGCCAGCCCAGGAAGTTGGAGAAGCCGTAGTACGCGATTTTCCCGCTGCTCACGGCGTCGTGGAGAAACCGCAGGGACTCCTCCAGGGGTGTGACGGGATCCCAGGCGTGCAGCTGGTAGAGGTCGATCTGCTCCACGCCGAGACGGCGCAGCGAGTCATCAAGCGCGCGGTTCAGGTGCCGTCGGGACGTGCCCACGTCGTTTGGTCCCGGGCCCATCGGGAAGCGGCCCTTGGTGGCGAGCACCACGCGGTCCCGTGCCTCCGGGCGCGCGGCGAGCCAGCGGCCGATGATCTCCTCCGAGACCCCCGCGGAGTAGACGTCTGCGGTATCAATGAAGTTGCCTCCCGCCGTCACGTACGCGTCCAGGATCGCGTGGGACTGTTCCTCGGTGGCCTCGGCGCCGAACGTCATGGTGCCCAGTGCGTAGTTGGCAACGACGGCGCCGCTGGCGCCCAGGGTGCGGTATCTCATGGAACTCCTGTTCAGTCTTCGGTGGAGGTGGTGCGCAACGGGTGGTAATTCCGCCAGCTGTGCTCCGGCGCGTAGCCCAGCAGGCGTTTGGCCTTGTCGATCGAGAGCAGCGTTTCATGCTCGCCGAGCTCCTTGACCACCTTGACGTTGGGGAACACCTCAGCGGCGAGGCCAGCGCTGGAGCGGCTCATCACCGTATCCGCGTTGGCGATGATGAACGCCTCGAACCCCGGCGCGCCGTGTTCGAGGGCACGGGCTACAGCCTGGGCACCGTCGCGGCCGTCAATGTAGCCCCAGAGGTTCCACTTGCGCAGCTTCGCGTCGGCGTCGAAGCCGGGGAACTCCTCGTAGTCCTCCGGATCCATCACGTTGGAGAAGCGCAGCCCCGTGATGCTGAGCTCCGGATCCCACCGGGTCAGCTGGACGGCCATTTGTTCTTCCAGGTGCTTGACCAGGGAATAGGTGCTTTCCGGCCGGGCAGGGTATTCCTCATCCACCGGGATGTAGGGAGGGTCGACGTCGAACGGCAGTCCCAGCACCGTCTCGCTGGAGGCATAGACAATCTTCTGAATTCCCGCCCGGCGGGCGGCCTGGAACACGTTGTATGTGGCCAGCATGTTGTTCTCGAAGGTCGCAGCGTCCGGTGCATGGCCGGGGGCCGGAATCGCAGCCAGGTGGACCACAGCGTCGAACCCGGCATGCCGGTCTTCCAGTCCCAGGAAGACATCCAGCACCTGGCCGTAGTTGCGCAGGTCTACTTCCGTGAAACCGTGGCCGCGGATTCCGGTCCGGTCCAGATTGGTGACCTCGTGGCCGTCTTCGTCCAGCCGTCGGACGACGCTTCGGCCGAGCTTTCCACTTCCTCCGGTTACAGCAACTCTCATTGGTACTCCTCGCGTAGTGGTGCGGTGTGGCACTTGTTCCACCCTAAAGGGGCCCGGCGGCCGTGCACACCCCCGGGTGACTTTTGGCCCTAGCCGCGCCAGCATCCAGCGGGCAGGCTGGGCCCATGAAAGCTGATCAGCGGATAGTCGTGGGCTTGGACGGTTCGGATTTCTCGACGACGGCACTCCGGCTCGCCGGGCGCCTGGCCCGGGGCCTCGACGCACCCCTGGAGCTGGTCACCTGCCTGGGCACCTCGGATCTTTTCCTCGCTTCCCATCTGCCCGAGGACAGCTCCCCCACCACAACCCAGCTCGAAGAAACGGCGAAACGGCTGGTGAGCGAGTCCTTGGAACGTGCCTTCGGCGACTCCGTTCCGGAGGGTCTGACCCGGACCGTGAAGTTCGGGGCCCCGGCCAAAGTCCTCGTGGAGGAGAGCCGGAACGCCCAGCTGCTGGTGGTGGGCCGCCGCGGCCGCGGCGGTTTCCTCGCCCAGGTGATGGGATCTGTCAGTGGAGCCTGCGTGGCTCATGCGCATTGCCCGGTGCTGGTGGTCGGCGAGAAGGCAGCAGACACACCGCCGGCAGGGAAATGATCCGCCGCCGGATGCCGTAAACCGGTCCCCCTGCCTTCCCTCGGCTCCGCGGACCGCTCGGAATCCACAGCCAGGACCGGGCCCTCCCTACCAGCACCTCGACGTCGGTGACGTCGTCCCGCTGGGTCCCGATGCGGGAATTCCGGTCCGAGGGCCGCGGCCGCCGGCCGGACCCGCGACTGGGCCCATGACCTTGTGCCCTACCCCCGGAAGCCCCGCCGCCCTAATCTCAAAGTCCAGGGGCGGCCCCCGTCGCCCGCAAGATTCCGGGAGGCGCCGGTGAAATCGGCAAGAACGACCATCTCCGCTGGTATCGCATTGATGGCGGCCGGTGTCCTGCTGTTACTGGACCTGCTCGGTGTCCTCGACAGTGCCGCCCTCGTTTGGCCGCTGATATTCGCTGCAGCCGGGACTGCCTTCCTCATTGTCTTCTTCCGCGGCCGGGACAACTGGTGGGCTGCGATCCCCGGCTCCGTCTTCCTGGGTCTGGCGGCGGTCACCCTGATTACCCTGCTCTGGGATGGCGCGGCGGCCGACTGGGCCGGCGCTTTTCTGTTTCTCTTCATGGGTGCGGGCTTCGGCGCGGTCTACGTCCGCGAGCGCTCCAACTGGTGGGCACTGATCCCCTGCGGCGTGATGTTGACTCTTTCGGTGGTGGTGGCCCTCCCGCGGAACTGGGAAGGCATGCCGGTCGCCGCAGTCCTCTTCCTGGGCCTGGCCGCCACGTTCGCGGCGCTCTCCCTCGTTCCCGTCCGGCAGGGTCCCCGTCCCGGCCTGGAACAGCAGAACCTCCTGTCCTACCAGTCCGCGGCGACGGAATCAGCCAGAATGAAGTGGCCGCTGATCCCGGCATCGGTCCTGGCCATGATGGGGCTGCTTTTTGCTTTGCAGGCTTCGGCCTTGATCACTGCGAGCGAATTCTTCGTCCCGGCGCTCCTGGTGCTCGCCGGGGCAGCATTGCTGATTTACGCGTACCGCCACCGCACCGGCGGACACCGGAGAGTGCCCGGGGTCTGACTGGTCAGCGGACCCCCGAAAGGTCGGCAATGACCGCGCGCAACCGGGTGCCGGCGTCCTCCGCCACCTCCCGGACCACCGCGGTGTCGCTGAGCTGCACCATGGTTTGCGGATCGATGGCGTGGACCGTCGTTTCGCTGGCCCCGGTGCCGCGCCGGACCACCACGTTGCAGGGCAGGAGTGCCCCCATTTCCGGTTCGGCCGCCAATGCCCGGCTGGCCAGCATCGGGTTGCAGGCCCCGAGAATGACGTAGTCGCCCAAGGCTTCCGCAGCGTCTTCGCCGAGTTTGGCGGCGAAGGTGGCGCGCACGTCGATTTCCGAGAGGATCCCGAATCCCTGGGCGGCAAGTGCGGCCCGGGCTCTGTCCAGAGTGTCTTTCCAACTCAGCGGCACGGCCGCCGTATAGGTGTAGCCCATGGAGTTACTCCTTGTTGCTGGTTTTGGCGTGCAGAAGGTAGTCGACGAACCAGTCCCGGGCGAGAATGGCAGCTGCGGCCAGCGTCCCGGGTTCTTCGAACAGGTGCGTGGCGCCCTGGACGACGGCCAGCTGATTGGGGCAGCGCAGCACCGACTTCGCCTTGCGGTTGAGTTCCAGCACGTCGTGGTCGTAACTTCCCACAATGAGAAGTGTGGGAGCCCTGACGGAGGAGAGCCGGGGACCGGCCAGATCGGGGCGGCCGCCGCGGGAGACGACGGCGTCAACCCTGGCGGTTGGTTCGGAGGCGGCCCAAAGCGCGGCACCGGCTCCCGTGCTGGCTCCGAAGTAGCCCACTGCGCAGCGTGCCGTGTCCGGCCGGGCAGCGAGCCAGCCAGTGGCCGAGGACAGCCTGCGGGCCAGCAGCTCGATGTCAAAGACATTCGCGCGGTTGCGCTCCTCCACCGGCGTCAGCAGATCCAGCAGCAGCGTACCGAGCCCGGCCTGCTGCAGCACGCCTGCCACGTACCGGTTTCTCGGGCTGTGCCGGCTGCTGCCGCTGCCATGCGCAAACAGCACCACAGCCCGGGCCGGGGCCACAAGGTGCAACTGGCCCCGAAGACGAACCCCGCGCGTCGGAATCTCCACCTCCTCGTCGAACTCCGCGGCGTCCCGGGTACCGGCCGCGGCGGACCTCCGGGATGCCACCGGCGAACTCTGCAGCCGCTTGGCCGCAGTGTCGAGAAGCCGGACTACCTCGTCATCTTCCGTCGGAGCGAAGTCTCGGTAGTGATACCCGACGGCGGTGAACGGGTCCGGGGTGGCGAGGCAGACAATCTCATCCGGACCGCTCAGGCGCTTGAGGGTGTCGGCGGGGGCGACCGGGACAGCGAGGATCACCCGCGCCGCGCCGAGTTTCCTGGCGACCCGGCAGGCCACCCTGGCCGTGGATCCGGTGGCGATCCCGTCATCGATGATGACGGCGATACGCCCGGTCAGGTCCTGCCGCGAGCGGCCCTTCCGGAACCGGGCCACTCTGGACTCCAGTACCGCCCGTTCGCGGTCTTCGACGGCCTGCAGCTCCGCCTCGCTGATTACCGCGTGGGCCAGCACCTGTTCTTCAAGCACCCGGGCACCGCCCTCACCGACCGCTCCCATGGCGAGCTCGGGCTGGTAGGGAAGGCCCAGCTTCCGAACTACGATCACGTCCAGCGGCGCATCGAGGGCCGCAGCGACTTCGAAGGCGACCGGGACACCGCCGCGGGGCAGTCCCAGGACCACGATGTCCTGGCCCCGCAGGGCCGCGAGCCGCCGGCCGAGTTGCCGGCCGGCGTCGACCCTGTCTTCGAAGATGCTCATGACAATGGCTTTCCATTCGGGGCGTCGGCCGCGCCACATCCAGCCATGCGCTCCGCAGGCTGGGAAATAGACCAGGTGGCCGCTCCCTCCCACTATCTGTCAGGAGCCCCGGGGATGTGAGGGCCTTTGTGCCCGGATTCGGCCGCGCCGCCCCGGGCCCCGGTTGAGGAGGAGAGGGCTGGGCCTCGCCGTGCTGAAACGTGCAGCCCGGCGCGCGATGCTGTGCGACCTGCCGCGGCGCCGTACCCCTGCGATCCGGGGCGAAACGGGCTGCTGCGCGGCGCGGGCGTAAAACCAGAGTTTCGCCAGTTCAACGAGCACCAGGTACACCGCAGCCATCCCCAGCAGGGCGAGGAAGAACGGGACAGGCAGGGGATCAAAGCCCAGCACACCGGCCAGCGGCGAAAGCGGAAGGTAGACGCCCAAGGCCACAACACCGAGGGAGGCGCCCACCAGGCCGGGCGAGGGCTTGCTGCGGAAGAAGGGCACCCGCCGGGTCCGGATCACGAAGATGATGAGCGTCTGCGTCACGATGGACTCGATGAACCAGCCGGCCCGGAATTCACCCGGCACGGCGTCGAAAACGAACAACATCAGGGCGAACGTGGCGAAGTCGAACAGCGAGCTGATCGGACCGAACAGGAACATGAAACGCCGGATGAAGCTGATATCCCAGTGCGAGGGTGCCAGGAGCTGTTCCTTGTCCACCCGGTCCCCCGGGATGGCGAGCTGGCCGGCGTCGTACAACAAGTTGTTGAGCAGGATCTGCCCGGGCAGCATCGGCAGGAAGCTCAACACCACGGAGGCAGTGGCAGCGCTGAACATGTTGCCGAAGTTGCTGGAGGTTCCCATCAGCACGTATTTGATGGTGTTCGCGAAGATCCGCCGGCCCTCCATCACCCCTTCCGCCAGGACGCCAAGGTCCTTGTCCAGCAGCACGACGTCGGCAGCATCCTTGGCGACGTCGGTGGCGCTGTCGACGGAGATGCCGATGTCCGCCGCATGCAGCGCCAGCGCGTCGTTGACGCCGTCGCCCATAAATCCGACCGACCCTCCGCTCAGCCGCAGCAGCCGAATGATCCTTGCTTTCTGTTCCGGCGAAACGCGGGCGAAGATGCTGGCCTCGCGGGCCGCGGCAGCCAGTTCCGGATCCGACATGGCCTCGACCGCGGCGCCGGTGAGTGTTCCGCCGGAAAGCACCCCGAGTTCGTCGCAGACTTTTTCCGCCACCTTGGCGTTATCACCGGTCGCGATCTTGACCCTGATGCCCAGCTCCCCCAGCCGGTCCAGGGACGCCCGGGCATTGGCCTTGGGCCGGTCCAGGAAGATGAGAAAACCGGCCAGGACCAGATCCTTTTCGTCGGCGGGACTGATCGCGGCCAGGCCATCGGCTGCCCGGGCGGCGACGGCAACCACCCGGGATCCGGCGTCGAACTGTTCATCCAGCATGGCCTGCACGCCGGGCGGTGTGCCAAGGCAAAGGGCCAGGACATCCTCAGGCGCCCCTTTCGTGATGATCCGGGCCGCCGCTCCCGCTTCGCAGACCAGCACGCTGGTCCGCCGCCGCAGGTGGTCGAAGTCGATGACGTCGAGGCGCTCATACCGGGCGGGCACGAAAGCGGCCGCGCCGGTGGACGCCCACAACGCTGCGTCGAGCGGGTTCAGGCCCACCGGCGACCCCTGCGATTGGGCGTAGTCAGCTTCTGTGGCGAGGAGCCCCAGGGTCAGCAGCTCCCCGGCGGAGGCGCCGGGGCCGGCAGGCAGGGCCGCAGTGAAACTGATCCGGCCCTCCGTCAACGTTCCGGTCTTGTCGGTCACCAGGATGTCCATGTCACCGAGGTCCTCAATGCAGACCAGGCGTTTGACCAGGACCTTGCGCTTGGCCAGCTGCCGGGTTCCCGTGGCCAGGCTCGTGCTGACGATGGCGGGCAGCAGCTGCGGCGTGATCCCGACGGCGATCGCGAGGGAGAACAGCAGGGACTCGATGATGGGCCGCTGCAGCAGCAGATTGGCGATGAAGATCAGGGACGTGAGGCCCACCGCCACCTGCAGCAGCAGGTACGAGAAGCGTTGCAGGCCAAGCTGGAATTCGGTCTGGGGCTGGCGCTCACCCAGGCCCAGCGCGATCCGGCCAAATTCGGCCCGTCCGCCGGTGGAAACCACCACGCCGGTGCAGCTTCCGGTCTGGATGACGGTGCCCATGAACAGACAGGACGCCAGATCCCCCAGCGCCGCCGCGCCCGGCACCCGGGCGGGATCCTTGCTGACCGGCATGGATTCCCCGGTCAGAATGCTCTCATCACAGAGCAGGTCCTTCGCGTTCAGCAGCCGCATGTCAGCCGGGATGATCGCGCCGATCGCCAGGTGCACGACGTCGCCGGGAACCAGGGAGGTGACGTCCACTTCCTCGGGTGTTCCGTCGCGCACCACGACGGCGCGGTGGGTGACGCGGGAGTGCAGCGCTTCCGCGGCGCGTTCGGCACGGAATTCGTTGCTGAACCCGAGACCGACGCTGACCAGCAGGATCACGCCGATCACGATCGAATTCGTCGCGTCGCCGAGAAACAGCGAAAGTCCGGCCGTGATGAGGAGCAGAATCAGGATGGGGCTGCGCAGTTGCCGGCCAAGAACGGACCATCCGCTGGCCTGGTGGGTGCGAACCGCGTTGGGCCCCAGCTCGGCGAGGCGCCGGGCAGCCTCAGCGCTGTTGAGGCCATCCGTGCCCACTCCGAGCCGTTCGAGCACTTCCTCCGCCGGCCGGTGCGCGGCGTCGGTGATCGCGAGGGGCTGGGAAGCCGGTTCCCTGGTCTCGAGCTGTGGCATGGAGTGTCCGTTCAAGCATCGGGTTATGTCCAAGGGTACGTCCACAGCCGGATCGCCGGACGGTTTCCCGCCCGCGCCGTCCAGGGTGGGGTGGGTGAGGGACGCGGGAGCCTGCTGTATATAATTTTCCGGTACGGTTTTGCAGCAAGCCGTTGGATTGTTCTTCGACCCGGCTGCAAGCCGTCCGCCACTGCCGTTCCGGTCTGTGGAAGGCCGCCCATCCGGATCGTCTTAACCTGAGCGAAACGGCACGTGAGACAGTGGTTAGTGAATCAACCGCACCTTCCATAGACACAGCTTCCACAAACCAGCACCTGCACGAACTGGTGCTCAACAGCTCCGACGTCGAGGATTTCCTCCGCGAATTGGCACGGGTTTCCGCCCGCAGCCTCTCCGAGCCCGGCGATGAAATCCTCTGCGGCATCACGCTCTTCCGGCACCGGAAGGGCGCGACGGTGGCCAGCAGCAGCGCAGCTGCCCAGGCCATGGACGAAATCCAGTACACCTATGGCGACGGCCCGTGCGTAACAGCGTCCCGGGAACAGGAGACCGTCCACATCCGCGATCTGAGGGATTGCGGCCGCTGGCCGCTGTATGCCGACACGGTCCGCGGCCACGGCGTCCGTTCGATACTGGCGCTGCCGTTCCTGCTGGACGATGACACGCGGGCGGCCCTCAACCTGTACTCACACCGGGCCGGCCGGTTCGATGGCAGGGCGATGGACCTGGCCCGGGATTTCGTGAGCCAGGCCTCCCTGGCCTTACGTCTGGCGGTGCGTTTTGCGCACCTAAGTGACACGGCGGCGAACCTCAAAGCGACGCTGGAGACACGAACCGTTATTGACGTGGCGGTCGGCATCATTATGGCCCAAAACCGCTGCAGCCAGGCCGAGGCCTTCCAACTCCTCAAGGCCGCTTCCAGCGCGCGGAACATCAAGGTGCATTTGGTAGCGGCAGGGGTGGTCGAATCGCTCGGCAAGGGGCCGGCGAGGACACACTTCGACGCCTAGGTCCGGGACCATCGCCGCTACGGCGCGGCAGCGATGTCCAAAATGGTCCGGATCGTGTCCTCATGGGCCAGGATCCGGAAATGCCCGGCAGTGTCCAGCTGGATATTCCGGGCGCCGGGGAGCACGCTGCCCTCGGGGATGTGCGGGTCAAAAACTCCATAGACCGAGGTGATGCGCTCATTGACGCGTTCCTCCCGCGAGAGTTGCATGGTCACGGCATTCCGGGGGGAGAATGCCCGGAGGCTTGGCAGCAGCATGAAAGAGGCGTAGCGGGAGCCGGAGAACGGCGAGCACACCGCCACCATGCGGGTGATCCGGTGCTCCGGGTCCATCTGCATCATCACGAACTTGCCGATCAGGCCGCCCTTACTGTGCGCCACGATCACCGCGTTGGAAAGTTCGCGGTCCCGGATGTAGGCGGCAATCAGGTCCGCGGCCTTCGGAACGGCAAGCCGGTTCCGATGCAACAGGCCCAGCACATGCACGGGGTGCCCTGCCTGGTGGAGCCGCTTGACCAACGGCAGCATGAAGCGCCAGTCCTCGTAGACTCCCGGAATCACCACCACCGGCCGCCCGGTTCCGCTGAGGAAATCATCGGGCCTGGTCCGGGACACGGCGCTCAGAAGCTGGCGCCCAGCAGCGTAGATGTAGTCCTGAAGCCACCAGCGCCCGGTTTGCAGCACGCTTGTCACGCGCGGCCCACCCGGGGGGCATCCTCCGCTGCCTGGCTGATGCCGGCGAAGTCCAGGATGGCTTCTGCCACTTCCTGCGAACGGTTGTGCTGCACCACGTGACCGGTGCCCTTGACTTCGATGAGCTGGCCCGTGGCCGCGCGTCCGGCTAGCCGCCTGCACCAGTCCACGGAGGCCACGGGATCGTTGGCTCCCCGGATTACGAGGACCGGTGCTGTGACACCCGTGATCCGCTCTTCGGTGGGGTAGCCCATCATGACCCGCAGGGTTTTTATATACCAGGTGGGGCCGCAGCGGAAGTAGTCGGTCAGAACCAGGCGGTTCGAGGACGGGCTTTCGAAGAACAGGCTGTCCCGCCCGAGGGCCAGGGCCTGCTGCGCAACGGTCCGGCGCTTGGCATCGACGACGGGCCCCATGAGGACCAATTGGGTAATACGCTCGGGTTGCTGCAGGGCGGCGTCGATTGCGAACTGGCTCCCCATGGAGTGTCCGACGAGCGCGAATCTCAAGACGCCGAGCTGTTCCAGGGCCCCGAGGATGTAGGTGGCTTGGTCCGGCACGGAGAGGGTGTGGTCCGGCCGCGGGGTGGAGCCGAAGCCGGGCAAGTCGATGGAGTAGGTATCCGCCGAGTCCGCCAGCACCCTGTGGAGCCTGCTGAGGTAACGATGCGAGACGCCAATCCCGTGGACCAGCACGATGGCCGGGCGTGGTGCATCTCCCGCGGCAGGTCCTTTGGAGACGAACACATGGCCCAGATGCCCTGCGACCTCGATCTCAAGTCGCTCGGGCCTGCTCATGGTGGCTCATTTCTGTTCGGCTTATAGGGGCTGCGCGACTGTCAGCGCCTAATAAGCATACTGACAGTTGATCTGTCAGTCGTGCCGTTCATCCCGCTCGCTGAATTCCTCATCGAGTTCGTAGTGTCGGAACTCGGTCTCGGGGTTCGGTTCGCCGTCTGCCACATATTCGTAATCCAGCTGCCGCTGGACCTGGCTGTCCAGGACCTGCAATTCCTTGTCGTCCACCTCGTTGAGATCTTCAGGGAACTCGTCCTCCGGCGTGAGGTGAAGCTTTTCAGTCATGACGTGCCTCTCTGGGGCGGACTCGAGTGCCCGAGCGGGTGCTGCATCCGGGCCGCTCCAAGGATATCCGGGCCGGCGAAGGAGGGGAATACGGCGGGCCGCCGGTGGGGGCTGGCAGCCGGAACTCCGCTCAGCTGGTTGACGGACCCAGCACCGCCCGGTCGCCAGCTCCAGCTCCGGCTCCAGCTCCAGGCTCCTTGAGTTCGACGAACATGGTGTGCGTTTCCGAGTCACCAATATTCTCACCGGAATGCTCCTGGGCGTTAAGCCAGCGGGCCGCCCCGGCCGGGATGTCGACGTCGACAGCGTCCCCATGGCCGGACAGGCGGCGGCGGAAAGACGTCAGAGTGATCATGACGCTGTCCGGGTGGGCGTGCTCGACGGTCTTGTCCCCGGGCCGGTCACGGTATTCAAGCACGCGCACGCGCTCGTTCTCGAAAACCACCCGGTACAAGCCGGGATTCGACACCACCGGATCCTGGTCCATGGTGGGAGCATACTCCCGTCCCCGGCCGCCGGCCAGAGGCGTGGGCCGGGGACCGGGAACGGGCGGCAGCTCAGCCCGCGCCGCCCTCCTGACCCGGTTCGGAGCCGACGTTGACAAGCCAGTCGGTGCCGAACTTGTCGGAGCACATCCCGAAGACATCTCCCCAGGGAGACTTCTCCATGGGTACCGTCACCTTTCCGCCGTCGGCCAGCTTGTCGAAATAGCCGCGGAGCTCGGCTTCGTCGGTGCCGCTGAGGGAGACCGAGATGCTGCTGCCGGGTGTGTAGGCCATGCCGTTCGGCGTATCCGCGCCCATCAGCACCATCCCATGACTGGTGGTCAGCATGGCGTGCATAATCTTGTCCTGCTCGGTGGCGTCTTCACTGGCGTGGTAGTCGCCGAAAGTGCTCATGTTCAGCTCGCCGCCGAACACCGACTGGTAGAAGCTCATGGCTTCTTTGGCGGTGTCGCGGAAACTCAGGTAGGGGTTGAGTGTGGTCATCGCCTGGACTCCTTGCAGGTGGGTGCCAGCCGGAATGCCGTGGTACGGCGGGGCTATGCACGTTACGGGGGTATCCTGCCCCAAATCCTCCGAGCGGGGTAGGTGCCGCGGGACGCACTGCCGGGCTGCGGCAGTCAGGCCGTTTGTCCGGCGTGTTCGCCCTCTTCGATTTCTTCAAGCAGTTTGTCATTGAAGGCCGTGAGGTCAGCAGGGGTTCTGCTGGTCACGAGGCCCTGGTCCACGACGACTTCCTCGTCGCTCCAAGTGGCACCGGCGTTTTTCAGATCGGTCTGGAGCGTGTGGTAGGAGGTGACGTTCCGGCCATTAATCACACCGGCGTCGATCAGCAGCCAGGGGCCGTGGCAAATGGAAGCGACCGGCTTGTGCTGTTCGAAGAAGGCGCGGGCGAATGCCTGGGCATCCTTGTCGGCCCTGAGGTGGTCGGCGTTGACAACACCGCCGGGGATCACCAGAGCGTGGAAGTCAGCAGCGTTGGCTTCGGCGGCGGTCAGGTCGACGTCGAACTCCTGGCCTTTCTCCGTGCCGTCATAGCCTTGCAGCTTCCCGCTTTTGGGGGCCACCAGGGTGGGCTCTCCGCCGGCTTTTTTCACTGCGTCCCAGGGGCTGGTGAGCTCTACCTGTTCCACGCCGTCCGTGAGCAGGAAGGCGACTTTTTTACCGGCAATATTGTGCTCTGACATGGTTCCTCCTTGAGTATCCGGACGGATCAGGCGGCGGTCGCGCCGGCCGGATCCTTCACCGGAGAGATTGAAGTCCTACCGGAGTCCACTCTAGAAAGCAACAAACTAATAAGCAAGCTGATTATACCGCCGGCGTCTGGTCCTGCCGCCAACGACAGGTCCTCTGGCCAGCGGATCGTTGCGTCGCTACTCTGGCGGGAAGACTGCAACCCAAGAAGAAGGCCGACATGGACGAACAACACCTATTGGAACGGATTTCGGCGCTGGTAGAGGAAGAGCAAGTTCTCCGCGAAAAGGCACCCTCTGCCTCCCCGGACTATGAACACGGCCCGGAGCACGCCAGGTTGAAGCGCATTGAGGAGGATCTGGACCAGTGCTGGGACCTCCTGCGGCAGCGCAGAGCCAAGCGGCAGTACGGGGAAAACCCGGACGACGCGCAGCCGCGCCCTGTCGAGCAAGTGGAAGACTACGAGTCATAGCATCAGGGCCTATGCTGGTGGCGGACCGCCGGTTGAGGCGTCCCGGCTCAGCAGGGGGCATCCGCAGGGCGATTGCCCCCGCACGGCATGAGGCTAAAAGTGCTCAACCAGCCATTCAATCCCCTTCCGATCGATGAACTGACGGCTGTTCTTGCGCGGATCAAAGGGCTCCTGCTCACCGAGGACAAGGTGGGCCGCGCCCTCGAACTTCTCGTCAGGGCGGTCAAGGACGTCATCCCCGGATCCACCGGGGCAGGCGTATCCGTGTTCGACGCGCTGGGGCAGGGACGCACTACGGCGGCCACGGGACGTTTCGGGGAGCAGGCGGACGCCGCCCAACACCGTCTGGGCCAGGGGCCAAGCCTGGATGCGTGGACAACGCATAAAACCGTCATGGTGCACGACGCCGCCGCTGACGCCCGGTGGCCGCTCTGGAGCCAGACGGCGGTCTCCCTTCCGGTCCGCTCTGCTGTGAGCACACCGCTGTCCGCTGCAGGCGGCACCATCGGTACCCTGACCCTCTATGCCGCCCTGCCGGCTGCTTATACGGCCAACACCGGGCATCTGCTGGAGAGTTTTGCCGTTCCCGCCGCCACGTTGCTGGCCCACATCCAGGGACCGGAAACGCCCCGGCGCCTGAGCGACCCGCTCAAAGCGGCACTGGAGGGCCGGGACAACACCAACCGCGCGTGCGGGATCCTCATGGAACGCTGCGGTCTGTCAGCCGAGGAAGCCTTCCGGGAGTTACTGCACCGCGCCCGGACCAGCGGTGAACCGATATCGCGGGTGTGCTCGACGCTGATCACGGACCAGCACCCGGGCGCCAGCATCGCGGAAAATCACCCGGCCTGACGCTTTGGCGTCGGGGAGTCAGTGCCTCTTGGTCATTTCCCCGCTGACAGTCAGTCGTTCCGCGACGTCGCGGAGCTTGATGTTCAGCTCCGAACTGGCCCTTGAGAGGAGCAGGAAGGCCTGCTGTGCCGTGATCTTGTAGCGCTCCATCAGGATTCCTTTCCCCTGTCCGATCAGGTCCCGGCTATCCAGGGCAAGGGTCAGTTGGCCTATCTGTTGGCTGTCAGCCACGGCGACGGCGGCGTGCGCGGCCAGCGAGGCCCCGATCCGCTCCGAATCGGCGTCGAAGACGTCCACGTCGTTCCCGAAAAGGTTCAGGGCTCCGAGGTGGTCACTGTCCACGAAGAGCGGGAAGGACAGCATGCTCCGCGCTCCGAGCATGAACGCTTGCCGCGAGAACTCCGGCCAGCGCGCATCCGTGCTGAGGTCGGGAGCGCTGACAATCCGCTTATCATAGGCTGCATCCAGGCACGGCCCCTGACTGGTTTCGCTTTGCAGGGCGTCCACCCGGCGCGGCAAATCGCTGGAAGCGGCACGCGAGTCAATCATCCGGCGTCCCGCGATCAGGCTGACCGAGGCCTCGGCAGCATGCGGCACAAGCTCCAGCGCGGCGTGCACGATTCCGGCCAACGTGGAGTCGAGGTCGTCCTCCTGCTGGAGCTCGCGCGCGATATCACCAAGCCGGGTGGCGAGTGCCTCGGCGCCGATCGGGTCAATGTCCTGCAGCCCCGGCGCCCGCTCACCGGTTTCCTCCGAATGTGGCACCGTCATGGCGCGCCCCTCGTGACTCATCGATTCAGGATCCTTCTCCTTCGAAATATACCCCCGAGGCCGGCACCGGGCACCGGGCCCGAGGCAAAAATTTAGCGGCAAGGACACCGCATAGGCACCAAGGGCCGTACCGCCATGCCGGTCCCGAAGACGCGGCACATCTGGCGGCGCACTGACCGCCAGTGATGCCCTCTCCGGTTGGCTGGTGCGGGCGGCGCGTAGGCTCACGGTGTGGACATTGTCGAATTCCTGTCCGAGCGGATCAGCGAGGACGAGGCCGCGGCCCGGGCCCTCCTCGGCGACCGGACTGTCTCGAAATCCGGAGCCTGGTACGAACAGCGGCTGCTGCTGGAGTGCGAGGCAAAGCGGCGCCTGATCAGCATCGTGGAATCCGCCCGCCAGGCGGCCCTCGCCACCCTGGTCAGCGATGCCGGCCAGGACGCCGGCTGGATCCCGCAATCCCTTGAATGGATGGAGCACTCGCTCCACACCTTGGCCCTGCCCTATTTCGACCACCCGGACTTCGAACAGGACTGGCTGAGGGCCTAGGGGCATAAGTCCGTGTGCAATGCGCACTCACGGGCCTAAGCTATGACCGGGGGCACTCGTTAGCGTAGACGCTTGAGGGAGGCCACTATGTCCAGCCACGTCCGACATCCAGGATCGTACCGACGACGGGCGATCGCAGTAGCGTGCCCGCCGCAGAATCCCGGCAACTCGGCTTCACCGTCCGCGGCGCCGTTGCGGAGGTTGCGGATGCGGTCCTTGGCAGGCGGCCTTGCAGCGCTGGCCCTCGCTGTGGCCGGGGTCCTCTCCGCAGCAGTTCCCTCCTCCGCGTCCGAGCAGGAACAAAGCTACATTGTGGTGCTGAAGGACAGTGTGGCGGACGCCGGAGCCGCGGCTGCGGCCCAGCAGGACAGTTACGGTCTGAGCGTTTCCACGGTCTACCGCAGTGCAGTGAACGGTTACGCAGCCACCATGGCCCCCTCCGCGGCGGCCCGCCTCGCGGCCGACCCGGGCGTTGACTTCGTCACCGCAGCCCGGGAATTCCAGCAGCCCACGGACCCGTTACCCAGCACCCAGGCGGCACCGGACTGGTGGCAGAGAATGGGCGGCACCCCTGGTGACCGGACACACCATGGAGCGGACAACGCTGTGGACGTCAACGTGGCAGTGATCGACAGCGGCATTGACGCAACCCACCCGGACCTTAACGTGCGCGGCGGCATCGACTGCTCCACCGGATCGCCGGCTAAAGTGACCCCGACGGACAAAGTCGGACACGGAACCTTCGTGGCCGGCGTAATCGGTGCGAAAGACAACCACCAGGGCGTGATCGGCGCAGCACCGGGAACGCCGCTGTGGTCCGTGCGCGTCGTAAACGACAACGAGATGATCACGGAAGAGATGCTCATTTGCGCCATCGACTGGGTAACGTCGACCCGCAAAGACGCGGACCCGGACAATGACATTGAGGTAGCCAACATCAGCATCGGCGGACGCGGCGCAGACACCCCTGACTGCGGTAAAGGCACGGATCCGATGCATTACGCCATCTGCCGTTCGGTCAAGGCCGGCGTCGCCTACGTCGTAGCCGCCGGAAATTCCGGGGAGGACATCGCCAACATCGTTCCCGCCACCTACGACGAGGTGCTTACGGCCACGGCGATGGCAGACTTCGATGGCAAGCGGGGCGGCCTCGCGTCCCCGGTCTGCGGGGCGGAGGACTGGTCCACTGTCGGCCAACTGGACGACCAGCCGGCCTTCTTCTCCAACTTCGCCAGCCGGTCCAAGGACGAGGCCCACACGATCGCGGGCCCCGGGTTCTGCGTGGCCTCCACGTCCCCGGAGCCGGCGGGTTATGCAGTGGGTCACGGAACCAGTTTTGCGAGCCCCGCCGTCGCCGGCTCACTGGCGTTGTGCATCAGTGACGGTGAGTGCGAGGGCTCGGGCAAAGCACTGATGTCCCAATTTCTCGACCTCACCGCCGCCTACAACGGCCAGCACCGGAGCTTCGGTTTCGACGGCGATCCGTTCCGCCCGATCGACGGGAAGTACTACGGGTATCTGGCGCAGATCGCGGCGTACTGACCCGGCAGGCCGCCGGTCGGACTTTTCGCCACGCCTGACACAATAGCCCCATGGAAGTCGCTCTGGGATTGCTTGCACTCACCTCAGTAATCTGCGCGGGCAGCGCGTTGGGCCGGAAGATCAACGTCTCCGTGCCCCTGGTGCTGGTCCTGGCAGGCGTCATCGGGTCGTACCTGCCGTTCGTCCCTGACATTGAGTTGAACCCCGAACTCGTCCTGGTGGGATTGCTGCCGCCCCTGCTCTATGCCGCGGCGCTGCGGACGTCGCTGTTCGATTTCGGCTCGAACCGGCGCGACATCGGGCTGCTATCGGTCGGCTACGTGATCTTTGGCACGATCGCCGTTGGTCTGGTCGTCTGGTGGCTGTTCCCCGAGATACCGCTCGCCGCAGCGATCGCTCTGGGCGCCGTGGTGGCGCCGCCGGACGCCGTCGCGGCGACCGCCATCGCACGGAAAGTGGGCATGCCCCGCCGGGTCGTCACCATCCTCGAAGGCGAATCCCTGGTCAACGATGCAACCGCCCTGGTCTGCCTCCGGGCGGCCATCGCCGCCATCGCCGGAACCGTTTCGGTTGCCGGGCTGGCCGGCGGGTTTCTCCTCGCCGCCGGGGGCGGGCTCGCGGTGGGCCTGGCCGCGGCCGCCGCGCTGACACAACTGCGCAAACGGATCCGGAACGTCGCGATCAACACGTCCATCTCGTTGATGGCACCCTTTATCGCGTATCTCCCGGCGGAGGCGATCCATGCCTCCGGGGTACTCGCCGTCGTCGTCACCGGTCTGGTGATGGGCACCAAGGCTCCTTCCATGCCGAACGGGGCTGCGCGGTTGAGCCAGCGCAGCAACTGGCACACGGTGCAGTTCCTGCTGGAGAACGCTGTCTTTCTGCTGATCGGGCTCCAGGTCAGCACCATCATCCAGGGCGTTCAGGGCGATTCACTGGGTGCGCCCCGGATCTGGGCCGGCTGCGCCGTTATCCTGCTGGCCGTGCTCCTGCTCCGGCCGGTCTGGGTTTTTCCTGCAACGTACCTGCCCCGGCTCATTCCGGCCGTCCGCAAGAAGGAGCCCGCCCCGCCGTGGCAATATGCCGCGATTGTGTCCTGGGCGGGCATGCGCGGCGTCGTTACCCTCGCGGCGGTGCTGGTGCTGCCGGCGGATCTGGAGCACCGTTCCGTGTTGGTGCTGGCGGCGATGGTGGTGGTGGGCGGAACTCTGGCGCTGCAGGGCTTTACCTTGCCCTCACTGGTCCGGCTGCTGCGCGTCCAGGGCCCCGACCAGCGGGAGGACGCCCTCAATCAGGCGTCCCTGATGCAGCTGGCCACGGCGGCCGGGGTGGAACGGCTGCATGAACTCCGGACCGAGGCCGATCCGCCCGAGGTCATGGCGATGCTTAAACGCCGGGCCCAGGAGCGCGGGTTGGCGGCGTGGGAGCGCCTGGGCAGGCCCTCGGCCGAGGCGGCAACACCGAGTCAACGCTACGCCCAGCTGCGTCTTGCGATGCTGGACGCTGAACGGACCAAGGTGCTGGAATTGCGCCGCGGAGGCGGGTACCCGCATGAGGTTCTCAGCTCGGTCCTGGAACGGCTGGACGTGGAGGAATCGATGCTGGACGCGGCGGTGGAGGACCTGGACCTGTCCAGCGGCGGCGGCGAGGGGCTCGCGCAGCCGGGTGGGGTGTGCCCGCACCTGGAAACCGCGCCGGATCCCGTGGTGGCTGCAGATGCGTTGTGCGCGGACTGTGTCCGGGAAGGCACGACGCCGGTCCACCTCCGGATGTGTTTGGCCTGCGGCACCGTGGGGTGCTGTGATTCGTCGGCCGGCACCCATGCCTCCAAGCATTTCGCCGCCACGGGCCATCCCGTTATGCGGAGCATCGAACCGGGCGAGAACTGGCGCTGGTGCTACGTGGACGACCTGCTGGGCTGACTCCAGGGGGCTCAGGCCCGCGGACCGAAACAGGCCGCCGAAAGCCCGGCCCCGCGCCCGCGCGGTCCAGTACACTCGTGCAATGAAGCTTCTGTACATTACAGAAAGTGTGCCCAACCGGGACCCCGTCTTCGGTGACGGCAGCTCGATGATCCCCTATGAGATCCTGCGGAATTTGCCGGCTGAGGTGGACGTGACTCTGCTGACGTTTGCGGGTCCGGTCGAACTTCCGGACGAGGTGCGACGCCGCTGCGCGGAGGTGCACGTCCTGACCCCCCGGAGCCGCCGGTCGGCCCTGGCGCTGTCGGTCGGGGGCCTGAACGGCGTGGGAAAGTATGAGCGTTCCACGGCGGAGGCCCTCGCGGCGGCGGCGGCGCTGTCCGCGCAGTGCGACGCCACCTTGATCCACGGTCCGCACGCGCTCGTCCTCGCCCGCCAGGTGCAGGGACCGCTGGTCCTGCAGACGGTGGATCCCTGGTCGATCCGGGCAGGGATGGACACCGCCATCGCCGGGCGGCTCCGGCTTGCGTACAAAGCGCGGGAGCGCCAGGCGCTGCAGGCCGAGCGCCGTCTCCCCGGCCGGGCGCGCCTCCTCACGGTGGGAGCCCAGGACGCCGTCGCATGGTCCCGCCGTCTGGCGCGGCCCGTGCGGAGCATCCCGAACGGAGCCGAGCAGGCCCTCCGTCCTGCCGTCAAGGGATCCGGGCCCGTGGTCTGCTTTGTCGGCAGCTTGAACTACGGACCCAACATCGACAGCGCCAAAGTCCTCGTCGGCACCATCGCTCCCCTGGTGTGGGAGAAGGTCCCGGACGCGAGGTTCGTCCTCGCCGGCCGCCGGCCGGAACCTGAGGTTCTCTCCCTGGCGGGCCCCCGGGTGGAGGTCCTGGCGAACGTGCCGTCGGTGCTGGAGGTCTTCCAGTCCGCTGATGTGGCAGCGTTTCCTGACGAACACGGGGTGGGCATCCGGAACTCCGTCCGTGAAGCTCTGGCTTCCGGGCTCCCCGTTGTCGCCACCCCCGTCGCCGCCCGCGAGCAGGACCCCCACCCCTTGCTGACCATCGAAGAGGACTCCGCGCGCTTTGCCGACCACGTCATCAACCGGCTGACGGGGCCGCGGCCGGAAGACACAGAGCGGACCGCCGGCGAGGTCCGGACCTGGCAGGTGTGCACCCAGGAATACCTGGACGAGCTGCGCAACGCAATTCGCTCCGGCAACGCCGGCCTTCCCCTCGGAAGTTCACCGGCATGACGTACGCGCCCGGGGAACTGGCCCGGACCGGCGTCCGCGGCGCCGTGTGGCAGGGGCTGGCCTTCGCCGGCGGTCGAATAATCGTCCTGGTCACCACCATCGTGCTGGCGCGGCTGTTGTCGCCCGAGGAGTACGGCCTGGTGGCCTTGGCCCTCGTGCTCATGGGCTACGCGGAGACGATCGCCGACGCCGGTGTGGCCCAGGCGCTGGTGTACCTGCCCCGTACCGGTGTCATTGCGAGGTCCGCGTTGCTCATTTCCGCGGTGCTGGGCTTCCTTTTGGGGCTGGGCGCGTTCCTCCTCGCGCCGCTGGTGGCGGAGATCTTCAGCCTTCCCGGAGTGCAGCCCCTGGTGCAGGTTCTTGGCATTTCGGTGCTGGCGACATCGCTCGGCGCCGTTCCCGAAGCCCTGCTGCGGCGCGATTTGCAATTCCGGAAGCTCACGGCGGCCCCCGTCATTCGTGCCGCGACGATGGGGACGGTCACCCTCAGCCTGGCCTTCACGGGCCACGGGGCCTGGTCGCTGGCCGTGGGAACGGCTGCAGGGTCGGTGGCGTACGCGGCGACGTGCTGGTTCCTGGTGGGCAGAGCGGCGCCCTGGCAAATCTGGCGTGTTCGCAAAGATGCCCTCCAAGCCAATCTGAAATACGGGGCACCGGTCGCCGGCAGCAGCATGCTTGCCCGGTTGATCTTCGACATCGACTATCTGATCATTGGCTTGCTTCTGGGGGCGCACGCCCTGGGCTACTACACCCTGGCATTCCGCCTCCCCGAGGCACTGATCCTCAATGTCTTCTTTGTGCTCTCAACTGTCCTGTTTCCCTTGTACGCCAAGGTCCGCAGCGAGCCGGAACGGCTCCGCTCCGGCTATCTGACCAGCGTTCGGATCCAGTCCCTGTACGGGGTCACCACGGGTGTGGGGCTGGCGGTGGTGGCTCCAGTGCTGGTGCCGCTGGTCTTCGGGGAGAAGTGGCTGGACGCTGTGCTGCCACTCGTTTTCCTTGCCCTTTATGCCGCGGCCCGCTCCCTGGGCGCGGGCGCCAACGACGTCTACAAGGCAATCGGCAGGCCGAGCCTCTCCATCTGGGTCTCGCTCGTCCGTCTCGTCATTCTCCTCCCGGTCCTGCTGTGGGCCACCCAGTGGGGCATCGTGGGCGTGGCCTGCGCCCAGTTCGTGGTGGCGGTGCTGTTTGCCTGCGGCATGCAGCTCGTGGCCGCCCGGGTGATCGAGCTGCGCACCGGCGAGTTGCTCCGAGCGATGGCTCCCGGCCTGGTTTGCGGGGTGGCCGTGGCAGTGGTTGGGCTGGGTGTCCTGGCGGCGCCGGTCCCGGGCGAAGTGCTGACCCTGGCCCTGGTGGTGCCCAGCGCCGTCGCGGTCGTCTACGCGATTCTCCGCTTCGGTTTCCGGCCCCTCCATGACGAGCTGGTGCAGCTGATCCGACGCCGGTGAGCAGGCGTGCCGCCGGACCGGCCCCCGCCGCCGGCACCGCCTAAACCTGTGGACCTGCTCAGGTCCCGGGCCGGCGGCCCGTCACGGTTCCCTCCGGGACGGCTGCGTCGAACAGCCGCACCATCAAGGCGAGCCGTGCCATAACAGCCTTTGCCAGCCCGAAGCGGACTCCCTTGTGCAGCGACAGCGTGTCCAGGACCGCGGTGCCCGATGCGGTCGGCACCAGCCGGCCCGGGCTGTCCAGGGTGGTCGCGTGCCAGTGAACACTGACGTCATCGAAGCCGCGCCGCTTAAACGTCCGCTTCCATCCAGCCAGGGTGCGCGGACCGGAACGCCGCAGGAACGAGCGTTTAACCTGGGCGCACATCCACCCCCCGGGTTCTACCGCCGCCGCTGCATCGGCAAAGAGCTGCAGGTCAGGCTCCCGGAGAAGTACCACGTCGAACGCATCAGCCGCTATGCCCACCCCGCCCAGCGGAATGCGCACAGCGTCGGGGTCCAGCAGATGAAGCGCTGCCAGTAGATCCGGGCCCACCGCGCCGCCGTAGCCCACATTGCGGGGTTGCAGCACCGGCACCAGGAACCGCCAATCGAGCAGCCGCCACAAGTGCAGCGAAAGGGAGGCAGCATCCTCCGGGAGTTCCCCGGCGGTTCCCGGGCACATACTGCCCCATACCGTCCGGGTTGCCTGGGCCTGGACCACATGCGGGGGCTGGGCGGCGTCAAGGATGCAAGATCCGGGCAGCCGGTCCGCGAGCTGGAGGTAGGACTGCCGCCAGCCCTCCAGAATCTCCGCCGTGTGCTCTCCTTTGCGGGAGAACATCACCTCGCCCGGGACGTCCAGGACCAGAAGGAGGTCAGGGGCAGCTGCCAGCCGCACAGCAAGCGAATCGGACACACTGGACTTTGTTTTGCCGGGCGCGACGCTGGGCAGCAGCGCGTCGTAGGCCACCCGGTCCATCAGGACCACCCGGCCCCGGGCGCGGTGGTACCGTGCGGCCGTCCCGCCCTTGAGGACCCGGTACATCTTTTTCGCGGTCCGTCCGCCGGGCACCCGGTGGAGCCAGCCGTCCCAGGGGCCCGCGCCCCACAGTCCCATGTACACGTAGGCCGTGGGAATGGGAAACTCCCGCCGCAGGCCGTTCAGCAAGGTGGTCTTGCCGGCGCCGTCGGGGGCCATCACGCCCACCATCAGCCCCGGGCCGCGGAGCCTCGGGCTGAGCTGGCGCAGCGCCCGGTTCCGCAGGGCAAGCCCGTGGGTGCGCAGCGGCCCCCCGGCAGTCCAGCCGGACCGCAGCCCGGCGGCCAAGCCTGGCGCCCCGCCGAACCTGCCGGAGCGGACCAGGTCCACTATTTGGGCAGAGGTGCCTGCTCCGCTGCGACCATCGACGTAGCGGGCGATAACGTCCCCGGGGGTCACGACGGCGGCGGCGGACCGGGCGGTTTCCTGGCGTTGCGGCTGAATGCTGCCCTTGTCCAGCAAGAGATGCAGCAGTTGCAGCCACGCCTGGTCGGCCGGGGCGGGCAGCCACAAGCCACCCTTCCGGATGCGGCGCTCCAGGCAACCAGGCGCCAACGGGGTTTGCCACTGCTGGAACGGCCCGAAGGAAATCTCCGTAACGAAGTCCAGTTTCAGCCACAGTTCACCGGACTCCGAATAACCGAAGTAGAAGCGGTGGCTTCCGTGCCCGGTGGCGTGCACCCGGCACAACCCGATTCCGTTCATCACCCGGTCCAGATCCGGCAGCAGATCCGGGGCGACAAGGATGTCCACGTCACCGGAGGGCCGGAGGAGATCGTCTTCACCGCGCAGCAGCACCCAGGGCACGCCCGTTGCCTCCAGTGCCTGGAAGGCTTTGGCGACCGTCGGGTGGACCGCCGAAAGGGTGGCGAGCGGGTCCGCGGTCATGCCCGCCGCCGTCGGGCGTGCCGTGGCAGTGCCGGAGCGGCGCTCCGGAGTGGATGAACCATGGGGTGAGACCTCCTGGGCCAGGGTTTCCAGTCACGGAACAGCCGTCCCAACTGTGTACTGAAGCCTACGATCCGCACCAACGGGTGTCACTAGTAGCGGCTTCTGGACCGGTGCCCGGGTGCTACTTGGGCCGTCTGTTCCATCCCACCCGCGCCTACTCGCTCTGCCTTCTCAAAGTGTGGGCAGCACCTGCTCCCGGACCTGCTTGCGAAGGATTTTGCCCAACATTGAACGGGGAAGGTCCGGGATGGCAACGATACGCTTGGGCACCTTATAGCCGGCCAGGTGCTCCCGGCAGTGCCCGCGGAGGCCGTCCTCGTCCAGTGTGCTGCCCGGCTCAAGTTCGACGGCGGCGACCACCATCTCGCCTCCCCGCTCCAGTGGCCGGCCGACAACGGCAGCGTCCTTGACGTCCGGGTGCAGGCGCAGCACCGCCTCCACTTCGGTGGGTGCGACGTTGAAGCCGCCGGTAATGATGAGCTCCTTGGCCCGGTCGACGATCGTGGTGAAGCCGTCCGCGTCCACGGTCACGACGTCCCCGGTCCGCAGCCAGCCGTCCGCGGTAAGGGTCTTCGCTGATTCTTCCGGGTTGTTCCAGTAGCCCTGGAACACCTGCGGTCCTTTCAGCAGCAGCTCCCCCGGCTGCCCCGGCGTTACCTCGACCGTGGGATCGTCCAGGCTGACGACCTTCATGAGGGTCGACGGGAATGGTACGCCGATAGTGCCGTTGCGGCGGGTGGGATGGAAGGGGTTGCCCAGCGCCACGGGAGAGGACTCGGTCATTCCGTAGCCTTCCACCAGCAGCCCGCCGGAGACTGACTCCCACAGTTCCACCACGTGGTCCGGCAGGTTCATGGCCCCGGAGATGCAGAATTTGCAGGACCGGAGTGAGATGCCTGCCTCCTTCGCAGCCATGGCGGTGCGCTCGTAAATCGGCGGGACCGCGCAGTAAACCGTGGCAGGGGACTTCCTCATGGCCGCCAGGATCAGATCCGGTTCGAACTTGGGGAACAAAACCAGCAGACCCTGCTTGCGGATGCCGTAGGTCAAATAAAGCGTCATGCCGAAGGCGTGGAACATCGGCAGGATCGCGTAGAAAACCTCCTTGCGGTACTCCGCTCCGTGCATCCAGGCTTCGCCCTGAAGGGCGTTGGAGTGCAGGTTGAAGTGGGTGAGCATCGCGCCTTTTGGCCGGCCGGTGGTTCCCGAGGTGTACTGGATCGCAGCAAGGTCGTTGACCGAGGGGCGGGGGTGGTCCGGGCTTATCCGGCCGTGGCGGAGGAGTTCCTTCCACGGTGTGGTCCCCGGTGCCGGGCCGGTCAGCGCTGCGCGGGACTCCCGCAGTTTCTTGATGGGCAGGTTCAGGGCGAGGCGCTTGACGGCGGGGAACGCCTCAAGCAGGTTAACCGAGACCACGTGGTCAATTTCGATGTCGGACGGGAAATCCCGGACGGCGGCAGCAGCTTTGTCCCAAACGATGACGACGCGGGCCTGGTGGTCTTCGAACTGGTGCCGGAGTTCGCGCGAGGTGTACAGCGGGTTGTGTTCGACGACCACCGCGCCCAGACGCAGCACGGCGTAGAACGCGATGACATGCTGCGGGCAGTTCGGCAGGATCAGGGCCACCCGGTCGCCGGCGCGGACCCCGAGCCGGCGCAGTCCCTCGGCCGCCCGGTCCACCTGTTCCCCGAGTTCGGTATAGCTGGTTCGGCGGCCAAAAAACTCCAGCGCGGGCGCGGTGCCGGCCTCCGCAACGGACCGCTCCAGCATCACGGCAAGGGACTCCGTGGGCAGTTCGATATCGGCCGGGACACCCGGCTGGTAGTTCTTCACCCAGGGCTGCTGGTCTGTGTGCTCCATGGTCAACATCTTGCCGTGAACCGCCGCTGCCAGCGAATCCGGGCCGGTCCAGCGGGACCAGTCCGCCAGGCCTAGTTCACACCCGAGGTCACCACATGCCGCCACAACCAAAAGTCCCGGTCATCCAGTACCGCGGCCCGCAGCCGGGCTGATCCCGGCGCCGGGGTGCCCTCGCTTGCCAGGCGGTAGGCCAGGGTGGATGCTGAGCGGGCCCAGGCAGCAATCACAAGCAGCGGGAGCAACCCGGGGTCGACGTCCCGGAGCACCAGGTGGTCGCGGAGCGGCGCCAGCGCCCACCCGCCGGGTCCGAAGGCTTTGTCGAACGCCGCCACCTGGGCGACCCGGTTGAACGCCATATCGGACGATTCGCTGAGGTACTGGAGGTAGAAGATGAGGTCGTGCCCGGGCATTCCGTGAAGCGACGAACGCTCCCAGTCCATAACCTGGAGGTGGCCGCCGGCCTGGACCAGAAGATTAGGGTGGCTCAAGTCGGCATGTTCAAAAACGGCCGGCAGCGCGCGGAGCCGGAGGGGTGCGAGCAGCTCGTGGGTACGGTGAACCAGGGCGGACACCTCGGCATCCCCGGGGAGCAGTGAGGCGAGGGCCTGCATCGGACGGTCGACGGCCCGTTCGTACCAGTCCCCGTTAACCGCGCCCGGCCGGGTACAGGGCAGGGCCGCCACGAAGTCCATCCCGAGGGTGACCGCCGCGGGAAGATTTCCTGCCACCCGGTCCGGGTCCAGCGGAGACCCGGTCAGGGCTGTCTCCACGAGTACAGTGTGGTCTCCCCGGTCCAGGGTGGCCACGACGCGCGGAATTCCTTCCACCCGCCCGCGGCTGATCGCGCTCAGTTGCCGGAGCATGTCAGCCTCCCGCTGGACACCTTCATTGTCTCCGGGGCACCTCGGCACTTTGACCACCAAACTGGGGTGGCGGTCCCCGGCCGCGAAAACGAGGCCCACAACATGCCGGGACGTGGTGAACTGCGGCGTAACCAGGACGGTGGACCACTCTGCCCCCAGCCCGCAGGCCGCCAGGTCCCATTCGCGGTGGTGCTCACGGAGTATCGAATCGATAAAGTTCATGCCTGCTCTCCCACGCTCCCCTCCAGCGTCGCTGACCCCCCGGACGCGGCCTGCGCGGGGGCGGACCCCGTCACCTGCGCCCAGACTATCCCGGCGGCAAGCCGCTGGAGTGTCGGCTGAGGCTGGGCAGAATCGAGAACCCACCTGTTGCGAAGACGCCTCGCCCCGGAGAAAGTCCGGCCGGCCGCGTCCAGCTCAAGCAGCACGTCGGGTCGGGGCGCCCAGGACCCCCGCCGCCGGCCTCCGGCAGCGGGGCCGGCAATACGGCGCAACGATGACTCGTAGGCCGGACCGTCCATGAGGACCAGCCGGCCCCGTCGACAGTGGTACCGGGCGGCCACCGCACCACGGAGCCGCCTGATCATCTCCGGGCCGAGCCCGCCGCCGGGGACCCTTCTGAGCCAGCCGTCCCACCGTCCGGTTTCATCCCCGCCCACGTGCACGTGGCGGCCGGGCACGGGAAACGCGTCCCTCAGTCCGCGCAGCAGCGCAGCCTTTGCCTCACCCTCCGGGCCCACCACGCCGACCACAATCCCCCGGCCGAAGCGCCCCCGAAAAGTCGGGCTGATCAGCCGGGACGCCCTGTTTCGACCAGCGAGCAGCCGGGAGCGCAACGGCGCGTTCCCGGTCAGGGCCGCCGCCATGCGCACGGCCGGCCCGGGCAGCTCCTCAACGCTGCCGGTTCTGGCGAGTTCGAGTAACTGCGCAGCCGTTCCCGGCCCTACTTGCCGGTCGACGTAAGCTGCGACCGCATCGTTGGTCGAGGCCAGGGTGCCGGCGATCCGGACGGTGTCCACGCGGTCGGGCCTGACCCTGCCGCCCTTGTCCAGCATGGTGTGGAGGAGCTGGAGCCAGGCCTGCTCTGTTGTGGCGGGGAGCCACAGCAGTCCGTTGCGGATGCGGCGTTTGAGGCACCCTCGAGCCAAGGGGGCAGGCCACTGCTGGTACGGGCCGAAGGAGATCTCCGAGACGATGTCCAGTTTGAGCCACAGGTCCGCTGCGGAGTCGTAGCAGAAATAGAACCGGTGACTTCCGTGCCCTGGTGCCAGCAGCCGACGGAATCCGATGCCTTCCAACACCTCGTCCAGGTGCTGGATGTGGCCGTCTCCCACCAAAACGTCGACGTCGCCGGTGGGGCGGACCAGCTCATCTTCGCCCCGCAACAGGACCCAGGGGCCCAGTCCGTCAAGCGCCCGGAACGCCGACGCAATCATGGGGTGGATGTCCGGCTGCTCACCGTTCCACTCCCCCGGGTCGGCCGGGCCATTGCTGGAGACTTCCATCTGTTCCTCCGCCGTAACACTGGAAATCATGCCTGCAAATCCTGCCGGACTGTTCGCACGGACCGTTCTAGGGAGCGTAGGCATACTGCACGACCCAATCGACCTCCAGATGGCCGGCGGTTTCGGGCCGGGGCGACGAACTGTCGGCTCCGTCCTTCGTCTCCGCCTGCAGCGTCAGCCGCATGTTGGTGGTGGGAACACCTTCCGGGATGGTCGTCTTTCCGACGAACTCGCCGTCCCAGAACCACTTCACTTTTCCGGGCGTCCATTCCGTCGTCGCCACGTGCCAGTCCGTCGCATCGGTCTTCGAGTAATACCGTGTGGCCGGGTCAAATCTCTCCGGTCCTTTCAAAGGAGAATCCTTGATAGCTGAGACCCCGTACATCTTCCCGTTCAGCTCGCCCTCCGGCCAGTCAATCTCGCCGTCCAGCCAGTCATCGCTGGAGGGCCACAGCATGAAGGCGATCTTGTAGCCAGGCAGGCTGTCCGACCGGAACCGGATGGAATAGCGGCCGTAGGTCTGGCCCTCGTAGCCAAAGGGGACGATGCTGGCTACCCGCGGGGTGCTGCCCTTCGTGTGGAGATAGTAGTCAAGCTTTCCGTCCTTGACGGAGAGCACGGAGTCCGGCGTGTAGCGGCCTTCACCGGAGGTGTCCTCAAGATCGTGGTAACCGCGCATGTCAGGTCCGTAGACCTCGCCCACCCGGCCCAGCCGGGCCGGTGTGGTGAAATCCTGGGCTCCGGTTTGCTTCCAGCCGGGGAGGTCGCCCACCGGCATGCCGGTGGGATCCGGCCGCCTCGGGAAAAACAAGGCCACCGCGACCAGAATCGCTACTGCGACGACGACCGTAATGGCTTTGGCGGTTTTACCGCCGCCCGTCCCCAAGTTAGCCGGTTTTTTTGATCTGGTAGATACGGACGGCTCCATTGTCATAGACATGATCGGATTTATCCCCTACGGCTATCTCCCGTTCAAGAGCGGGGAGCATGTTGGCATCGAACAATTTGTCTTTGATCGCCTGGTCCCGTTGTGAATCCGAGAAGACAACAAAGACGCGCTCAGGCTTCCAGTTGTTGTTCGCGTACTGCTCCACGCCCTCCGGTGTCAGGCTGCGCTGGGAGCCCTGGAGGAACTTGGTCAGGGACGTTACCCGGCCCCATTCGAGGTAGCTGGGGTAGTTTGGCCCGATCAGAAGCGGGAAGAAGGCGTTGGTTTCGAAAATCACGTCCCGCGGCCCCACCCGGGCGTCCAGCCATTGCGCAGCCTCCACGTCCGCTTTGGGAACCCGGAATTTCGCTTCGGCCTGGAAATAAACAATCGTGAAGAGGACGGCCATAATGGTCAGCGAAGCGATGGCGCCCGTGACCGCTTTACGGGTGCGGACCGGCCCGGACCAGAACAGCCAGGCCGTCCCGATCGCCAGCCACGGCAGGGCAAAAAGCAGGACCCGGAATTTGGCCTCTCCGCCGTAGGACTGGCCCAGGAGCCAAAACAGCGGGGCCACCGCCAACCAAGCCACAATTACGGTCTGCCTGACGTTGCCACGGAGGAAGTTGCGGAACAGCCCGGCCACACCCAGCAGGCCGACAACGAGCGAGAGGACTTCCGGTGCGCGGCCAAGCCAGCCCGAAGCGTCTTCAATATTGATGACCTGGGGCGGGGTGTAACTGGCGTTCTTGAAGATGTCGAATCCGCTGAAGAGGCCATACTTGTTGTCCACGTAGTCCAAGTTGGGCAGCAGGTAGAGGATCGCCATGGCCGCCATCGCCGGGCCCAGCCACTTCGGCCGGAAGTACCCGACGACGAAAAGCGGGAAGAGCGCCAGGATCGCCATGTAGGGCGTCAGCTGATGGCTCACCACCGTCACGGCCTGCAGAAGGAGGATCGCCACCGTGGCGGGCAACACCATGGCGCGGCTGGAGTGGATCTCGTCAAGATTGGCGGTCGCCGGAACTTTCCGGTTGAACCGGCCCTGCAGTTTGTGCAGCCGGCCCTCCATGGAGGCGGCGATGCTCACCGGGGTGCCGCGGAGGAATGTCAGCGCGATCAGGCACATCGTGAGGTAGAGGGTGTAGGAGAACGCCTGCGGTGAGTAGTAATTCTGGTTCACCCAGTTGGTAAGGGCAAAGACCAGGGTTGCGGTCCAGAAAATTCGCGGGTTGGAGGTGAGGGTCCTCGCGATGGCGAGAACAATCACAACGTTTAGCAGGGCGAAGCCGAACTCCGCCAGGGCCGCGTAGTCCACCGCGTCGCGGTACCCGACGACCTCGCCCATGAACGCGCTGACTGAAAAGAAACCGGGCCACCGGTTGTAGATGTCGATCGACGGATCCACCTGGCCCGTAGCACCGATGTAGTCCGTCACCGCGATGTGCTTGTAGGACCAAGGCAGGCGCGGAACACTGACCAGCATGGGGGCCGAGGCGTACAGCATGGCGACGAGGCCCGTCGTGGAGGCGGCCAGGAAAGTATTGGAGGCCATCTTCCTGGCGGCCACGGCCCAGATGCACAGCGCTACGACGACGGCCAGGGCGACGTACCAGAGCAGGGGGAACGTGGTCAGGAGCCCCCGGTTCCCGACGAGTGCTTCCCCTGTCATCGCCAGCGCCATTCCCCAGAGGATCAGCGCGACCGTAAGCACGGCCCACGGCACGTAGGTTGAGAGGCCGTGGCTTCGGAATACACCCAGGGTCCACAGCGAACGCCAATCCGGCGAGCGCCGGCTGACCGGGTGCCCGTAGATTGCGTGCCGGCCCGTCCTGGTCGGCGGGGGGAAAAGTGCGATGATGGCCGACGCAGCAATCAGAATGGCGGCTGCCACGGGCCGGGGCTGCCAGAAATGGACCCACGCCATGATCGCGGCCGGGACGGTGTAGATGGCTGCGCTCATCACCACAGTCCACACCACGCGGGCCGCCGGATCAGCATCCGGGAGGCGCCGCACCAGGGCCCAGCCCGGCAGCGCAAGGCAGCCGAGGAAGGTCACAGGCGCTAGGACCGGGCCGCCGAGGTCAAAGAGGATGAGGACGGCAAGAACGAGGCCTGCCAGGGCCAGCGCGAAATCCGATGGCCTGTCTGCCCTCAACGCCGCCACCGTTGGTTTTGGGCGTTTGGAGGAGGGTGTTTCATCGTGGAGTAAGAGACCCATATCGGTGATACTTTCTTGATCGATCTTCGGGGACTGTGCGGATAGGAAGTCAGCGTCCCCTTATGACGCGTTCCCCCAAGGAACTCTGGATACCGTGCCGGAGGCCGGGAAGCCTGCCTATGTGTGTCCCGACCGCCGCTCAAGAAGGTAGTTAAGTGGTCCCCGTCCGACGGAGACCAGCTCAGCGCGCAGGACCTTTGCGATGCGAGGGTCCTGGTGCGCCGGGACTGCCGTTGCCGCACTTTGTCCCAAGGAATGGTTCCGGGCGTTCTTCAGGAAATGCAGGGCACCCTGCGGGCTTCGGGCGATCGCGAACCGTGCCGTGCGCGGGTTCAAGAGGATCTTCGTCAACCATGATCCGAGGCCCTTGCCGTACCCGCGGGCCTGCACGATCAGGTCATCGAGCTCTGCACGGTGGCGGTGCCAGACAATTGCCGAGGGTTGGACCACCAGAGAGTGACCTTCGAGTATTACCCGGGTGAACATGTCGATGTCCTCGCCCCCGCCTGTGCGGGTACCTACGCCTAGCGCCGGGTCAAAGGCTCCCAGCGCCAGGGCGGAACGCCGATCCAGCGCGAAGTTCGCTCCCGTGCCGAAAGCTCCCGGGCAAAACGGAAATGTCGGCAGGTCGGCCGGCGGATCCGCCATGGAGAAGACTTTTGGTGCGACGATTTTGGACCAGTTGACGCGGTCGTCGAAGTAGCCCTGCGCGGGCGACCGCAATTCGCCGGCCGGCACCAGCCCGGTCACACACGCAACATCGGGAGCCTGTTCAAACCCGGCGGCAATGCCCCGCAGCCAGTACCTGTCCACCACGACGTCGTCATCGGTGAACGCGACGATGTCGCCGCCCGCGCGGTACATGCCGGCATTGCGGGCCCTGGAGAGCCCGGGCCGCGGTTCCGATATCAGTGTCAGCCGGGGGTCCGGAAACTCATTGCGCACAAGCTCGCGGGTTTCGTCGGCGCTTGCCGCGTTGTCCACGATGATCACGTCGAAGTTTGGATAGTCCAGACCCAAGATCGCACCGATGGCACCGCGCAACTGGGACACACGGTCCCGGGTGCACACAATCACCGTGATGGAGGGCGTCGACGACTCCTGCTGTGCCACCGCGGCCGGCAGAGCCGACGCGGCAGTCTCAAGATCCTCCCGGTCCACCACACCGCCCGGAGCGTCGACGTCGACGAAGCCCCGGACGGATGGCCCGCTGCGCACCAGCAGGCGTGCACGGTGGTAACCCTTGGAATCCTGCAGCCTTAGATGGGTGTAGCCCGCGAGGGACTCCAGATCCACCGCACCGACCCACAACGCTCCCGACCAGTCGGGGACGGCTTCGTTTGCCATTGAAGGAGCGATATCCAACCCTGCGTCCTCGATATCCACCACAAACTCGTTTCCGACTGCAATCACGTGGCTTCCCTCCAGGGCGGGCCGCTGAGGGGGACGGGAGTGGAGCCGGCCAGGAGAGATCCGGCGCCGTGGGCAGAGCGGCGGCCCCGGAAGTATCCCGCCGCCGTAACCGCCAGAACGGCCACGTAGGTTCCTGCCCTGCGCACACCCTGAGGGTCGGAACCACGGCCCCATGAGGACAGGGACGAAAAGACCGCCCGCGGCAGGACGCTGCGCACGTAGCGCCGCTCGGGGCCCAGCGCCCGCTTGTGGCCCACAATGTGGCTGACCTGGGCTTTGGAAATTCCCTCCGACCAGGAACGTTCCAGCATGTAACGGAATGTGCCGCGCTGCAGTGGGACGTAGTGATGGACCAGGGCTGCGGGTTCATACACGATCCGCGACCCCGGGGAACCGACCGCGGCCCGGATGCAGATCTCGGTCTCCTCGCACCCCAGCGGTTTGGTGCCCTGGCGGCCAAGGGAAAGGTTGAAGCCGCCCACCTGCTGCAGAACCTGCAGCCGGAAGGACATGTTGGCGCCGATGACGTTCCTGACTTCGGAGGCCACCTTGGGCATGCCCCGGTGGCTGCACCCCACAATCCAGTCCAGTTCAGGGCCGAAGTGTCCGGGGCGTCCGCTTTCCCAGGAAGGTTCAACCTTGCCCCCAACAGCCAGGACATCGGAGTCGTCATAGAGCGCCGTCAGCTTTTCAAGCCAGTCCGGAGCCGCTACAGCATCGTCGTCCAGGAAGGCAACGATCTCCGAGGTGGCCAGGCCCACGCCGGTGTTCCGCGCCCCGGAAAGTCCCTGCAGCCCGGTGCTTTCCACCAGGGTGACGTCCTGAACAGCGGCAACCAGCCGCTTATACAGGTCCTCGTTGTGGTCAACCACAACGATCACCTGTTTGGGCTGAAGTGTCTGGGCGTGGACCGAGTCAAGGACGTCCATGAGCAGGTCCCAGCGCTGCTCGGTGTAGGAGCAGATGACCACGGAGGCGTTGGGTCGGAAATTGAAGTCGAGCACCTTAGGCTCCTTTCACCGCGGTAAGCACGCTCCGCGGGTCCGTAGGTGTGCGGGCAAAGCGGACGTTTGGATAGGTGTACTTGACCCGACGGAGGGCCTCCGGCCTTGCCCCCGCGGTTGGCGCTTCCCACGCAGTGCACTCTTTCGCCAGGGTCCGGAGAACCCGCCATCCGTCGCGAAAGGTCTGCAAGTTTGAAACACCGGAGATGCGGTCAAGTTCGAAGCTCGGGACTTCCGCGATCCGCAGACCCGCACGGGCGGCCCTGACGATCAGTTCTGTCTCAATTTCAAAGCCGTCGGACTCCAGCTCGAGAACCTCAAGGCACTCCCGGCGGAGTGCTATGTAGCCGTAGCACAGGTCCGAATAGTTGCTCCTGAGCACCGTGTTCGCGAGCCCTGTCAGCACCCGGTTTCCGGCGTTCCGCAACCAGGTCAGGTCCTCCGACCCGCCCCCCGTGACGTACCGGGAACCCTTGACGAAGTCATAGTCGTGCTGAAGCGGGGAGACGAACCAGCCGATTTCCTGCGGGTCCATGCTTCCGTCGGCGTCCAGCATGACGATGATGTCTCCGGACGCCGCTGCGAAGCCGGCGCGGACAGCGATGCCTTTGCCTTTGCGCGGTTCCGCCACGACAACAACGTCCACCCTCAGTGCCTTAGCGACGTCGATCGTGTGGTCGTGGGACCGACCGTCGACGATGACCACTTCGTCCACATAGGACGGCATGCGCCGCAGCACCCAGGGTAAATTCATTTCTTCATTAAGAGTTGGAATTACCACACTCACCGAAGCTCTCGGCGAGCCGTCGATTCGCTCACTCGGCGAATCTGGGACTAAGTTTGGAATAGACAAAAGCCTCACCACTTCATGAAATTTCGGACGCTAACAGCATTGCCATCAGCGAATGAGAACCTAAAGGACGAATTCAGAGATATTCGTCAAACTATGCGCGACCCCGAACCCCCAGCAGCCACCGGCGGGTGACCTGGTCTGAGCCTAAAGTTCACCCAATGTTGTGTCACGAGTGGCTAATACTTGGTTGTCCGTTCAGCGGACTACGTTATCCCTGCACCTCTACTTGGGTGTCCGGGGCTGCCTACTCGGGAACCGGGACTGGCTCTTCGGCGGTGTACTCACTCGATGGATTTGGCGCCGGTATTCGTTGAGTTTGAGAGCTTTTGTCCTGATACTGGAACCGTACGCCGCCCCCAGCACAAGGTCTAGGGCCGGCGCACCGCAGTCGAGGCAGCGCTTGCCCGCGGCTGCGACTTTTGGGGAAACGGGATGCCGGGTGCAGGTTGCCTGACACCCGGGGGGACATATCGCGTATTCCATGTCAGCTCTTTCTCCGCCACGAAAGACAGAAAACTCCACTAGCGAAGGAACCCTTTTCACTTCCGGGAAGAGTAGCTGGCATCACCGTAGTCGGGAGATATTGGCAACTCATCATGCAAACCGCGATTATGCGTATTAAGGAACGGCGATCACGATGAAACAAACTGTCCGCTGGATTAGTCAAAGCCTGGTCATGGCCTTAATTGTGGCAGGAGGTCTGCTGGGAATCACCAGCAGTGCCTCGGCGGCTACCAACTACGGTTATCCGAGCATCAGTTACACCGGAGTGAGCAACCCGCCAACCTCGGATAAGCCGCAGAGCAAGCTGTGGTTCACGGGCGGGTCGTGGTGGGCCGATATGTGGACCTCCGGCAAGGGCTGGCAAATCTACCGACTGAACGTTTCAACGAAGACCTGGGTCAGCACCGGCCTCACCAACGACACCCGCGCCTCCACGCTGTCCGACACCCTGTGGGACGGCAGCCACCTGTACATCGCTTCCCATGTGGTCACCGTGTCCGGTGACTCTGCACCCAAGGCTTCTGTTTCGGGTCAGCCGGCCAAGCTGTACCGCTACAGCTTCGCTGCGGGGAAGTTCACCCTGGACAGCGGCTTTCCAACCACCATCACCAATAACAGCAGCGAGTCGATGACGATTGACAAGGACAGCACCGGAGCCATCTGGGCCACCTGGACGCAGGTTGCCGGCAACTCCACCAGCGGCTTCACCAACACCGTCTACGTCAACCGATCCGCAGTGGGCGGAACCAGCTGGAGCTCTCCGTTCGTCCTTCCTGTCGCCAACCCCCGCCCTGCCCCGGATGACATCTCGGCCATTGTGGCCTTCGGCCGCAACAAGATCGGCATCATGTGGAGCGACCAGCGAGCGGGTGCCGTCCACTGGGCGACCCACACGGACGGGACGAGTCCGACCGCGGCGTCCGCATGGAAGGTCCAGGACGCCGTCAAGGGGAACAAGCTCGCCGACGACCACTTGAGCATCAAAACACTCCAGTCCGACAGCACCGGCCGTGTGTTCGCGGCGATCAAGACCGGCCTCAACGACACTTCGACCGATAAGACCCTGCCCCAGCTGCTGCTGGTGGTCTTCAAGCCGGCCACGGGCGCGTTCACGCGATCCACCGTCGCCACGCTCGGTGACTGCGTTTCCCGCCCGCAGATCGTCCTCGATACGCAGAACAACATGGTGCACGCGTTCTACACGGCGCCCGGCACCAGTGTCAGCGGCTGCGCCTACTCCGGCATCCCCGGCGCCATCTACGAGAAGACGGCCTCCATGGACAACCCCGTCTTCAAATCCGGACGCGGCACCCCGATCATCCAGGACGGGGCCAGCGCGAACATGAATGATGTGACCACCAGCAAGCAAAGCGTCAACAGCACCACCGGCCTGGTGGTGCTGGCCAGCAACAACGCCACCAAACGATACTGGTTCTCCTACCGGACGCTGGGCGGAGTCACACCCCCGCCGCCGACGTCGAGTATCACCGTCGGCGCGTCCACCACCACGACCGCCAACACGGTCACCACGGCCGTGACGCTGAACAAACCGTCAGGTACCGCTGCCGGCGACGTCCTGGTCGCGTCCTTCACCGCGGACAAGAACCCGGCAGCCAGCGCCCCCTCGGGCTGGACCCCGATCGTGAACACCCTCAACATCAGCAGCGGCGCGCGGGTGTTTGCGTACTACCACGTGGTGGGTTCGGCTGACCCTGCCAGCTATCGCTGGACGCTGAGCGCCGCGGTTAAATGGGGCGGGGGCATGACGGCCTACCGGGGCGTCAACAAAACCACGCCACTGGACAGCAAGGTGGTGACAGCCACGAACACCACCTACACAGCCACCAGCATCACGGCTCCCAGCATCACCACAGCCAGCAACAAGGCGATGCTGATCGGCGGTGTCGGCTTCGACAGCTCCTCGCCCGCGGCAACCGCCCCGAGCGGCTGGACTGAGCGCTGGGAAGCCGCCAATGCGCAGATTGCTGAACTGGCGGACAAGGTGCAAGCCACCGCGGGGGCCAGCGGCACGGCCACCTGGACGTTCAGTGCCAAGGCCGTCTCGGTGTGGCGGACAGCCTTGAAGCCCGCCTAGTCCGGCCCGGCGGCTGACAAACAGCCGGACAAGCAGGAAGCGGACGACGGCGGGAAGCTCCCGCCGTCGTCCTCTTCTGTTGTCCGACTGCGCCGTCCGGAGCGGTCCGTTCTTCCGGAACCGCCCGTTCGGCGGCCCGAGATTAAACCGCCGACCAGCCACCGTCGGAGGCGAGAATTGCACCGTTGACATTGGTTCCGTCGTCACTGAGCAGGAAGGTGATCGAAGCCGCCAGCTGGGCCGCCGTGGCCGGAGCCGGGATGTTGGCGCCCATCAGCGGGCCGAGCCGCTCGGCCGCCAGCTGCGAGCCCCAGGTGGCCTCGATGTTGGTCAGGGTGGCACCGGGAGCCACGGCGTTGAAGCGCAGGCCGCGCGGCCCGTACATCACCGAGGAGTTCTTGGTGAGGCCGACGACGGCGTGCTTGGACGCCGTGTAGGCGGCGCCGGCGGCCGAACCGCGCAGCCCTGCCTCGGAAGCGACATTGACCACGGAGCCGGAACCAGCCTCAAGCATCAATGGCACCACCGCGCGGGTGAGGCGCATCAGGGCTGTGACGTTGACGAGGAAGACCCGCTCCCAGGTGGCGTCGTCAACCTCATGGATCGGGGCGAAGTGGTCCATGATGCCTGCGACGTTCGCGAGGGCGTCGACCCGGCCGCCCGCAGCAGCGACGACGGCGGCGACGACGCCTTCATCCGCAATGTCACCGGCGACAGGAACCAGATCCAAAGCGCTGTTCCCGGCGACCAGTTCGTCCAGCCGTTCCGTGCTGATGTCGGCGGCGATTACTTTTCCGCCTTCCTTTGCGACGCGCAGGGCCGTAGCCAGACCAATGCCGGAACCGGCGCCCGTCACGATCACTGTCCTGCCGGCGAAGCGGCCCGCTGTGATGGTTTCCTGCCAAGTAGCTTCGCTGCCCATAATGACCTTCCCGATGATTCCGCTGCCGATCACACCACCTTATGACACGCTGTGTCACAATGAAAGGGTGAATACTGGTGGGATGTCCCCGCACCGCCCCCAGGCCGCCGGCACGCGTGCCGCAGGGCGCCCGGCGACCATTGACCCGGACGCCATCGCCAGCCTGGCACTGCGCCTGTTCGCCGAGAATGGCTACGAACGGACCTCCATGGAGGACATCGCCCGGAAGGCCGGGATCGGGCGCAAGAGCCTCTACCGGTACTTCTCCAGTAAGGCTGATCTGATCTGGGGCGGTATGGAGCCGGTGATCCAGGCGTCGGGGCACGCCCTCGAGATGACCGGCAGCGGCCTTGACGGCGGCGGAGTCATGGCGGGCTTGCGAGCGGCCGCTGCCGCCGGCGTGGCGGTGATTCCCGATCTGTCGGTGTCGCGCGGACGGCTGCGGCTGATCGCCGAACATCCGGAACTGGCCAGCCGGAGCTACGAATCCCTCGCCTCCCAGCGCGAACGGGCACGGCTCCACCTCGTGGGTCTCGGCGTTCCCGAGGCCACGGCAGGCTACCTGTGCGCGGCCTATCTTGCCGCGACGTTTGAAGCGTGGATGCAGTGGGCGGCAGGCACGGACCCCGACCCCGTGCCGTACCTGCTGGCCGCCGTGGAGGTGCTGCGGGTGCCGGAGGCCTGAGGCCTGGTTCGAACCGCGTAGCAGGGGGAGGTCAGCGTTGTCATTTGACCCACGGGCCCAGATTGGCCACAGTGGGTCAGTGCCCGCCAACCCCAACAACAGCCTCCTGCGCCCCGCCCTGGCCGTAAGCGGCCCGCGGGGGCGGCAAAGCGTGGCCCTACTGGGCTTCCTGGCGGCGTCCGGGTGCGTGTCTGCGCTGGGCTCCCTGCCAATCCGAATAGCCGGAGACGGGTGGTACGCGGCCGCGGAGAAGGCGCCATGGACGCCGCCGGGATGGATTTTCGGCTCCGTGTGGATGGTGCTCTATGCCGCCATGGCCGTCGCTGCGTGGCTCGTGTGGCGGCAGCAGGACGTTGCCCGCCGGCCGGCACTCAGGATCTATGCTGCGTTGCTGCTCTTGTGCCTGGTGTGGCCGCTGATGTTCTTCGGCCTGTACCCGGTGCTGGGGACCGCCGCCCTGTGGCTGGCACTTCTCGTCATTGGTGCCCACGCCGCGGCGGCGGCCGCCGCGGTCCTCCACTTCGGGCCCATCAGCAGGGGTGCCGGACTACTGATGCTGCCCTACCTCTCATGGCTTGTGTTCTCGGCGAGCCTGAATATGTATGCCGCCATTCACAACTGAGGATCAGGGTCCGCAGCGGCAGAGTGTGGATTTAACCGGTTGAGTGACATCCTAAAAGCACTATGAGCGCATCTGAAGACGCACACAACACACCCGGCCCTGTGGGTAGCGGTCCGGACCCCGGGCAGAGCCCGCGCGGACTGCTGGCGCGCGCCCTGGGCGGCGGCTCCGACCCCGACCCCCGTTTCACACTGGCCAATGAGCGCACCTTCCTGGCCTGGATCCGGACCTCGCTGGCCATGGTGGCCGGCGGCATCGCCGTCGAGGCCTTCACCCTGGAACTGTTCACCCCGGAACTCCGCAAGACGGTCTCTGTCCTGTTACTCCTGCTGGGCCTGGTCACCGGTGGTGGCTCGTTCTTCCGCTGGCTCAATGTGGAGCGTGCCATGCGCCGACAAATTCCCCTCCCCGCGCCGTTGCTCGCGCCGGTCCTGGCGGTAGGAGGCGCCATCGTGGCTGCCGTACTGATCGTTTTTGTCCTCGGACGGGCTTCCTAGCCGTGGCCAGTGCCCGGCCCGCCAGGCTGCACCAAGATCCCGGCCTCCAGCCCGAGCGCACGGATCTCGCCTGGCGCCGGACCGCACTGACGCTGGTCACCGCGGCCTGCGTTTTCCTGCGCTGGGTTCCGCTCCATGGCTGGTTTGCCGGCACCCTGGTAGCGGCCGCCCTCCTGGCCGCCGTAGGCATTGCCCTGACGCAGCGGCACCGCTACCACCACCACGCCGGCGGCATCGGCGGCGCCGCGATGGCCGCGAATATCAGGGGCACGGCAGCCATTGCCGGCTGCGTTGTGGTTCTCGCCGGGCTGGGGATCTTCACGGTGCTGTACCTGCCCCTCCAGCCCTAGCAGAACCGTCGTCGTCAGGACAGTCGCTCTGCGCCGGCAGCCGGCGTAACGGTGAAGATGTCCGGCGGGGTGAACCCGGCTTCCCCGAAGGCCCGCACGACGGCGTCCCGGACCTCCTGCTCGGCTTCGACCGGAGTCAGCGCGATGGCCGATCCGCCGAAACCGCCTCCGGTCATCCGGGCGCCGATGGCGCCGTGACCGCGTGCGGTATCGACGGCGAGGTCCAGCTCGGGGCAGGAAATCTCGAAATCATCACGCATGGAGGCGTGGCTGGCATCGAGCAGGCTGCCGATCTGGTCCGGACCCTGGGACCGGAGGATCTCCACCGTCTGCAGCACACGGTCGTTTTCGGTGACCACGTGGCGGACCCGCCGGAAGGTGACGGGATCGAGGAGCCCGCGGGCCTCCGCAAGGTCGGCCACGGTGACATCCCGCAGGGCCGCGACTCCCAGGACATCGGCGCCGAGCTCGCAGGACGCGCGGCGGGAGGCGTATCCGCCGTCGGCGTGGGAATGCGCCACCTTGGTGTCGATGACCAACAGCACCAGACCGGCGTCCTGCGCTTGAAACGGGACAAGTTCCACGGACTGGTCCCGGCAGTCGAGGAAGACTGCGTGGCCGCGGGCGCCGCGCAGTGACGCGGACTGGTCCATGATCCCTGTGGGCGCGCCGACGAACGCGTTCTCGGCGTGCTGGGTCAGGGTGACCATGTCCTGGGCTGTCAGCCCCGCGCCGGTCAAGTCATTCAGGGCCGTGACGACGGCGCATTCGATCGCGTGCGAGGAGGACAACCCCGCGCCCGGCGGCACATCCGAATCGAGCAACAGCTCAAAACCAGGGACTGCAATACCGCGCTGCTGCAGTGCCCAGATGACGCCGAGGGGGTACTTGGCCCAGCCTTTGGTGCCCCCCGGGGCCAGGGCCGAGGCATCGGCTTCGACGATTCCCTGGTCGCCAAAGACGGAGAGCAGCCGGATGGCGCTGTCGCTGCGCAGTCGGACGGCCGTGCGGGCCCGCCTGTCGATGGCGAACGGCAGGACAAATCCGTCGTTGTAATCGGTGTGCTCGCCAATCAGGTTTACCCGGCCGGGGGCGGCCCAAACACCGTCCGGGGCCGCCCCGAAGACGGCCTCGAATCGGTGCGCCAGGGCCCCGGCTTCGGTGCGTGGGGTGGTGTTCATGCGGGGGCGCCTTCCGGGGTTGAAGAGGTGCGGGGCCCGGCGCCGGCCGGTTCACTAGCGACGAAGGGGGCCGTGGCGCCCGCTACTTCGCGTAACCGGGCGGCAACGGATTCGGGGGTGGTGTCATTGATGAAGGCCCCCATTGCGGCCTCGGAGCTGGCCAGGTATTTGAGCTTGTCCGCCGCGCGCCGGGGCGAGGTCAGTTGCAGGTGCAGGTGACCGGCTTGACGCAGGGCCGGCTCCAGCGGGGCCTGGTGCCAGGCCGCGATGTAGGGCGTCGGCGTGGGATACAGGGCGTCGAAGCGCTTCAGCAGTTCCGGGTACAGCTCTGCCAGTTCGTCGCGCTCGGCTCCGGTCAGGGCGGCCAGGTCCGGAATTTGACGGTGCGGGACCAGGTGGACCTCCAACGGCCAGCGCGCCGCGAACGGAACGTAGGCGCTGAAGTGCTCGCCCTCGAGCACCATGCGGCTGCCGTCGCTGCGTTCGGCCCGCAGCAAAGACGACGTGAGCGTTTCCCTGCCGGCCGACGCGTCCCGGTATGCGCCGGCCGCGGCGGCCAGGGCTGCCCCGCGGGGCGTCACGTAGGGGTAGGCGTAGATCTGACCGTGCGGGTGGTGCAGGGTGACGCCGATTTCTGCGCCCCGGTTCTCGAACGGAAAGACCTGTTTGATTCCGGGCAGCGCACCGAGGGCCTCCGTCCGGTGCGCCCAGGCGTCGATCACCGTGCGGGCACGGCGCCAGCCCAGTCCGGCGAAGGATGCGGTGTGCTGCGGGGTGAAGGCCACCACCTCGCAGCGGCCGATGGCGGGCGCAGTGGTTCCCCAGGCCGGCGCCGCGGGGATCCCGCCGGCGTCCGGGCCGAGGGAGGGGAACCGGTTTTCGAAAACGGCCACATCGTAGTCGGGGGCCGGAATTTCGGTTTGATTAGCCGGCGTCGTCGGGCAGATGGGGCATTGGTCCGCGGGCGGCAAATGCGTGCGGGACTGGCGGTGCGCGGCCACGGCGACCCACTCGCGGCTTAGCGCATCGAAGCGCAGCTGAGCGGGCAGCGGCCGTTCGGGCAGTCCGCGGTGGTCCACAAGGGAGGCGGCGGTCCGCTCGACAGAGCCGGCGTCGTCGAAGTAGAAAAGTTCACGGCCGTCGCCCAGCCGGGTCTTCGTGATGCGCGTCATGGATTCATTTCTACACGAGAAAACATTATCAAACAATAGAGAACAAAATGAAGCACTGGGCTGCGGAGTTAGGATGTGCAGGAGGAAGCTGGCGCTCATCCCGCACCCCGCTCCCCGCCCCCCACGTCAACACCCCACGAAGGATGCCCCATGCTAGCCGCAGCCCGCCGCTCCGCCATCATCGCGGAAGTCCAGCGCGAGCGCATCGTTCGCGTCGCGGACCTTGCGAAACTGCTGGGCGTCTCCCTGATGACTGTCCGGCGGGACATCGACGCGCTCGACGCCGCTGGCGCTGTGGAAAAAATCCATGGCGGCGCCAAACTGCCCGGCGGGGTGAGCACCCATGAACCCGGCTTTGACCTGAAGGTAACGCAGCTGCAGGACGAGAAGATGGCCATCGCCCACGAGGCCGCCGCGCAGGTCCGTGAGGGCATGGCCGTGGGGCTCAGCGCGGGCACCACCACCTGGGCGCTGGCGCAGCTGCTGTCCGCCGGACCCCGGATCACGGTGGTCACCAACTCGGTGCGCGTCGCAGATGTGTTCCACCAGAGTTCCTCCCCGTCCACGGTGATCCTCACCGGCGGCGAACGAACGCCCTCCGACGCCCTGGTGGGGCCGCTGGCCACATCCGCCCTGAAACAGCTCCACCTCGACGTGCTGTTCCTCGGCGTCCACGGCGTTGACGCCGACGCCGGCTTCACCACCCCCAACGTGCTGGAGGCGGAAACGGACCGCGCGTTCGTGGCCGCGGCCCGCCGCGTGGTGGTGCTGGCGGACCACACCAAATGGGGCACCCTGGGCATCAGCACCATTGCCGGCCTTGAGGACGCCGACGAACTCATTTCCGACGAAGGCCTGCCCGGCGAGGCCCGGCGGATCCTGGGCGAGCGGGTGGGCCGGCTGCGGCTTGCCGGCGGCCGGCAGCGGTAGGCCGGCGGAGAGGACCCCGCCGGTGGCCCCGCCAGCGGATAGTTTTAAGCGTATGACCCCCAGCTACAGGTATGACGTTGAGATCCTGCACCTTCTCGTCTCGCCGGCCCACGCGTACTTCGGCCGGGCCCGCGACGGCGCAGCCGATGTCCCAACGGCTGATGCGGAGAGCGTGGAGCTGGTCGCGGGCAAGGGCATCGTTGGGGACCGGTTCTTTGGCAAGGCCGCGCATCTGGATGCGGCCGTCACGCTGATTTCCGCCGAGGCTCTTGAGGCCATGGCCGCGGATCTGGGGACCGGAGAGTTTGATCCGCTGCTGACCCGGCGCAATGTGGTCATCAGAGGCGCCCAGCTGGCCCCGCTGCTGGGCGGGGAGTTCGCCTTGGAATCGCGGGGCGGCCCGGTACGGCTCCATGCCGGGCGGCCTGCCCATCCGTGTGCCTGGATGGACCGGATGCTCGCCCCCGGCGCCCACGCCGCGATGCGGGGCCGGGGCGGCATCCGCTGCCGGCCGCTTTCGAACGGCATCCTGCACCGCGGACCAGCGGTGCTCATCAGCCCCGTGCCCCTGGATCCCGGGCAGGCTGGTACCCCAACGTTGCTGCGGCCGTCCCGGCTGCCGTAGCAAGCCGGCCGTCGCTCGGACGGCCAAACTCACCCTCCCCCGCCACTTGGGCACGCTGACGCGGGAGGACGCGGACGTCCTCGGTTGCCGGGAGGACAAGATGCCCTTGCGCGGACTTCCTGTGCTCCGGCAACGTGCGCGTGCCACCGCCAGTCAAGGAGATCAACCCGGACCCTGACGCGGTTGTTGAACGCCGGATCCACGGCCTGCGGCTTCGCGCAGGGCAGTTCCTGGACCGGGTCCAGGGCGGGTACCCCGGGATGTTATGACGGCCCCGCGCATAGAGCCCATCTATGCGCGGGGCCGTTATTATCTATTGGACATGTGTCGGGGGTCTCACCAGACTGGAGGAACAAAATTTTCGCCGGACGCTTCCGTGTCCGCTGTGTAGACCAAGGACGTTCACACTATGCAAACGCAACGAAAATGGATCGTCATTCTTTGCTGGCTTACGGTTGTCTTCGAGGGGTTCGACCTCGTGGCCCTGGGCGCCTCCATTCCCACGCTGCTGGACACCAAGCATGCGGGCATTGACCCGGCGGGCGCCACCTTCGTGGCCACGATTTCCCTCGTCGGCGTTGGAATCGGCGCGGCCCTGATCGGTCCCATCTCGGACCGCTTCGGCCGGCGCCTGCCCCTGATTATCTGCGTGGCGCTCTTCTCCGTCTTCACTCTGCTGTTCCCCCTGATGCCCAACGTGGCCCTGATGGGCATTCTCCGGCTGGTGGCCGGACTCGGCCTTGGCGGATGCATGCCGGTCGCCGTGACGGCCATGCAGGAAGCTGCGGCCAGTAACGGCAAAGCGCACTCCAGCACCATCACCATGACCGGCTACCACGTGGGTGCCGTCGCCGCTTCGCTGCTCGCGCTGCTGGTCGGCCGCCACTGGGAATGGCTTTTCTACGCCGGCGGTATTCTCGGGCTGCTCGCAGTACCCCTCATGTGGGCCAAGCTGCCGGAGACGTCCCCCATCGTTGCGGCCTCGAAGACCGCGGGCGCGCCGGCCCCGAAGGTCCGCATCGGCAGTCTGCTCCGCGGGCGTTACCTGCGCATCACGCTGGGCCTTTGGGTCGCTGCATTTATGGGCCTCATGCTGGTGTATGGCCTGAACACCTGGCTGCCGCAGCTGATGCGCGGTGCCGGCTACAACGTGGCTGACTCCCTCGTCCTGCTCCTCGTCCTGAATGTGGGTGCCATCGCCGGACTGCTGGTCGGCGGCCGGGTCGCCGACCGCCGCGGCGTCAAGGGCACCACGATGTTCTGGTTCGCGGCTGCCGCCGTGCTGCTGGCCATCCTGAGCATCAAGATGGAGAACCAGCTGGTGCTGAACGGCATCGTCTTCGTCACCGGCTTCTTCGTCTTTTGCGCCCAGGTGCTCGTCTACGGCTTCGTGGGCTACCTTTACCCCCGTCACATCGTCGCCTCCGGTATGGGGTTTGTGTCCGCCGTCGGCCGCCTCGGCGCGATTTCGGGCCCTTGGATCACCGGCCTGCTGGTGGTCGCCGGCATCGCCTACCCCTTCAGCTTCTACGTCTTCGCGGCAGCCGCACTGCTGGGTGTCGCCGCGGTGGCTGTCATCCCGAAGGTCAAGCTCGGCGCCCCGGAGGTGACCGAGGAGTCCCCCGCCGGGTCGGCCAAGCCTGCCGGCATCTCCTAGGCTGCGGCCGCGATGCCGGAGAACCCCGTGCGCCGCGGTCCGGTGCCCGGCCCCGCCACCCGGGACCGGGCACCGTCGCCAGAGGCCCTACTCCTCGGGTTCGGCCAGCGCATCAGCCACCAGTTCCAGGAACCAGGCCGCAGCGCCGGTGGCCGATACGGCCGCATCCCAGTAGAGGGTTACTTCGAACCGGGGCATATCGAATGGCAGCTCACGGATGGCGACGGGCCAGCGCTGCGCCATCCGGGTGGCCATCTGCCGGGGCAGGATGGCCACCATGCGACAGCCCACCACCACCTCCGCGAGCGCGGAGAAGTGCGGAACCCGCAGGGCAATGACGCGCTCCACGTGCTGCGACCGGATCGCCTGTTCCACTTGGTCGTGGCCCGCAGCCGGGTCCATGGCCACATGCTTGAGGGCCAGGAAGTCCTCCCAGCCGATGCGCGGCCCCGGAGCCGCCGCGTCGGTCGGCAACACACAGACGTAGCGGTCATCGGCCACGACGGTGCGGCGGCCGGACACCTCCAGCGGAATGCTCGCGATGGCGCCATCGATCTTACCGTGGGCAAGCCAGGTTCGGACGTGGGAGATCTGCATGGGGACCACTTCCAAGCTGGCGCCGGGTGCCTGGACCACCAGCTGTTTCATGATCCGCGGCAGGAACGCATTCTCGCCAATGTCCGTCAGGCACAGCCGGAATGTCCGGGTAGTGCGGGTGGGATCGAACACCCGGTTCGCGTCCACGGCGTCGTCAACGGCGAGCACCGCCTGACGGAACACCGCCGCCAGTTCCGAGGCTCGGGCTGTGGGCGCGTATCCGGCCGGGCCGCGGACGAACAGCGGGTCATGAAGGGCGCGCCGCAGCCGGCCGAGGGCATGGCTGACGGTGGGCTGTGTCAACGACAGTTCCTGCGCAGCGCGGGTCACCGAGCGGTGGTCATAGATGCTTAGGAATGTCCGGATCAGGTTCAGGTCGAGGCTCACCAGCCCATCATAGAGAGTGTCTATGCGGGAGCATCGAATTATTTGTTTGTCGGCATAGGGGCTCGGATCCTAGTTTTGTAGGACCAGCAGCCCCGGGATAGGAACGCACCACCATGACCACTGTCAACGACGCCACGTACCAGCTCCTGCGCCACCATGGACTCACCACAATCTTCGGGAACCCGGGCTCCAACGAGCTGCCGTTCCTTGCCGCCATGCCGGCTGATTTCCGGTATGTCCTGGGCCTCCACGAAGGAGTCGTGGCAGGAATGGCGGACGGCTACGCCCAGGCCACCCGCCGTCCGGCCCTGGTCAATCTGCATGCCGCCTCGGGATCGGGCAACGCCATGGGCGCGCTCACCAATGCCTGGTACTCGCACACGCCGCTGGTGATCACCGCGGGCCAGCAGGTCCGCGCCACCATCGGGCAGGAGGTGATGCTGTCCAACGTGGACGCCGCTTCGCTCCCCCGCCCGCTCGTCAAATGGAGCGCCGAGCCGGCCTCGCCGCACGACGTCGTCCGGACTATCGGCCAGGCTATCCACACCGCGACACTTGAGCCGTCCGGACCCGTCTACGTCTCCATTCCCTACGACGACTGGGCGGCGGAGACCGGACCGGCAGACGAGCACCTGGCCGCGCGCGCCGTCGAACACGCCGGTGAGCTCTCCGACGGCCAGCTCGCGGACCTGGTGGCAGCCCTCGACGGCGCCGCGAATCCAGCGCTGGTCCTGGGACCTGACGTGGACTCCGCCCGGGGGAACTCCGACGCCGTCACGCTCGCCGAGCGGCTCGGCGCCCCGGTCTGGGTGGCACCCTCCGCCGCGCGCTGCCCCTTCCCCACCACCCACCCCGCGTTCCGCGGCGTGCTGCCCGCCGCCGTCGCGGGCATCACCGGCGTATTGGCCGGGCATGACCTGATCCTGGTGATTGGCGCCCCGGTGTTCCGGTACCACCAATACGAACCCGGGAACTACCTCCCCGCGGGCGCCTCCCTGCTTCAGATAACCTGCGATCCTTCAGAGGCGGCCCGCGCCCCGATGGGACGCGCGCTGGTGGCGTCGATCGGCCCGGCGCTGCGCCGCCTGGCTGCGGCAGTGGCCCCGCGCGGTGCGCAGCAGCAGCCGCGTCAGAGGCGCGACCTGACCGCCCCGACCGCGCAGGAACCGGGCGACGGAAGCGGGCTGGCTCCGGAGGCCGTCTTCGATCTCATCAACGGGCTCGCCCCGGAGGACGCAGTGTACGTCAACGAGACGACGTCGACGGTCGGCGCCTTCTGGGACCGGATGGACATGCGCCACCCCGGCAGCTATTACTTCCCGGCTTCCGGCGGGCTCGGGTTCGGCATGCCGGCCGCCGTCGGAATCCAACTGGCGGAACCTGAACGCCGGGTAGTGGCCTTCATCGGCGACGGCTCCGCGAACTACGGCATCACTGCACTCTGGACGGCGGCGCAGTACGGGATCCCCGTGGTGTTCGTGATTCTGAACAACGGCACCTACGGGGCCCTCCGCGGTTTCGCGGCCAAGCTTAACGCCCTCGACGCGCCAGGCCTGGACGTGCCCGGGATCGACTTCGTCTCGCTCGCCGCGGGCTACGGAGTGGACGCGGACCGCGCCGATTCGTTGGAGAAGCTGCGGGACTGCTTCACCAAGGCGCTGGCCTCCGGCAGCCCCACCCTGATCGAAGTCCCCATCACCACCGTCTCCCCGTTCTGATCCACCCCACCGAAAGGCACGCCATGACTGTCTCCCCCACCATTCCCGACACGTTCCTCGACACCGCCCGCTGGGACGGGAAAATCAACATCGCCGGCTGGATTGAAGGTTCCGGCGGAAACCAGGACGTCATCGAGCCGGCCACCGGTGCCGTCCTGGGCAGCGTCGGCGTCGCCACGGCCGCGGACGTGGGGCTCGCCGCCACTACGGCCGCCGACGCCCAGCAGGCGTGGGCTGCCGCGCGTCCCGAGGAAAGGGCCGCCGTCCTGCGCCGCGCCGGCCAACTCTGGGAGGAGCACGCCGAAGAAATCCAGGGCTGGATCATCCGCGAAAGCGGCGGCATTCCGGCAAAGGCGGCCTTGGAGACGCACATCGCTGCCAACGAATGCTACGAGGCCGCCGCGCTGCCCTCGCACCCGGCCGGGGAGGTCCTGACCTCCAATGACGCGCGGTGGTCGTTCGCGCGGCGCCGCCCGGCCGGCGTCGTGTCCGTGATTGCACCGTTCAACTTTCCCCTCATCCTGTCCATCCGCTCCGTGGCCCCGGCGTTGGCCCTGGGCAACGCCGTGCTGCTGAAGCCGGACCCGCGGACGGCAGTGTCCGGCGGCGTCGCGCTGATGCGGGTTTTCGAGGAAGCCGGCCTGCCCGCCGGGCTTCTCTCGCTCCTGCCCGGCGGCGCGGAAACGGGCGCCGCCGTCGTCGAAGCCCCCGAGGTCCGGGTGGTCTCGTTTACCGGGTCGACGGCGGCCGGCCGAAAGGTGGGCGAGGCGGCAGCCCGGCACCTTAAGCGGGCGCACCTTGAACTCGGCGGCAACAACGCGCTGATCGTGCTTCCGGGCGCCGACCTCGCCAAGGCCGCATCCGCGGGTGCGTTCGGCTCGTTTATGCACCAGGGCCAGATCTGCATGACCACCGGCCGGCACCTCGTCCACGAGTCGATCTACGACGCCTACGTGGCTGCGCTCAGCGACAAGGCCGCTCACCTTCCGGTCGGCGACCCGGCAAGCGGCACGGTGGCGCTGGGACCGATCATCGACGAGACACAGCTTAAACGCATCCACGCAATCGTGGAGGCCGCTGTCCAGGCCGGCGCACGGCTATCCGCCGGCGGCACCCACGACGGACTCTTCTACCGGCCCACGGTCCTGGCTGACCTCAGCCAGGACAACCCGGCCTTCGCCGAGGAAATCTTCGGCCCCGTCGCCCCGGTCATCAAGTTCTCCACCGTGGACGAAGCGTTGGCGCTCGTCAACGCCAATGAATACGGCCTCTCCGTAGGAATCCTGGGCGACGTCGGGACGGCGATGAAACTCGCAGACCGGGTCCACTCGGGCAAGGTGCACATCAACGAGCAAACGGTGCTGGACGAGGCCAATGCACCATTTGGCGGTGTGGGTTCCTCCGGAACAGGGTCACGGTTCGGCGGTGCCACGGCGAATATCGAGGCCTTCACCGAGGTCCAGTGGCTCACCATGCGCCCGGAGATTGCGCCGTATCCGTTCTAACGCCGGCGGACATCCAGGTGGGGGCCCGGACCGGACTGTGAGGAGTCTCACCTGCAATAATCGCCACTTGGCTTGAGACCCGCTCCCGGCGCTGTGCATCATGAAATGACAAGGCCGGGACGGGAACGTCCCGGCCGGCAAGCCGCAACGGTGCGGCGCCCGGACCTCCGGATCACGAATGGAAGCACTGAACAATGACGTTTGAAACTGCTAACTCATCAGTAACCCACAAGCTCTGGGACCGCGCAAGCATGCACAGCGAACTGGACGCCCTGGTTCACGACCTGTCGGTCCGCCACAACACCGCCAAGAGCAACATCGCCGTCCATGCCAGTGGACCCAACACCTTCACGCTGAGCCTGCATCACGGCGACGCGAACCTCGAAACGGTCAACCTTTAGGACCTGCAGCACAGCTAACGGCACGACGACGGCGGGAATCTCCTGCCGTCGTCGTTCTGTTTCTGTTCGTCAGTTCCGATGCCGGGCCGCGCGGCTCAGCCAGCTCCCGGAGCCGCCACTCGCCGCATTGCGCTCTTCACCCGATACATGTCCTGGTCGGCGGCGATCAGCAGCGCTTTGGCCAGTTCCTGGTGCCCGGCCTCGCCCGCGTCCGCCGGCACGGCGGTGTCCGCCCGCCCGACGGACATGCCCAGCCGGAGCTCGGCGCCCGCGACGGTGAAAGCTTCAGCGAGGCAGTCCCGGACCCGTCCAGCCACTGCCTCCAACTCACCGGGGCGCTCCAGCCAGGGAATGAGGACCACGAACTCGTCCCCGCTGTAACGCGTGACGGTGTCCGCGCTGCGCACCGCTCCGGAAAGCATCTGCGCCACGTGTTCCAGTACCCCGTCCCCGGCTGCGTGGCCCAGAGTGTCGTTCACCTGCTTGAAATTGTTGACGTCGCAGAACAGCACACCCACCCGGTGCCGCTTGTCACCCGCACTGGCCAAGGCCGTCAGCAGGCTTTCCTGCAGCTGGCGCCGGTTGGGCAGACCGGTGAGCGGGTCGTGGAGGGCCCGGTGGTGCGCTTCCTGCAGGAGTTTGGCGCGCGCCGCCTCAGCATCCTCAAGCAGCCGGTGCGCACTGGCCAGCTCACGCTCATAACGCCGCCGCTCGGGGGCGCCGAAGAAGATCATCAAGTCCCGCGGCTCCGGCCCGTCAGTGGTCCGGGTGACGGAGAGCAGCACCGGTCGGCGTTGCCCGTCGGCGCCCAGCAGCTCGATTGAGAGTTCGGCAACGTGGCCGTCGCGGTCCAGCTTCGGTCCGGCATGCGTGCGGTACATGAGCCGGTCCCCCGCCCGCATCAGGTCCAGCAGGCGCGTCCCGTCGAGGGCGCCGGCGTCGACGCCAACCCAGGCGCAGAGAGTAGCGTTCGCGGTGAGGATCGTTCCGTCGACGCCAGCCACGACGTACCCCGCGGGTGCCTGCTGGAAGAGCTGCCAGTAGTTGACCGCTTCCGCGGTCGCCTCGCTCATCCTTGCTTCAGGTACTCGAGGATGGCCGCAGATGTTTCCTCCGGCGCGCTGCTTTGGGGGAAGTGGCCGGTGGCCGCGAGCCGCACGAGGGTGCTGTTGGGGAGTTCCTGGTGCAGATACGTTCCGACGTGCTCCGGAGTGACGACGTCGTCGGTGCTCTGCAGGACCAATACGGGGATGGTGACGTCGCGGAGGAGGTGCCGGACATCGGACAGGAACGCCACCCGGGCGAAGTCGCGTGCCACCCGGGGGCTGATCCGGCCGAAGCTGCCTTGGATCTCGTGGTCCAATTCGGGAGCGCCCGGCGTGTTCATGTAGACGGGCGCCATCGACTCGGCCCACACGACGTAGTTGGCGTCGAGGGATTCAAAGACGTCGTCAAGGTCCTGTTGGGTGAACCCTCCGACGTAACCGTCCTTGGGGTGGTCCAGGTAGCCGGGCGATGCCGTGAGCAGGACGAGGCGGCTGAACCCGAGCCCGTCGTCCCGGGCTGCTGCACTGACGGCCATCATGGACCCGACGCTGTGGCCTACAAGGGTCACGTCATGAAGGTTAAGTTCGGCACAGACCTCCAGGAGGTCATCGACGTAGGCGTCCAAGTTCGAATACTTCGTGGAACTGTAGGCTGACGGGTCGGATCCGCCGGAGCCCACATGGTCCAGCAGGACCACCCGGTAGCGGTCGGTGAACCATGGCAGGATCTTGCCCCACATGGACTGATCGGTACCGAAACCGTGGGCGAACACCAGAACCTGTCCGTCCGCCGGTCCGAACACCCGCACGTTGTTGCGGGCTGCCGCACCAGAGTCCATTGTTAACCTCATCCTTTTCAACCCGGCCGCTTGAACCCGCCAGTCGAGCCCGACGGCGGAAGCGTGTGTTTGCGCTTCTTCTGTTGCCGGATCCGGTGCGTTCCGAGGCCAATCCTGCTGGTGCTGTCCGGCGGCTGCCGGCGTGGCACGAGTGCACGCCGACTGGTTGGCTCAATAGTAGCCCGGCAGTCACGTATGGCTCTGGCTTCTCCATCCATCCCGCGGGGGTAGCACTCACCGGAACCGTCGAAAACCGCCAGATACCCGCGAAAGCAGAATCCTATGGATCGAATCTCCCGGCGGAACGGCGGTGAGCGCCCGGTGAGCGCGGTCAGGCATCCGCTGCCCGGCGCCGGCACCTGCCGGTGGGCGCGTGAACTGCGGGAGCGTGCCTGCGCCGCTGCCCGGGATCCGCGTCTGTGATGCTCCGCCTAGCCGCCCTCGCAGGAACGGTCGATCGTGCTGGCCCCGCCGGATCGGGTGCTCTGCCCTCGTGATTCGGGGCTGTCGCCGTCTGTGGTGGTGTGGTGTTCGCGGAGTTCGCGGCCTTGGGTGATGTCTTGTTCTTCTTTTTCCTGGAGTTTGTCGCTTTTTTTGGTGTCGCGGGGTGGGAGTTGGATGGTTTCTTCGGCTTTGATGCCGGCTTGGAGTTGGCGGCCGCGTTCGGTTTCGGCGTCGAATTCGGCGCCGAAGAGCAGTGACATGTTCAGGATCCAGAGCCAGAGCAGGGAGATGATGACTCCGCCGATCGCGCCGTAGGTCTGGTTGTAGCTGCTGAAGTTCCCGACGTAGAACCCGAAGGCCAGGGACGCGAGGAGGAAAATGCCGAGCGCGATCAGGGATCCCAGGCTCATCCAGCGGAACTTGGGTTGTTTAACGTTCGGGGTGGCGTAGTACAGGACCGCGATCGCGATGACGATCAGGGCGATCATGACCGGCCACTTCAGGATGTTCCAGCCCGTGAGGAACGCGGTGCCCAGCCCGATGGTGTTCCCGACCGATTCCGCGACGGGCCCGGTCAGGACCAGCATCGCGGCGAGGACCAGGACGATGAGCAGGTTCACCAGCGTCACGGCCAGGATCGTGCCGCGGAGTTTCACAAAGCCCCGGCCCTCATCGATTTCATAGACCCGGTTCATGGCCCGGGAGAACGCCCCGACATACCCGGACGCGGACCAGAGCGCGGTCAGCAGGCCCAGGACCAGGGTGAACCCGGCGGTCTGAGAGGAACTGAGTTGTTCGATCGGGCCCCGGAGCGCGGTGACCGTCTCACCGGGAGCGAAGCCCTGAACGATGTCCAGCAGCGCGGAGGTGGTCTTCGCGGAATCCCCCACGATGCCCAGCAGCGATACCAGGGCCAGCAGGGCCGGGAAAATTGAGAGGACCGCGTAGTACGTCAGGGCCGCGGCGAGGTCCGGGCACTGGTCCTTGGTGAACTCCCGCAGCGTCTTTCGTGCAATGAATTTCCACGAGGGTTTGGAGAGCTCCGCGGGGCTCTCCACTTTCCGGGAGTCCTCCGGTGCCGGGGCCTGCCGGGCCTTGGCGGTGCTGCTCTCCGGGGTTTCAGCGTCAGCGCCGGGCGCTGCGGGGGCGGGATTCTTAGCCATCGACAAAGTCCTTCTCTCAAAATTTCACGAACACCCCCCCGGGTGGTGTCAGGGGCCCGGCCCGGTCAGGGCCGGTTTTAAGTGCCGCCGGCCGGCTGCCCGGCGCGTCAGCGCAGGAGAACCGGCCGGAAACAACCAACGACAACACCCGGAACGCCTGAACCGGAGCAACGAGTGATACAGGCACACCAGGTGGTGCCGGGGCGGGTCAGGGCTGGCGGACGGTGTCCTTGGCCTGGGCCGTGCGGTCCTTGACGTCCGCGACCGCGTCCTGGCCCTCGGCCTTGACGTTCCCGGCCGCGTCGGCCGCGGTGGCCTTAACGTTCTCCATCGCTTCCTGGGCCGGTTCCTTCAAGCCCTCCGCGACGTGCTTCGCGGCGTCGGTCAGTTCCGTCGTCAACGGCCCGGCCGCGGTCTTCAACGCATCAGCGGCTTCGCGTTCCTTCTCGCTCGCCGGGATCAACGAGGACACCAACAACCCGGCACCGAACGCGATCAGGCCCGCCGCCAACGGATTGCCCCGGGCCCTGGTCTTCAGCTGCGCGGGCGCGTCCCCGAGAGCGGACCCGGCCGTGCCCGACGCGGACCCGGCCGTGCCGGGTCCGTCCCCTGCTGCTCCCATGACTTTCTCCTTCACACCAAAAACCGCGTCCTTGACGCCTTCTTTGACCTTGTCCGTTTGCCGGGCAACGATATGGGACGGGGTGACCTTATCGGCCACAGCGTCCACGTTCGTACCCAACCGGGCACGGGTAGCTTCAATATCTGCACGGATAGCATCCGGGTTTTCACTCATCGTGGAATTCCTCACAGGTCTTAGATAGTGGGTTTAAGCGTGGGCGGAATAGCCTGCAACGTCTCCGCGGTCTGGGGCAAACCCTTAACCGCGTTCAGCTCCTTGCGGCCCTTCGCAGCCAAAACCGCCGCGACAACACCCCACAGAACAGCAACAACAACACCGGACCAACCCAGGCCCATCAAATTCCCCAACGCCCACCAGAGCGCCAAGGACAAAAACAACAACACAAAATGACCCGCCACACCCGCACCGGCCAACATCCCGCCGCCCTTACCCGCACGGGAAACGGACTGCTTCAACTCAACCTTCGCGAGCTCAACTTCCTGCCGCATCAACATCGACATATCCCGGGTCACATCACCCAACAAATCACCCAACGACGACGACTCAGCCTTCGCCTGCGCCGGCGTCAACGGCACCCCAGGTACTTCGTGGCTCACAGCCGGCCACCTTCTCGGTTCGGGAAGGGGACTTCGTCCCTCAGTGCGGTGTCGGCAGACGTCCCGGACGGCAGCTTCTGGGTGGAGACCGGACCTGCAGTGCCGGGAAGGACCGGCTCGTCGAAGAACCTGTCGCCGGAGCCTGCAACAATGACCGTCTCCTGGTGGGCGGGTACCGCAGCGGGAACGGTCGGGCGCGGCGAGGCAGACGGCGGCCGCTGCACGTCGGGGGCACCGGCCTGCAGGCTTCGCCCCAAGCGGCCGGCAAGGATTCCTGCGCCGGCAGCGATCATCAAAAAGGTGCCGGGACGCTGGCGGGCGAAGGACTTGACGTCTTCCATGACAGATCCCGGGTCCCGGTTTTCGAGCCAGGTGGCCACGGACCGGGTCCGGTCCGCTGCCTGGCGAACGAGGTCCGCGGCAACACCGGGCTCCGCAGAAGCGTCGGCCATGGTGCTTAGCTGCGAGGAGACGGCATGGATCCCCTCGGCGGCCCTTTGCTGCTGCGTGCCGGCCTGATCCGTAAGATCCGACTTCGCCTGGTTCAGCAGGTCAAATGCGTTGGACTTTGCCTCGGTCGCGACGTTGGCGGCCTCTGCTTTGGCGGTGCCAGCGACATTCTTCGCTTCCCCTGCGGCGTGTTCTGCCACTGCCGATGCTTCATCCTTCACGGCATCCTTGGTGGACACAGTGCCGGCGTGGTGCCCGCCAGCGGAGACCGGAGTTGTCTGGGGCCATTGGTTCTCTGTCATCGTTGCTCTCTTTCAGGAAGGGCCTGCCAGTGGTTCGGGAACCACGGCGCCGGTGAATTGGTAAGCACGGTTACTACCTAGATAATAAGCACACTTACTGTCCATGCCGCAAGCCTAAACCGCTTGGCGGTATTGCCGGCCCGGAACCCCGCGGCAGTGCAGCTCCGGAGCGAGGCTTCGGATCCGAAGGTAAAAAAAGAAAAATACTAAGCAGGCTTGCCAAGTGCTTACTAAGCATGCTTATGGTGTAGTCATGCGGCAATCCAAACGGAGTGGCTGCTACCCCACCGATTACCAGATCCAAGGAGACACCATGCTCGCCAAGGAAAATATCGACGACCTGCTGCAGCACAATGGAAACGTTTTGTCCTCCGACGGGAACAAAATCGGTTCCATCGGACAGGTGTACGCAGACGACGACAACGGTCAGCCCACGTGGGTCACAGCCAAGACCGGGCTGTTTGGCGCCTCGGAATCCTTCGTCCCGCTGGAAGGAGCCCGCACTGAAGGGGGCGACGTCGTGGTCCCTTACACCAAGGAACAGGTCAAGGACGCCCCCCGAGTGGAGACCGACGGACACCTCGAACCGGCCGAGGAAGACCGGCTCTATGCCCACTACGGCCTGGGCGACGGCAATGCCCGGAGCTACGCGGACCCCGCGTCCGGTCCGGACACCGACACACGCGGCGCTGACCACGACACCGCTTCCCACGGCAACGGCAACGGCAACGGCCACGGCACTGTAGGACACGACACCTCGGGCCCCACCACGGACGACGCAATGACGCGTTCCGAGGAGCGCCTGAACGTCGGCACGGAAAAGCAGGCCACCGGCCGCGTCCGCCTGCGCAAGTACGTCACCACCGAGAATGTCACCCAGACCGTGCCGGTACAGCGTGAAGAGGTCCGGATCGAACGTGAACCCATCACGGACGCGAACCGTGGGGCGGCCATGTCCGGCCCCGGCATCAGTGAGGAAGAGCACGAAATTGTCCTCCATGAAGAGCGCCCGGTAGTCCAGAAGGAAACGGTCGCGGTCGAACGCGTCCGCCTCGGCACGGAAACCGTAACCGACGAGGTAACTGTCGATGAGCAAGTCCGCAAGGAACACATCGAAACGGACGGCGACGACACCACGCGCCGCTAGCCCCAGGGGCAGGTCAGGGTAGCGGCTCACGCCGGTCCCTGGCCTGCCTTCCCTGTTAAATTTCGTTCCACTTACGGAAGGCCGTCCTCGATGCCCCTCGACCCCCAGGACCATGTCCGGGAGGGCTACCTGCTTCTCACCACAGCGGCCCGGTTGGTACAACGCCGCTTCGATGACGCGCTCGCACCATTGGGCCTGACCCGGGCCGCGGTCATCGCCCTCAAGGCCGTGGCCCCCCGGCCCTTGAACCAGGAACAGCTCGCCGCAGCAGTCTTCGTGCAGAGCCAAACGCTGGGCCGTGTGCTGACGCGCCTGGAGGGAGAGGGCCTCGTAACGAGGAAACGCGACCCGCATGACCGCCGCCAGTTCCAGGTGGAAATAACCGACAGCGGCGAGGCGGCGCTTCTGGCAGCCACCGACGCTGAGAGAGCCGCGTTTCCTCCCACCTTCGATGGATGGGACATCCTGCGCGAACAGCTCTCCCGATTCGTGAGTTCGTTTCCCAATCCCCCGCAGGGACGGACTCCGAGCCCCAACTGATCCAGGCACTCCGGCCCCAACGCCGGTGCGACCAGCCGTGAATCATTCCCCGCGTCCCCACAGCGTGAGAGTGCACGACGACGGCGGGAATCCCCGCCAGCCGCCGCTGGTGGCGGATTTGGTGGCCCGCGCCGCTCCGGGCACATCCACCAGGTTCGTCGCCATCAGTTTGGATGAAGCCCTGGAAGCGCGCAGGGAACTTGCCGAACGCGAGCAGAACGCGCGTGCGGCACTCGGCGTCAGCAGCTGATCCGCGGCCCAGCGGCAGGACCCGGGATAGTCCCGGCTCCTGCCGCCCTGCGGACCGTTCTCAGCGCCGGACCAGCGGAAGCGTAAGTTTCATCTCCGTACCCCCCGGCCCGGTCCTGGCCACCTCGACCGTGCCACCGGCCGCCGTGGCGATTTCCCGGACCAGCGCCAGGCCGATGCCGAAGCTCCGCTGGGCCCGGGCACCCTCCGGGCCGGGGGTCCTGACGAAGCGCTCGAAGATCCGATCCTGGTCCACGCCCGTAATCCCTGACCCCGTGTCGGTCACGCGAACAACGGCCCGGGCGCCGTCGATTCCGGTGCCGATGGTGATGCTCCCGCCCGTCTGCGTGTGGGCCAGCGCATTGTCGGCCAGGGCGAGCACGGCCCGGCGCAGGGCGTTCCGGTCGATGCGCGCCAGCGGCCTGCCACTGTCGGAGAAGGCGAGCCGGACGTCCTGCCCCGCCGCAATCTCCTGCAGGCTTTCCGTGACGGACCCGGCGACGTCGGCAAGTTCCACCGGCTCCGCGGCGGGATCCGGCGCGGCCCCGGTTGCCGCCAGCAGGAGTTCGTTGACGATCCCGGAGAGGGCTGCGGCGTCTTCACGGATCCTGGCCAGATCCCTGCCCGGTTTGGAGTCGGGAGCCGCGTCGCGCTGGGCGAGCTGGATGCGCGCGTCCAGGATGGTCAGCGGCGTGCGCAGTTCATGGCTGGCATCCTGGACGAAGCGCCGTTGCAGGGCCAGCGCTTCCCCGAGCGGCCGGATGGCGCTGCGGGCGCTGAGCCACCCGACGACGCCGGCCAGTACGATTCCCGCAACCCCGGCGATGATCATCGCCTCAAACAGGTCCCGGGAATCAAGGTAGGTATAGGCCTTTCCGGCCGCGGAGCCAGGCAGATCGGGGTGCGCCAGCTTGTTCATCAGGTAAATGGTCGCTGCGGAGAGGAGGCAGAGCACCAGCACCGCGCAGGCGGCGCTGATCCGCACAGCGACCTTGAGCGATGCACGCCGGAGGGTATCGCGGTCTGGTTCGCTTGACCCGGGAGAGCCCCTATTCATGAGCGTCACCAATCTGATAGCCGACGCCGTGGACCGTGCGGACCACGGACTTGGAGATCTTCCTGCGCAGGTGATGGACGTACGTGTCGATCAGACCCGGCTGGTCGGCGGCTTGGAAGTGCTCGCCGAGCAAGTCTTCCCGGAGGAATACCCTGCCGGGTTCGGCGGCCAGGGCGGCCAGGAGTTCGGCTTCCTTGGCCGTCAGGGACACCAGCCGCCCGTAAATCGAGCGCACGGACCGGGACGCCGGATCGAGTTCCCAGTCGCCAATGCTGACGGGCGCTGGTGCCGGGGTGAAGGTGCGCGTCAGGGCGCGCAGGCGCGCCGCGAGTTCGCCGGCGTCGAACGGCTTGGTCATGTAGTCATTGGCGCCCGCGTCCAGGCCCCGGACCTTTTCGTCCGTAGCCCCCAGGGCCGTGAGAATAAGGATCGGCGTGGAAACCCCCCTGGACCTGAGCGCCGCGATCAGTGCTACGCCGTCCATTACCGGCAACCCGCGGTCGATCACCAGCACATCCCAGGTCCGGGTCAGCGCCAGGTGCAGGCCGTCGCGGCCGTTGGTTGCCAGCTGGATCCGGTAGTCCGGGTCCAGCAGTTCGGCGATCAGCGGTCCCAGCACGACGTCATCCTCCACCAGCAGCAAGGAGGGACGGCCATCAGTTGTCATGTCAGCTATTCTCGCCCGCCAGGCTCTCCGCCGGCAGGTTCCCCGCAGTGTCGTCGCCCGGCTCAGCCGTCGCTTCGGCCCCGGGCTTCCGGTTCCGACGCCGGCGCTTGAGGAGCTGGATGCCCCCGGGCAGGACGGAGGCGAGCACCAGGACGACGGCGATCACGTCGATGTTCTTGGCAATGATCTCGTAGTGACCGAGCCAGGTTCCCAGCAAGGTCACGGAGGCGGCCCAGGCCAGGGCCCCGGCAACGTTCCAGAGCGTGAACGAGAGGTACCCGTAGCGGCCGATGCCGGCGCTCAGGGGCGCAAAGGTCCTGACCATGGGCACGAAGCGGGCCAGCACGACGGCGGCGCCGCCGTGGCGTCGGAAGAAGTCCTCGGTGGTGGCCAGGTGCGCTGTCTTCAGGATCCGCGCGTCGTCCTTGAACCAGCGGCGGCCGAACTTGCGTCCGATCATGTAGCCAACCTGGTCTCCTGCCACGGCAGCGGCGGTGACGACGCCGATGAGCAGCGGCAGCGTCACTTGCAGTTGTTCATGCAGCAGTCCCGCGGTGAAGAGCAGCGAATCCCCGGGCAGGAAGGGGAACAGCACGCCGGATTCGATGAATACCATCACGGCGATGATGCCGAGCGCCGCCGGGCCGAGGCCCTCCAGCAGGCTCGCAGGGTCAAGAAGGGACGGACTTCCGGCCGCCGCGGACAACACCGGGGCGAGGCCGGTAGCGAAAATGGCGTGCATGGGCGCGTCCTTAGGTTTGGGGTGAACGGGCTGAACGGGACGCAGCGGCGGTCGTCAGGCGGTTCAGGGCGCACGGAGCGAACCGGTTCCACAGCCCGCCAAGGAGCAGGACTGCAGCACTCGCAGCGAGAAACGACGCCGCAACATCAGTGGGGTAATGGACTCCGATATACAGCCGGGACCAGGCCACGAGCAGTGCCAGCAGCATCGCGGCGGCGGCTGCGGGTTTGGCCCAGCGCGTGCCGCGGGCCAGGAAATAGACCGCAAAACCCAAGGCGACCGCGAAGGAGACGTGCCCGCTGGGAAAACTGTTGGACCCCGTCTCGGGTGCGAGGGGATCGAAGAGCAGGGCCGGGTTGGGCCGCTGTCGGGCGATGATGAGCTTGAAGACCTCACTGGCCACCCAGCCTGAGCCGGCGACGAGTCCGAACGCGACGGCCGTACCGATGGAGCGGCGGACCAGCCAGAGATACAGCGCAAGGACGGCGACGAGGACGGCCCCGAACACCGGGCCGAAGACGACGTTCAGGATCATTGCTACACCGGTCAGAAGCGCGGCATGGTGCAGGCTGAGGTTCTGGTCCACGCCGAGTTCGGCTGCGTTGCCGCCGGGTGCAAGCTGAACCGTCAGGCCCAGAACGAGCACGGCCGCCGACAGCAGCAAACCCCACAGCAGCCAGTGGCGGGCCTGCGGAATGGGCCGGAACTGCTGACCGGCGCCCGGGCTCGTGCCGGCGGGTTTCGGTGGTGCTGTTCCGCGGTCTACAAGGGCTGGTGCAGGCATGGAGTCCTCCGGGTCGGCGCAAGGGCGCTGTCCGGCGCCTTCTTCCACTCTCGCGGGGGGCTCTTAAGAATGGCTTAAGAAGTTGCGGAGCCGGGCAGCGGCACATTGCTTGACGCGGCGGTACTCTAAGGCCCATGGAAATGCGCCTGGAAGTCGTGCAAGTACCGGTGGCCGATGTCGACCGGTCCAAGTCCTTCTATATGGAGAAGCTGGGCTTTGTCCTCGACCACGATGTCGAGTACATCCCCGGGATGAGGGTGGTGCAGCTGACGCCGCCAGGTTCGGCTGCTTCGATCGTCATTGGCACGTCGATGACGGGCATGGCGCCGGGCAGCCTTGAAGGACTGCAGCTCGTGGTCCCTGATTTGGCTGCCGTGCGGGCGGAGCTGCTGAGGCGCGGCGCCGATATCAGTGATGTCCAGGATATGGGCGGGGTGCACTTCGCTTTCTTCGCTGACCCGGATGGCAACCGCTGGGTCGTCCAGGGCGCCACGGCTCCTGCCGTCCGGGATGCCCACCTGGGTGCACCCGCGTAGCACCGCGGGTTCGGTTGGGTGCGTCGCTTCAGTAGGTGGCCGCGTTCTGCAGGATCAGCGGCTTCAGCGGTGCCTGGTTGAAGTCGAAGGCCAGGGACAAGTCGCCCAGGATCGGGCTGGTTTCCCGGACCCCGGGGCGGGCGTCGGGCCGGCCGTCCGTGGCGGGATCCAGGCGCTGGCCGTGCAGGAAGTCGTCCTCGATGAACTTGATGTAGGCGTCGTGGCTCAGTGTCTGGTGGTCAATGTACCCCTTCTTGGCGTAGGGGCTGATGATCAGGCCCGGGACCCGGAAGCCGTAGCCGTTGGCATCGGCCACGGGTGGCGCCACGTGGTCGTAAAATCCGCCCCAGTCGTCCCAGGTGAGGAATATGGCGGTGCTTCCCCAGTCGGGGCCGTTCATGATGGCGTTAATGAGCCCGGCAACGTACGCCTGGCCGGTGCTGATCCGGGCGGGGGCATGCTCGCTGACTTTATCGGTCGGTGCCACCCAGCTGACGGCGGGCAGAGTGCCCTGGCGTGCGGCGTCGTAGAAGTTCTGTTGGGATTGGATGTTGCCCAGCTCGCCGTCCTCCTTCACGGTGTCGAAATAGCGGAGCGGATTCCACAGCCCGGGGGTTTTGGCGTTCTGCTTCACCGGGGCGCAGGTGGCGGTGTCGTTGCGGCAGTCGGGTTCAGTGCCGTCGAAGACATAGTAAGCCCAGGGGACGTGCTGCTGGTGGAGCAGGTAGGTCAGATCGGTCCAGGCGTAGTCGGGCAGTTCAAGTTTTTTGGCGGCCTCGATGAGTTTTTTCTTCAGGTCTTCGGGCACCGGGGCGGCGTCAACGGCGGCCTGGCAGGTGGGATACGAATCGGCGGGCTTGCAGCTGGCGCTGACGAGCTGGTCAATCTCCGTGGCGAGATCCGGACTGATGCCTGCGGACCGGAGGGCTTCCTGGCACGGCTGGAGATCGAGGCCGGCCCGGCATTTGCCGATCAGGGTGTGGTTGATCATCTCCGGATCCGGGCCGCTGTCAGGATTCTGTAATGCGTTCACGCACGACGCCGGGTCGCCCGCTTTGGCGCACTTGGCGGACCATTCCGACACCAGATAGAGGTGGGCCGGCAGGCTCCAGGACGCGGCCGCCGCAAACATGTGGTCCTGAAGGGTGAAGTTTTTCGCATAGGCCCAGTAGTTGGGCAGGTCGCGCCCGTCGTGGTATCCCATGACGTCGGTCTGTTGGGTCCCGAAAGAACAGGTGGTTGCTGCCGGTTTGCAGCCGGCCAGTCCCTTTTCCGCCTGCGCAACGAAGCCGTCCATGGCGCCGTGGTGGGCGTCAGCGTTCTCATCGGCGTGGCTGTGTGGTCCACCGGCGTTTCTGTCTGCGGCGTTGTAGAACGGCCGGACACAGCCGCCGTGGCCGGGATCCGGAAGACAGGCCACCGGTACCCCGTTGTTCATTGCAATCCCGTCAACTCCGGGAAACGTGCCGAAGTAGCTGTCAAAAGATCTGTTCTCTTGCATGATGATCACGACGTGTTTGATCTGGGAGATGTCTCCTTGGACCCGCCGCCCGGCAGGAGGCCCCTCACCGGACGGGACCACGGCCACCAGCCAGAGAATGAGGACGGACACGGCAGCCACGAGGGCATGGCGGGCCTTCAGAAACTTCACGGTCGGGCCCGATACACGTCGGCGCCGAAGGCGTTGACTCCCGGTTCGCTGGCGCCGGCAAGCCGGGGAAGGGAAAAGATGTCCTCGATGCTGGCCAGGAGACTGTAGTGGTTGTACTGCCTATCGGAGGTTGTTCCAGCCTGCGTGAACGGTGAAATGACCAGGGCGCCGACTCGTCCCCCTGCCGTTCCTCCCGCCACGCCCTCAGCGGGGCCGGCGGCGCCGCCGTCGGCCTCATCGAAGGTAATGACGAGCAACCCGTCCTGCTGGAATGCCGGAGAGGCAAGAATTGCCGGTACATTCGCGCCGAGCCATGTGTCCGCCGCCGCCAGCCCTCCCCGGCTGCCGTCCGCGCAAGGACTGTCGTGCCCGTCGTGGCAAAGATTAGGAGTGATGTACGAGAGGTTCCGAGTGGTGTCCACAGACCGCAGGTCCGGCTGCAGTGCCGAAAAGTCGACGACATTTTTCTCGCAGTCTGCGGATGAGGTGATGGATTCGAAATAGACGAAGGGGTTGTGGCGGGTGGCGTACTGGTTTCCGGCGGAAGCCTTTACGTGGTTATCGTCAGCACCGAGGACAGGGTGCTGGCAGGGCGACGGCATATCTTCCATGTAGCCCCGCCACGACTTCCCCGCCGACGTCATTTGCCCGGCAAGGGTGGGAACCACGGCAGGGTAAACGCACCCCTCACCCAGCACCCGGCCCTGGGCATCGGTGCCGGACAGGGTCAATCGGGTGAAAGTGTGGCAGTCCTTGCGGGTGCTCCCGTTGGGCGGTTGGCCGGAGATTTGGGCAAGGTAGTTCGGCAGTGAGTTGTGGGCGATGCCGTAGTAGGTCGTGAGCAGCACCCCCTGGGACCGCAGCGGCCCGGCCAGGTAAGGGGCTGCCGACACGGTGTCCCACACCCGGCTGTAGCCCTTGTTTTCAAGGTTGATCACGAACACGTGCCCGGGGGTGCCGGGCCGGGCCGGCACCGGCTGCGGGTGGCAGCCGGCAGTACTGACCACTACCGCTGCCAGGAAAAGCAATGTTCCGGGCCCTCGACTGAAGCGCCGCCGCCATAGTGGCCGTGATTTTCTCAAGCGTACTGGGAAGAACATGATGGTGTTCCCGTCTGCCGGGCGGCAGCTCTACCCGCCAGCCGCCCGGGAACATAAGGTGTTCAGGGGTAGGTCGGGATGGCGATGTACTGGTTGATGTTCGTGGACTGGAAGGTCGCAAAACGCAGCGTGGATTGACCGCCCTCCGGGTTCCCCACCACCACGGTCTGGTCGGCAGAGTTTACGCCCAGCAAGGCGTATGAATGGTTCGCTACCAGCTTGCCTTTGGAATTGGAGGTGCCCAGGGTCACGAGGCCGTTCGTGAAATCCTGCTGCACCTGCTCGAAGCTCACTCCCGTCATGGGTCCGCCGGGATTGCGGTCGACGCCCACTTTTCCCGTGATGGCGTAGAGGGCGTTGTGCACATCGTGGTCCTGGGCATTGCTGAGGTCGGTGCCTTCGATGCCCTTGTAGCTGTTGCCATTGGCGGCCGCCCAGGCCTTCTCGATGATCGCCGCCCAGGAAACGTTCTTGCCGCCAATGTTTTCGACGCCGTTTTCGAGCGGCTTGTTGCGGCGGTAGGGAAGATCTCCGTTGACCGTCACCGTCACCGGATTGGGTTTACCGTCGTATTTGCTGTGGAAGGACACGGTGTAGGTGCCGTTACCGTTGTCGTGGAGCATATTCGAAATGGTCTCGGGTGCCCGGGCGGCGACTGTCAGCAGGGCTGCCAGAAAATAACAGTCCCCTACATCTCCCTGGGCAATGTTCGTGAGGTTGCCGGAGATGTCCGGGTTGCCGTCGCTGTCGAGGGCGAAGAGGACCTGATTCGGGATCTTTTGGAACGTCCCGTTTTTTACCGAGGGATTCTTCACGGAAGGCACGGCTCCTCCCACAGCCGGCGGGACGGTCGGATCGGGCAGGAAAGTGGCCCGGGAATTCAGAAGCGACATTATCCCAACCATCACGACCACGGCAATGAGTGAGTAGATGCCGATGGCGCGAAATCTGGACCGCCTGGGGTCTGCACGTTTAAACATCTGCGCCGTCCCTTCTACGGGCTGTTGCAGGAACAACAACATCGCGGAGGCATCTGCCGACGGCGCCTTCGCCGACCGGTGTGGCTGACTTCTTATTCATCAAGTCACCAACAGCTTGTCGCAGGCAACCAGACTCGTGCAAGAAGATGCGAACGATTCACAGGCAAATGCTGGGGAAGTCACAGGGACGGGGCACTTTTGTAAGAATGGACAGTATGACCCTCACAACGTTCGCCCTTGTCCGCCATGGCCAGACGGATTGGAACGCCCAGCGCCGTTTGCAGGGGTCCACCGATATTCCACTGAACGACGTCGGCCGCGGCCAGGCGCACGACGCCGTCGCCGTCCTGGCTGGTTACGGGTGGGACGCGATCGTGTCCTCGCCGCTGAGCCGGGCCGCAGAAACGGCCGACCTCATCGCGGCGGGCCTGGGGCTGACCGTGACCCGGCGGGTACCGCAGCTCACCGAGCGTTGCTTCGGGCCCGCGGAGGGCATGCAGAACGGTCCTGAACTGGACGCCCTGCGCATACCCGGTGGCTTTCGCGGCGCCGAGGAGGAGGACGGGGCCGCCAAGCGCGGGTTGACGTCGCTCGAAGCCCTCGCCGGGGAGTTCCGTGGCCGCCGCGTCCTGGTGGTCACCCACGGCTCGCTGCTCCGAGTGAGCCTCAGCCTTGCCACCGGCCGCGCACTGCCCAGCATCGACAACGCTGTTCTCAATCTGGTCCACCACCATCCGGTCGACGGCTGGCAGCTTGAGTACTTCAACGGGGAGCGGGTTGCCGCCGGCATTCCCGGCTGACCTTTGGAGAGTCCGCCAACCGTTGAAGAACCGCAACAGGAACGGGACCGTGCGCATCGTCCGCTGGCCGCAGAAGGCGCCGGTTAGCCGGGTTCGGGCACTTCGCCGTTCCCGGCTGCCTCTATCCACTCCACGCCTTCGTCCGAGAAATAGAAGCCCGTGGGCTGGCTCCCACCAGCCCACCAGGAATCGGCAGCGACTGATCCACCAGCCCGCGTGATCTCGGCGATGATTTCCTCCGGCACGGCATCTCCGTTGTTCTCGATGAGCCAGTCCTGCGTCGAGGGTTTCAGTTTCGGCCACCATTGTTCGATACTCATGGCCGCATTGTGCCACTTCGGGCGTCAGGTCCTCGACCCCCCAACACCTAAGTCAGCGCCACGAGCGGTCCGGCCAAGGACTGGCGGCCCTTCTAATTCCAAAAGCTGCTGTGTAGTCTCGGACGCAGTAGACAGACGTGTCCAGTCTGGTGGTCCTCAGAGACCATATTCCGTGCGGCGACTCCGTGCAGCGACCGGGAGCATTGCTTCACCAGCTGCAGAAGGCCGCCAACATGGAACCGTTCACCGATCCAATCACTCCCCCGCTATCGATCGCCCAGGTGGAGCCGACGGTCTTCGGAGAACCCCAGCTGTCGTCACCGGGCTCCAACCAGGCAACCACTGACATGTTGGCGTTGCAAGAGACCCTGCTGGCCGCAGTGGTAACCCGCGTCGGCGAGGTCGAGGCCGCGGAATGGGCCCTTGACCAGGCGAAAGCCGCCTGTGAAGTGCAGATTGCTGCCGCCCTTGCCGCCGGGGTGCCGGCCGATCAGATCGCTGATGCCGCGGGAGTGCAGGCGCCGGCAGTGGACGACGCCGCCGAAGACCGCGGGCCCGCGTAGACCTGATAACCCGCGGGAGCTGGCGGGCCTCCCGTGCGAAACGTCCGGGAGCGGGACGTGCTTCGCGGGCCACCTAACCGCCACGAATGGCCGCTGCCCCACCCGGACCAGCGGCCATCCTCGTCAACTAGGTGCAGCCTGGCGACGACGCAGCATTGCTGCGCGTTACACGGCGTCGTCGACGGTGATGACGATCTTGCCGCGGGTGTGACCTTCCATATTGAGGCGGAAGGCTTCGGCCGCCTCCGGCAAAGGGAAGGTCCGTGCGACTTCCACCCGGATGTTGTGCCGGTCCACCAGATCGGCGAGGTCCTGCAGCTGGGCGCCCACGGGGTTGACCCACATCCAGGTGCCGCCGTGCTGCTCGACGTCGCTGTCCGCGATGGAGGCGTGGCGGCCCCCGTCAGCCAGGACCGCCAGGGTGGCATCGAGGTTGCCGCCAACGAAGTCTGCGACGATATCGACGCCCCCGGGGCATAAGGCGCGCACCCGGTCCGCGAGCCCTTGACCGTAGCTAACGGGCTCGGCTCCGAGGGACCGCAGGAAGTCGTGGTTCTTTTCTGACGCGGTGGCGATGACCCTCGCGCCCAGTGCTGCGGCGATCTGGATGCCCAGGGATCCGACGCCGCCGGAGCCGCCGTGGATCAGCACTGTCTCGCCCGTCTTGAGGCCCAGCCGGGTGAGGACCTGATAGGCCGTGAGGCCGGCGAGGGGAAGACCGGCAGATTCATTCCACCCCAGGGATGCGGGCCTGCGGGCGAGAAGTCGTTCGGGCAGGGCAATATACTCGGCGAAACTTCCGCCGTGGACGTAGTTTTTCCGGCCGTAGGAAATGACTTCATCGCCGGGCTGGAAGTGCGGCGCGTCGATCCCAACGGACTCGACGACGCCGGCCACGTCCCAGCCTGGTATCGCCGGGAACTGCAGGTCCATGACCTGGTCCAGGTGCCCGGCCATGATCTTCCAGTCGACCGGATTCACCGAGGACGCCTTGACCTTGACCAGGACCATTCCGGGCCCCACCTTGGGCGCTGCTTGCTCAGTGAGTTCAAGGACGTCGGGGTTGCCGTATTCGCTGTAAGTCATTGCTTTCATAAAGAGCAGAACAGCCCAACCGGGGACGCTATTCCGGAACCTGCCGGCAGGTGCGTCAGATCACCGAGCGGCGGCAGGAGCTCTGATCCGGTCAGCCCTTGGAATCGACGGCACGGGCGTCGTTGGCATGGGAACGTCGGCGGCCAACTCTGCCGGAAGAGCGGGCCTTTCCCCGGGCCGCGCCCTAGACGGGCAAGTGGAAGCCGCCGTCGGAATGCAGGAGCTGGCCGTTGATCCAGCCGCCGCGTTCGGAGAGGAGGAAGGACACCAGGTTTGCCGCGTCCCGCTGGGTGCCAAGCCGGCCAAGCGCTGTCTCGCTGCGCAGCGTCTCTGCGACGTCCGGACTGATCCAGCCGGTGTCTACCGGGCCAGGATTGACCAGGTTCGCCGTGATACCGAGGTGCCCCAGTTCGCCGGCTGCTGCGATGACAATTCGATCAAGCGCGCCCTTACTGGCTCCGTACGGAAGGTTGCGGGTGGTGTGGTCGCTCGTCAGCGCCACTATGCGCCCCAGCCCGGGCGCCGCCGAATATTGCTGTGCAAAGGCCCTGATCAACAGCCAATTGGCACGGGTGTTGACTGCGAAGTGTCGGTCGAAACTCTCGACGGACGTGTTGAGGATGCTGCTGTCCACTGACTCTGCGTGGCTGGCAATCAGCGCCCGGACCGGCCCGAACCGGGCTGTAACGGCGTGCACCAAGGCCGCGGGCGCCATCGGATCTGCCAGGTCGGTCTCCACTGCGAAGATCCTGGCCCCCCGTTGGTGCAGCTCAAGAGTGAGGTCCGCCACGAAGCCCTGTTCCGGACGGTGGTTAGCGACGGCGATATCCCATCCGTCCGCGGCAAGTTGGCGGGCGATTTCCGTCCCGATGGAGATCGGACGCCCGACGCCGGTGATCAATGCTATGGGGCGCGGCTCAGTCATTCGCCGATCCTACGGCATCTTCCCCACTGCTCCTGGCGGGCGTACCTACGGGCCTGGCGGCGACCATGCCCGCCTGGTTGCTGCAGACGCGGCCGGTACCCCCTGGGACAAGCACGCCGTCGGGCAGACCCTGCACGTCACCGAAGGGCCGGCTACGTTCAATCACGCGCGGAGGAGCGAATCGAACTGCATTCGTCCGACACCGGGTACCCGGCCGGGACGTAGAAATCACGCCCTCGGAAGGGGCTTCTCCGGGAGGCGGCCGGGGACGGCGTACCTGTCCGGGGACGGTAGGAGGGCACGGCTGATGAGCCAGGCGTCCAGTTCAGCAGGGGGAACCGGCCTGGACATAAAATAGCCCTGAGCGAGGTCGCAGCCGTAATCGCTCAGTGCCCGGAAAGCTTGCGCGTCCTCAACGCCCTCGGCCGTCATCTCCAGGCCCAGGCTGTGGGCCAGATCGATCGTCGAGACCACCAGGGCCGTGGCCCGCGCGTCATCCATCATGGTCAGGATGAAGGACTTGTCGAGCTTGAGCTCGTCGATGGGCAGCTCCCGCAGGTAGGACAGTGAGCTGTAGCCCTTCCCGAAATCATCCACCGCAATCCGAACACCCATATCCCGAAGCTCAGAAAGGATGGTGCAGGCCCGGTTGCGGTCGGCGACCAGAACGTCTTCGGTGATTTCGAGGACCAGCACGGAGGGTGACAGCCCGCGGGCAGCGGTCATCGCTGCCACCTGGGCCGGCAACCCGGAGTCCATTACCGAACTGGCGGAGAGGTTGACAGCCACGGAGAGGGGCCGCTCCCGGGCCGCCCAGATCGCGGCCTGGTCCAAGGCCTGAGCGAGGACGACCCCCGTCAACGCGGGCATGAGCCCGGCTTCGTCGAACCGCTTCAAGAAGGTGTCGGGTTGCAGCAGACCCAGCGCCGGGTGTTCCCAGCGGACCAGGGCTTCCACTCCCCGAATATCCCCTGATGCGAGATTAATCTTCGGCTGAAAATGAAGGACCAGTTGATTCTGGAGGAGCGCGTCATTCAGCGCCTGCACGCTGTGGAACTGGCTGGGGACGACGTCGATCGCACCGTCCGCATAGAGACAGTGGCCGCTGTGCATGGTCTTGGCGGAGTACATGGCCAGGTCTGCTTTGCGCAGCAGCAAGCTCAGGTCCCGGCCCTGCTCCGGGTAACAGGAAATGCCGATGCTTGCGTTGACTTGGACCGTTACCCCGTCCAGGTCATAGGGCTCTGCGAGCGCGGCCCGGAGTTTCAGTGCGACCGCCTGCGCGTCGGCCGGCCCGCAGTTCGCAACGTGGACCACAAACTCGTCACCGCCCATCCGCGCGAGGAGATCGACGGCGCGGAGTTGCCCCGACAGGCGTTCCGCGACCTGGATGAGGAGCCGGTCCCCCACATCGTGGCCGAGTCCGTCGTTGATTTCCTTGAATTTGTCGAGGTCCAGCAGCAGCACCGCGCTGGGGTGCCGTGCGTCGGCCGCCAGCCGCCGGGGAAGGTCGGTGTAGAGGGCCCTCCTGTTTGATAGACCGGTCAGTTCATCAGTTCTGGCCTGCCGGTTGGCGTCCGACAGGCGGAGCCGCTGACGGAACACCAACGGCAGGGCGGCCATGGCCAGGGTGAGGCTGGCGAGCACCACGGCGAGGACTACCACCCGCTGCTGGGAAGCCAGGATCAGGACACCCAGACCGGCGGCTGTTGCGAGCGCCGGAACGGCCTGCGCGGGAACTGCGGCCCCCAGACCGCCGTCGGATCTCTCTGCTCGGCCCTGGAACACAATCCAGGAACCGATGAGCGCCGTACCGGCTCCCCACGCGGCATCCAGCGGCGTGCCGATGACGTACATGCCGCTAATTTCCAGCAGGGCGTAAGCGATGTCAGCGCCCGCAAAAGTGATGAGTCCCAGGACCAGCAAGCTCCATCCACCTGCCAGCGCCGGCCGCGCGGTCGCCGCAATTCCAATGACGGCCGCCACCAGCAGAAGATCCAGGAGCGGGTAGGCCGCCCCGACCGTAACCGTCCAGGCCCCCGTACCGTCGAGTGCCGAGTTCAGGACCGGGCTAAGCACCACTGTGAGAACAGCGGCGGCACCAAGGGCTCCGACGGCGCTGTCCAGGATCACGGGCCACCTCATGTCACGCGAACGGTCACGGACAATGACGGCCAAGGCCGCCAGCATCAGGACATAGAAACCCAGATAGCCGATGTCCGCCGGCGACGGCAAAGGAACGTCCTCGCCGGCTGCCGACTGCAGGACGTAGTAGGTATCACCCGCGGCCTGGCAGGACAGCGCCCCGGCGGACAGCAGAATCTCCGTCTGCCGGCCCTTCAGCCAGCCGACCGTCCACCAGCCCACTGCGGCCGGAAGCCATACCACCAGCAAGGCGAGGAAACCATCAACGAAGAAATCGAAGTCGGCCGAATTCCGAAAGGTCACTCCGGCCGCGTACGCACCGGCTACGGCCAGCAAGGCGCCAGGTACCAGCCAGATTTTGCGGTCCCCGCGTCGGAGGCCGTGGCTCGTTATGAGTTGTTGGAAGACCATCAGTCGTCACTGCCCCTGATTTTCGCCAGACGTCGGCGACCCGGGGTCCTGCTCGACCCCGGCAAACTCGTTGCTGACGGGGGCGGCGCGCACCCCGGTGTTGCTGCGGGTCATGGTTCTCCTTCGAGCGGGACGGTGCGCCCCAGTATCCTTATCGGCCGGGAACAGGAGCGCGTAATGCACAGCGGCCAGGAATCCGTGATTGTGATCGAACGGCAACACCGGCCGGCGCCGTGCCGGCTTTCAGAGCAAGAGTTTGAACCCTACGTGCGACGCCTCAAACCCCAGACGCTCATAGAACCGGTGCGCTGCGACCCGGGAACCGTCCGAGGTCAGCTGCACCAGTTTTGCGCCGCGTCGACGCCCTTCCGCGACCGCCCACGCGATCATCGCCCCTCCGAGGCCGTTGCTCCGCAGGTCCGACCGGACGCGCACCGCCTCGATCTGCAGCCGTGTTGCCCCTGCCCGGGCGAGTCCGGGTATGAAGGTCAGCTGCATGGTCGCGACCACGTGAGTGTCGGCCGCGACGGCAACAACCAGAAGCTGGGCGGGATCAGCGCTGATTGCCTGAAAGGCATGGTCGTAGGGGCCGCGGTCCTCTGGAGCGGCGGAGTCGACGGCGGACCTGAGTTGATCGTCCGCCAGAAGCCCCAGGATAGGGCCGACGTCGGAAGCTTCGGCCTTCCGCAATATGAAGGGGCGGCCGGCCAGCTTGAGTTCTGCGGGAATCATCCGCCCAGTATTCCAGCCACTGGCGTCGGCGCCGTCGGCTGGTGGATGCAGCGCACCGGCAAGCCAGTGGATCTGGCCGGAGCCGGCGTTCGCCTGGGTGATCGCGGGACCGATCCGGCCCCCGCCCGCCCGACGGTGCCGGCACGGCTCCGGGTGCTGGGCACGGCCATCGCCGGGCACGCCATGATTTCCCAGCTTCTCTATGCCGGATTATTCGTCCAGGTTTCGGCGCCGATCGGAGAGCTGCGCCAGGCGGGCGAGCTGATGTACTGCGCCGGCAGGGCAGGCCGGGTCCCGTGACGACGGGAACCCGGCCACACCTGGATCAGGCCTGGCGGTACACCTTGCGTGCAATGGTCAGGCTGACCGTTGCGATGACCGCGATGGCCACCAGGTAATACCCCGGCACCAGCAGGGAGCCGGTGCTGCCGATCAGCCACGTCAGGATGAACGGGGCAAAGCCGCCAAAGACGGTGACCCCGATGTTGTAGCCCAGGGAGAGTCCCGTGGACCGGATCCGGGCCGGGAACATCGAGGACATGATGGCCGGCAGCGGCGCGAAGTAGGCGGTGGCCAGCACCGACAGTAGGAGTTCGACCACGATCATGGTGGGCAGCGCCGGCGCCGCGATGAGCACCAGGAATGCCGGGATGCCGACGACGATGGTTCCGGCGGCCGCCCAGGTCATGACCCGGGCCGGACCCACCTTGTCTGCCAGCATGCCGATGAACGGCGACCCCAGGCTCATGACCACCCCGAAGATCAAGGTGGAGAGGAAGCCTACGGACTTGGGCATTCCGAGGTTGACGATCGCGTAGGTGGGCATGAAGAGGGCGATGTAGACGCCGACGGATCCGAGGGAAACGACGCCGACGATGGCCCAGAGCCGGCCGCCGTTGCCGATGAATGTCTCCCGCAGGGGCGAGGCGGACCGTTCCGTGGCCAGGAATTCCGGCGTTTCCTCCATCTTGGACCGGATGTACCAGCCGACCGGTCCGATGGCCAGCGCAAAGATGAACGGCAGCCGCCAGCCCCAGGAGTCCAGTGCCTGCGTGCTGAGGTACGTGTTCAGAACGAATCCAAAGATTCCGGCCAGCAGGATGCCGCCGCCCTGGGTGGCCACCTGCCAGCTGCCATAGAACGCCTTGCGGTTGGGGGCGTATTCGATCAAGTAGGCCGTGGCCGTGCCAAACTCCCCGCCGGTGGCGAATCCCTGCAGCAGCCGGGCGACCAGCACCAGGATGCTCGCTGTGACCCCGATGGCGGCCGCTGTGGGTGCAACGACAATGAGCAGGGTGCCGGCGAACATGACGAGGATGGACACCAGCATGCCCGCCTTGCGGCCGGCCCTGTCGGCGTAGCGGCCGATGATGATGCCGCCGAGCGGCCGCATGATGAAAGAGACCCCGAACGAGGCGAAGGCCAGCAGCAACGACGCCGTCTCGTTCGTCGTCGGGAAGAACAGCTTGGAAATGGTGACGGCGAACGTGCCGTAGACGATCAGGTCGAACCATTCGAGTCCGTTGCCGATGGAGGCAGCGACGACGGCTTTGCGGGCGTTGCTTTGTTCCAGCGCAAGTTCCGCTGCCGAACGCGGCTTGGTGACGGGGTCGTTGGACCCGATGCTGGGGGCGGTTTGATGGCTCATGGCTGTGCAGTCCGTTCGGTCGTAGCGAGGTGGGCAGCGAGAGCCTGCAGGAAATGCTCGCAGGCGGCAATCTGGGTCAGTTCGATGTATTCGTTGGCGGTGTGGCCTTGGTCCATGGAGCCGGGTCCGCAGACCACGGTGTCGATGCCGGCCCGCTGGAAGAGCCCGGCCTCGGTGGCGTAGACCACGGTTTCTTCGACCGCGTGGCCGGTGAGGCGCTGCGCCAGTTCGAGGGCGGCGCGCGGGCTCTCGGGGCTGAGCCCCGGGACTTTGCCCAACGGGACCATCCGGATGTCCGCGGCGGGGTTCTCTTGCTGGATGGCGGCCCGGAGTTCGGCCAGGTTGTCCTCGATACGGGCGATGACGGCCTCCGGGTCGTCACCGGGAATGGTCCTGAACTCGAACTCGAAGTCGCACCTTTCGGCAACCGTGTTCACGGCGGCCCCGCCGCTGACGACGCCGACGTTGGCGGTGGTGTACGGCACCACAAAGGTCGCATCGAACGGGCCGGACAACCGGCGTTCGTCAGCAAGTGAGCGGATGAAGGCGATGGACCGGGCCGCATATTCGATGGCGTTGACGCCGGTGGAGGTCATGGCGGAGTGGGCGGCAATTCCACGGACGCTGACGCGGTAAAGCTGGCTGCTCTTATGCGCCGAGACGGGATTCATGCTGGTGGGCTCACCGACAAAACACAGCCGGGGACGGATTCCGCGGGCCGCAAGCTCGTCCAGCAGGACGACGGCGCCGTGGCAGCCGACCTCTTCGTCGTACGTCCAGGCGAAGTGCAGCGGTTCCGCCAGCGGACAAGACAGGAACTCGGGCAGGAGGGCCAGGATGGCGCCGCTGAAAGCCTTCATGTCCGTGGTACCGCGGCCGTAAAGCCGCCCGTCGCGGATCTCGGGCGTGAAAGGGTCACTGTCCCAGTCCTGGCCGTCCACCGGGACGACGTCGGTGTGCCCGGCGAGCATGATGCCGCCAGTGACGGTGCCGTCGAGGGCGGGAATCGTGGCGAAAAGGTTGGCCTTGTTGCCGTCAGGGCTGGGGACGATCACCGGGGTGATGCCGTGGGCGGTGAGCTCCTCGGCCATGCTGGAAATCATCGCAAGATTGGAATTGCGGCTGGTGGTGTCGAAGGTGATCAGCTTCTCGGACCACGCGAGCGCGGCGGCGCTGGGGGCGGGGCCGGCGGTTGTTGGAACGGCGGCTGCCGGTGCGGAGGTGGGCGTCATGGGCAGAATCCTCGGGATGGTGGATGGGCCGGCGCTGGTGGCTGGCTGCGGCAGGCCTGGCAGCCTGCTGGCTCCACGCGCTCCCCTCAGTATTTGGCGGACCCGCCACCCCTGTCAACACTTTGAACGCGATTTATTCATTTTATTGAACTTTTGATGCCGGTGCCCGCCGCAGCATCCCTGCGGCAGCGAGAGCTAGAACGACGGCGGCGTCATGGCCCCGATAAGCACCGCATCCTCCGACGTGGAGTTGCGGTACCAGTGCGGCAGCGAGGAGTCATAGGTCAGCGAATCGCCTTCCGCGAGGTCATATCCCACACCATTGACACAGACGTGCAACCGGCCCTGCAGCACGGTTACGCATTCCTCACCGGCGTGTTTGAAGGGGGCATCCTCGTTGTCCCAGCCCGCCGCGATTTGGGCCCGGAGCATGCCCAACTGCCCGCTCATGTGCGGCGTCAGGAGTTCGTAGATGAGGTTGTCCTCGGCAACCTCCAGTCGCCGCCGGTCCTCGCGCCGCACCAGCGCGCCGCCCTGGTCTTTTGTGTCGAAGAACCGCCCTACCGGCACTTTCAAGGCCTGGGACAGCTTAATCAGTGTGGTCAGCGACGGATTGCCTTGGCCGCGCTCAATTTGGCTGAGCAGGCCGGGGCTGAGGCCGGCTGCTGCGGCCAGGTTGCCGATGCTGTATCCGGCCTCCCGCCGCAACTGCAGGACCAGCGCCCCCACGGCAGTCATCGCCCGTTCGGCCTGGCCCTCCACACCGGAAAATTCCATGTCCAAGCCGAGGCCGAAGCCGTGATTCTCCATCCCACGATCGTCCGCCATAGTGAAGATATCGTCAAGATAATGAAGCTCCGGCCGCTGGCTGGCCGCCGGAGCTCCGGGGCAGCCCTGCCTGCCGGCCGGGTGCGTCAGCAACTAGGCTTGGCGCAACGAGGAGGAACTGATGAGCAGCATATTCATCACGGGTTCGAGCGACGGACTGGGCCGGGCCACCGCAGAATCTCTTCTTGAGAGGGGTCATCAGGTGATCGTGCATGCACGCAATGCTGACCGTCTGGCCTCGCTGCAGGATCTCCTTGACCGCGGGGCGGAAGGCGTGGTGGGGGACCTGTCCGACGCCGGGCAGACGCGCGACGTCGCCGACCAGGTGAACCGGGTCGGCCCCGCGGGTGTGGTGGTCCACAACGCCGGGGTGTTGAACGGCCCGCATGTCTTTCACGTCAACGTCGTGGCCCCGTACCTTCTCACCGCCCTGCTCGGCCGGCCCAGCAGGCTGATCTACCTCAGCAGCGGCATGCACCGCGGCGGCCACACTCGCCTCGCCAGCATCGACTGGAACGGACCGGGGCAGAGTGCGTCCTACTCAGACAGCAAGCTTTACGTCACCGCCCTCGCGGCAGCCGTCGCCCGGCTGTGGCCGGACGTCCTCAGCAACGCTGTGGACCCCGGGTGGGTGCCCACGAAAATGGGCGGCCCGGGAGCGCCGGATGATCTGCGGCTGGGCCATCTCACCCAGGAATGGCTCGCCACCAGCAATGACCCGGAGGCGCTGACGAGTGGCGGCTACTGGCACCATCAACGCCTGGCGAAAGCCCACCCCGCCGTCCACGACGTGCATTTCCAGGATGAACTGGTGGACCATCTGGCCCGGGCCACCGGAGAGCGCCTGCTCTAGGTCCGCCGGGACGCCAAGCCGGGCGCGTCGCCGGGCGAATTCGAAGGTCACCGTACCGGCAGGGTCAGAATGGCTGCATGAGCTTTACCTCCTTCGGCCGCATCAAGACCCCCGTCCTGGATATCGGCTACGAATCTGCAGGCGATCCGGGCGGAACCCCGGTCATCCTCCTGCACGGGTTCCCGTACGACGTGCGGGCCTTCGACGACGTCGCCCCGATCCTCGCGGACCAGGACGCCTTCGTACTCGCCCCGTACCTGCGCGGCTTCGGTCCGACCCGTTTCCTCGAGGAAACGACCATCCGCTCCGGGCAGCAAGCCGCTCTCGGGCAGGACCTCCTCGACTTCATGGATGCCCTCAACATCGAACAGGCGGTCTTGGCCGGCTACGACTGGGGCGGCCGGGCGGCGTGCATCGCGGCTGCGCTGGACCCCGGACGCGTCGCCGGCCTCGTCTCCGTCGGCGGGTACAACATGCACAACCTCGCGCGTTCCGGCGAACCCGCCTCCCCGGAGTGGGAGCGAAGCTACTGGTACCAGTACTACTTCCACTCGGAGCGGGGGCGCCGCGGGCTGGAACATAACCGGGACGAACTGTGCGAGCTGCTGTGGCGGACCTGGTCACCCACCTGGGCTGCTGCAGGCCAGGCGTTTCCTGCGAGCGCCCCGAGCCTGCACAATCCCGATTTCGTCGACGTCGTCATCCACTCCTACCGGCACCGCTACGGACTGGCTGACGGCGACCCCCGGTACCAGCGGTTCGAGGACCTGATCGCGCAGGAGCCGCGCATCACGGTTCCGACCGTGGTGCTCGAAAGCGGGGACGACGGCGTCGGCGGCCCCGGGGCGATGGCAGGCAGGGACAAGTTCACCGGCCCCTACAGCCAAAGCGTCCTTCCCGGTATTGGACATAACGTTCCCCAGGAGAATCCGGCTGCGTTCGCACGGGCCGTGGTCAGCCTTTTCGGCTAAGTCAGCGGGCCGGGAGATCGTCGAGGTAGACATTCAGGTTCCGGGCGCTGTTGACAGCCTCGACATCGATCTCAATGACCGCCACAGACTCGCTCCTTGGGAGGAGCGCTGCGTTGCGGCCGAACGGCGTGGCCACACAGCTGTGGCCGGTAAACCCGGGACCACAGTGATTCGCGTAAGCGATGAAAACCCCGTTCTCCGGCGCACGGGCCGGGACTTGGAGGGTGGACGTCGCCGTCGCGGAATAGCCCCACGCCGCCGGGCACGGCTGCCGCCTGCACAACGCCCACTAGAACTGGCTTACTTACGGTGCCTCCCGAACGTCCATCGCGCGGGGCGGGACGCACGGACGCACGACTGCGGGCGCGCAACGGCCGGGGTGAGGTTCAGGAGGCCAAGCGCTGACGCGCGTTCCCACTTGAGCGGGCCGGGTCGACTCCGCGTTCCGGAAGGCTGACCTCGGCCCACACCTCGTCGAGGGAGAGGCCGAGGACGTCAGCGATTGCCGCGATCGTCGAAAAGGCAGGAGTCGCTACCCGACCGGACTCGATTTTCCGGAGGGTCTCGGGCGAGACACCCGCATCCAGCGCCGTGTGGAGCATGGAACGTTCCCCCCGGGCCAGACGCACGAGGGCACCCAGGCGTTGTCCGCGTTCGACGTCTGCGGGCGTGAGCGGCAATCTGACCATGCCAACGATTCTAGTACCGGGATACTATTACCGGGATAGTTATTGGTTATGCGCAAGGAAGGTGCCACATGATCGAAATCTTGAACCAGGCCGAAATGTCACGAGCCCGCGAGGCCGGGGCGCTGGTGGCCGGGATCTTGCAGACGGTGAAAAGCCGCTGCACGGTCGGCACCAACCTGCTGGAGATCGACCGGTGGACCAAGGCCATGATCGCCGAGGCCGGAGCGCTGTCCTGCTACATCGACTACGCACCTTCCTTCGGACGCGGACCGTTCGGCCACTACATCTGCACGGCCGTCAACGACGCGGTGCTCCACGGGCTGCCCTACGACTACGCGCTGGCCGACGGCGACCTGCTGACACTCGACCTGGCCGTCATCAAAAGCGGAATCGCGGCCGACTCCGCCATCAGCTTTCTGGTGGGCGACTCGAGACCCCCGGAGAGCGTCGCCATGATTGATACGACGGAGCGGGCATTGAGCGCGGGCATAGCCGCCGCTGCTCCGGGGGCGCGGATCGGCGACATCTCACATGCCATTGGCTCGGTCCTCAGCGAAGCGGGATATCCGGTCAACACCGAGTTTGGCGGTCATGGCATCGGATCAACAATGCATCAGGACCCGCACATCGCAAACACCGGGCGGCCGGGCCGCGGATACACACTGCGCCCCGGATTGCTGCTCGCGCTGGAGCCGTGGGTGATGGCCGACACCGCCAAACTCATCACCGACGCCGACGGGTGGACGCTGCGAAGCGCCACCGGCTGCCGGACGGCACACAGCGAACACACCATTGCCATCACGGACGACGGCGCCGAAATTCTCACTTTGCCGGAGCGGGTGCAACCGTGACGCCAGCCGAGCGGCCCTCCCTGGGCGGCTCCCGCGGGGCAACCACGCAGCATTAAAGCGTCGCGGCTTCTTCCTGCGCCAGCCGGATCAGCCGGAGTTCGTCTTCCACGGCGCGTGCCGGCCAGTAATCCTTTGCCATCTCGTCTGCGCGAACCCTGTCCGCTGCGGGAAAGAGCTTGCCGAACAGCCCGGCCGCCTGAAGCAGCGCTATCAGCGCGGCGGTCCTGTCATCGAGCTCCCGGGAAGCGGAGTCGGCGTTCCCGGGTTTCGCGGCGTCAGGGCCTTGATCCAACTCCGGCTTCCCGGCGTCGACGGCTTTGGACTCGGCCTCCGCAGGCTCAGGTGGTGCGGGGTCAGTCCTGGCGGCTTCGGGCGGTGCGCCGCTGAGCGCCGCTCTGAGCTTCTCCAGGAGCGCAGCTTCCGGGCCGTGGTCCTTCTCCGGATACCGGGTGGACCTGAACAGGCCGAGGCGCTTCTCGCCGATGCGTTCCACGATGCCCTGGGACGCCATCCCCTCATAGACGCGCTGCACTGCGGCCCGGCCCTCCAGCATGGAAACCCAGCGTTTGGGAGTGTGCGGCCGGGATTTGCCTCGGATGAGCTCCAATTCGTGCTGGAGATCCGTCGCCGGGGCTGCGCCGGTTGCCCGGACGTGCTTTCCCTGCAGTTCGATGGCACCGATCAGGTCCAGCTCCGCCAATATGGCTCCGGCCAGCGTGGTTCTGAGTGCAAACAGCGGCACTTCCGGTTTGCCGTCTTTGTCGTTTGTTGCGAGAAGGAGCAAAGCCTGGGGAAGGCTCAGCTCCGCGGTCGTCGGCGTGTCAGCGTCCATAAGATGATCGTGGCGCAGTTACGCCGTCACCACCACGGGATTAAGACCCGTCCGCGCCGCCTGGCGAATCCGAGGAATGCTCAGCGCCTGGGTGCCAGTGCCGGTTCACTAAGTCGCCCAGTCGGCATCGTCGTAGGGGCGGCCGCGGAAGTGGGCGCGGAGGTACTCCCCCACCACGGCTGCGCCCAGGTCCCCGGTCTCGGGCGCCGCCACCCGGCCGTCGATGCGGCGGGCCATCCTCTGGATGAACCGTTCCAGGCCCGGGTCTTCGCCCAGCCGGAAGAACGTGGCCTGCGTCCCGGACCGCCAGAGGCGGTCCAGTTCGGCGACTGTGACCCGGATAGTCTCCGGATCCGGCGGATACGAGAACCATGACTCGCCGTCGGCCAGCAGGTGGGCGGTGGGTTCGCCGTCGGTCACCACCAGCAGGACGGGTTGCATGGACGGGTGCTGGCGGAAGAACCGGCCGGCCAGCAGCAACCCATGGTGCAGGTTGGTGCCCTGCTCCCGCAGCGTGGGAAGGGCCGTGAGCTCGCCGATGTCCATGGACTGCGCGTACCGGCCGAACGTGATCAGCTGCAGCCGGTCGCCGCGGAACCGGGTGGAGACGAGGTGGTGGACGGCAAGGGCCGTGCGTTTCATGGGCACCCAGCGTCCCTCGGCGGCCATCGAGAAGGACACGTCCACGAGCAGGGCAACGGCGGCCTGCGTGCGTGCCTCCGTCTCGGTCACCTCAATGTCATCCATGGCCAGGCGCAGCCCCTGGCGCGGATCACCGCCGTCGGCAATGGTCCGGCGGATGGCGTTGGTGATGGTCCGGGTGACGTCCCATGGTTCGGCGTCGCCGAACGCCCACGGGCGGCTGGAGCCGGTCTGCTCCCCGGCCGCCCCGGCAACCCTGGTGTCCCGGCGCCCCTGCCGGCCGGAGAGCTGTTTGGCGGTGTCGCGCAGCAGCGACCTGCCGAGCCGGCGCATGGCCTGCGGTGAGAGCCGGAGGTCGCCGTCGGCCCCGCGCCGGAGGTAACCGCCGTCCTGCATGGCCTGCTCAATCTCCGCGAGGGTACGGGCGGACACGGCAGCATCCTGTCCCAGCTGGCGGGCGAGGGCGTCCAGGTCCAGATCGTCCAGACGAGAGCCGTTGTAGGACTGGGAGAGCTGCTCGGCAAGTCCGTCCAGTTCGGCGAGGTCCTGGATCACGCCGGTCCCGTCACCGAGCCCGAGCCCCTCCTCCCCCTCGAAGTGCTCGGAGCCGTTCCAGTCCTCGCCGGGGCGCAGGGCGCGGAGGTTGGCGTCCATTTGACCGAGCTGGGCCATGAGTTCGGGTGAGCCGAAGGCCTGGGCGGAGAGCTGCATCAGCTCCTCGCGCTGCCCGGGGGTCATGGACTGCAGGAGCCGCTGGGCGGCGGCCGCGCGCTGGGCGAGCGCGTCCACCAGCTCCTCCACGGATTGCGGGTTCTCCGGAAAGAACTGGCCGTGCTTGGCCATGAACTCCCGGAAGCCCGCGTCGGTGTCCTCGCCGCGCCGGTGTTTGTCGAGGAGCTCGTTGAGGTCCCCCAGCATCCCGGCCACGGCCGCGCGGTCCTCCTCCGTGGCACCCTCGAGTGCTTCCTTCATGCCGGCGAACCGCTGGTCCAGGACTTCCCGGCCCAGCAGGTCCTTGATCCGCTCGTAGGCCTCCCGGGCCGTGCTCGACCGCCAGTCGTAAGAGGCCAATTCGTTGACCGCCGCCGCCGTGGACGAGGGCAGGTTCTGCAGTTGCATCTCCCGGATCGCGCGGTCGGTGTCCTCTATCCGGAGGTCGCGAGCCAGCTGTTTGCGCTCCTCCAGCACCGCCGTGTCCAGCAGCTTCCGGACCTCGTTGAGGGTGCCGTCCAGCCGGTGGCGGCTCAGCAGTTCGCTGCGGCGCTGCTGGACGCGGCCGGCGAGGTCATCCAGGCCCTCCCGGTTGCGGCTGCCGCGCCGCAGGAACTCCTGCAGGGCGTGCCGGGGCGAGTAGCCGGCCATGACGTCCTCTGCGACGGCGTCCAGCGCCTCCGCCAGGTCCACCGGCGGGGCGAGCGGATCCGGTCCGCCCGTGTACCGGCCATACCGGGACCGGTTATGAACGCCCATCGGGTTCTCCTTAGCCGTAGTGCCGCTTACCCGTAGACCGTGGCCTCGTCGTCGGATTCCTTGGAGATCCGGCGGGCGAGGTAGAGACCTTCCAGTGCCAGTTCGACGGCGGCGGCGCGCTGCCCGTCGTTGGTGGCGCCCAGGCGCTCACCGATGTCCTCGTACAGACGGGATCCGTTGAGCGACGGGAGGTTGGCGAGGAACTCCCGCGCGGTGACCAGTTCCCCGGTGGTGACCGTGGAATGACCGTCGAGCGCGGCGACGAGGTCGCCCATATCGATGCCGTGAAAGTGCGCGCGGACGGCTTCTGCGGTGGCCATGCGCAGCAGGTGGTCCAGGATCTCCTGTTCCCGCCCTTCTTCCCCCGACTCGAATTCGATCTTCCCGGCGAGGACTTCCACGGCGGCGGCCAGGTCGATGATCCGGGCGACGGCCTCGTCCTCACCGCGCACACTGGCCCGGCGCAGGGCCGCGGCGGCCACCGTTTCGGCGCCCGCGATGGCGAACCGAGCGGACACCCCGGAGGTCTGGTTAATCGCCGCGGACTGCCGCAGCGCCCGGGTGTAGCGGGCCAGGATCTCGAGGATGACGGGCGGGACGCCGGCCACCAGCTGTCCCTCCTGGCGGATGACGGCCACCTCGTCGTCGAGCTCGATCGGGTAGTGGGTGCGGATCTCGGCGCCAAAGCGGTCCCGCAGCGGCGTGATGATCCTGCCGCGGTTGGTGTAATCCTCCGGGTTCGCGGACGCGACCACCAGGACGTCCAGCGGCAGCCGCAGCACGTAGCCGCGGATCTGGATGTCGCGCTCTTCCATGACATTGAGCATGGAGACCTGGATCCGCTCGGCGAGGTCCGGCAGTTCGTTGATGGCGATGATGCCGCGGTTGGAGCGCGGAACCAGGCCGTAGTGGATGGTTTCCGGGTCGCCCAGGCGGCGGCCCTCGGCTACCCGCATCGGGTCGACGTCGCCGATCAGGTCCGCGACGGAGGTGTCCGGCGTCGCGAGTTTCTCGACGTACCGTTCCGAGCGGTGGCGCCACGCCACCCGTAGGCGGTCCCCCTCGGTGAGGGCACGGGCCCTGGAGTGCTCAGTGAGGGGTTCATACGGGTGTTCGTTCAGTTCCGAGTCCTCGATCACCGGCGACCACTCGTCCAGCAGCCCGGCGAGGGTGCGCAGCAGCCGGGTCTTGCCCTGCCCCCGTTCGCCGAGCAGGACGACGTCGTGCCCGGCGAGCAGTGCCCGCTCGAGCTGGGGCAGGACGGTGCGGCGGAAACCGAACATGCCGGGCCAGGGATCCCGGCCGGCGGCAAGCGCCGCGAGCAGGTTGTCGCGGATTTCGCGGCGCAGGTCCTTCTGGACGTGGCCGGAGGCACGCAGTTCACCAACTGTGAAGATATCGGGGCGGTCATTCACCCTCTTACCGTAGACCTCTACCCGGCCGGGAATCGAGGAATTTCTAGAGATTCCCGGGCATTGGGTCGCAGTCAGGGAGCCGCCCGGGGTCCCTGGCCGAGCCTGTGAAGGCACGGGGAGGCACCGACGACGGGCGGGTTGCGGGCGTCCTGACATGGAGCAGACGGTGAGTTGTGACCAGTGGTGTCCGGCCGGGAACTGACCCTCCTGGCCGAGGGCAGCGTGGAACTGCTCGCGAGGGTATTGCCGGTTGACCGCACCGGCCTGCGCTACCCGTGGCCGCTGGTGTTAGCGCCGGTCTCCTGGCCGGACGCAGGGAGCTGCCGGGGCTGACAGACCAGCCCGAGGCACCCGGACTGCAAACTAAGCTTGGTGGATGGTTGACTTACTCCCGGAGCCCGTTGCGGCCATCGCCCGAAAGACCGTGGGCCGTTCACTACTGACTCTTGCGGCGGTTCAGGGAGCGGTGATCGCAGGGCTCGTCCTTCTGGACGTGGTCAAGAAACGGCGCCGGACCAAGCGCAAGGGGTTCCCCCGCCCCGGCACTTTTGACAGTACGGTCTCGGACACTCCTGTCACGACGTACACCTACGGGGCTGATCTCTACCGTGACATGATCCAGGCGATTGACGAGGCGAAAGACCGGATCTTCATTGAAACGTTCATCTGGAAGGATGACGACACCGGACGCCGGTTCAAGGACGCGCTTAATGAAGCCGCCGGCCGCGGCGTCGAGGTCTCCATCATGTATGACGGGTTTGCCAACCTGGTGGTGCCATCCTCCTTCTTCCGGTTCCACCAGGACATACGCGTCTACCGATTCCCGGTGGTCCGCCCGTCAATGCTCTTCCAAACCCTTCGCGGCACAGGGCTGGACCACCGCAAGCTCCTGGTGGTCGATGACCACATCGGTTTCGTGGGCGGCTACAACATCGGCTCCCTGTACGCCACGGAATGGCGGGACACCCACCTCCGGCTCGTAGGTCCATCGGTGTGGGATCTCCGCCAGGCGTTCGTGAACGTCTGGAACGACCACGCTGCGGGCTCCCCGGCCGAGATTCCGCACACGACCCCGGCCGTGTGGGAGCCGCGGATCCGTGCCGTGAACAACATTCCGGCGGATCTCGTCTACCCGATCCGCGGCATCTATTTGGACGCCATCAACCGGGCCCGGGACCACATCTTTGTCACCATGGCGTACTTCATTCCGGACCAACAGATCCTCAAAGCGCTGCTTGCCGCGAGCAGCCGGGGTGTGGACGTCCGGCTGATCCTCCCCGAAGATTCAAACCACATCCTGTCGGACTGGCTCTCGCACGGGTTTTACCGGTCCCTGCTGGAGGCGGGAGTGACAGTCCTGCTCTACCGGAACGCGATGATCCACGCCAAGACGGCGACTATCGACGGCAGCTGGTCCACCGTGGGCAGCGCCAATATCGACAGGCTGAGTCTGACCGGCAACTATGAAATCAATCTCGAAATCCATGACGACAATTTCGCCTCGGACATGCAGAAGATTTTCGCGGTGGACAGCGGGAACTGCAGGGTACTGACGCTGGAGGAATGGCGGGACCGGCATTCGCTTGCCAGGTTCAGCGAGGCAGTACTGGTCCCGCTCCGGCCGTTGCTCTGAGTCCGGTCCTGCCAGTATCACCTCGCCGTCGATTTGGCGGGAAGGGGCCCGACTGCACGGCCAGATGCTAAGCTTACTTATTATTTGTATCTGTCTTGAGAAGGGCGCCGAGCGTGACGCTGGAAAATAGGCAACCGTCCGAGGCCGGCGTGCAAGGCGAAGTCCGACAGGACCGCTTCATCGGCGGAAATGACTTGACGCGCTGGCGCACCCGGCTCGGCCGGTTCCTGGCGTTCGTCGTCGGGCATGTCAGCCGTGTTCTCGGCCCGCATGCGGCATTGATCCTGACGCTGGCGATTGGTGCGGCCCTGGCCGTTTCCCTCACCGCTGTCTTCGCGCAGGTCTACGAAGCCGTTGTCGATGCCGACGGAGTCGCCGGCCTGGACCATCCCGTCCTGGCTGCGGCCAAGACGGTCCGCTCCCCCGCGTTGGACATTATCGCCACCGGGTACACCGACGTGGGCGGGACCGTCGGCATGCCTATCCTGGCGCTGGCTGTCATGACCGTGCTGGCCCTGCGACGCCGCTCCTGGACCCCGGTCATCCTCATTGTCATTGCCGCCGCCGGCTCCTTGCTGATGACCATCGCGGGCAAGTCACTCATAGGGAGGACCCGGCCCCAGTTGACCGACGCAGTTCCGCCCTACGAGTACTCGGCGTCCTTCCCCAGCGGCCATTCGCTGAACTCGGTTGTCATTGCCGGCGTCGTCGCCTACCTGATCATTCTCCGGTTGCAGTCTGCCCGGGCCAGGGTGGTCACGGCACTGCTCGCAGGTCTCTTCGCCGCGACCATCGGCCTGAGCCGCGTGTACCTGGGTCACCACTGGCTCACCGATGTCCTGGCCGCCTGGGCCCTCGGCGCTGCATGGCTCGCACTGGTGATCACAGCGCACCGGCTCTACCTCACCACGCGTACCCACCGCGTTGAAGCACCGACGAGGCACTCCCCCGAGGGCAAGCGGGAAACCGACGTCATCGACGTGTAGCTGAACGCCGTTGCCGGGGTCAGTGCTTCTTGAAAGCGTCCTTTACCTTTTCAGCAGCCTGCTTCAAATCCGCCCTAACCTGGTCGCCCCTGCCTTCGTTCTTGAGATGGTTGTCACCGGTTGCGCTCCCGGTGGCCTCTTTGGCCTTGCCGGTCAGCTTTGTAACCGCATTCTGAATCTTGTCACCCAGACCCATGGCTTCCTCCTTGGGATACCACCCGGCAGGCTGCCGAGGGATCACAAATTCATGCTATCCGCCGCCCGACGCGACGGCCATCCCCACCGCAGCAACTCCGTAAGGGCCACGCACACCTGCCCGTTCAGAGCTCCCGATTGTAATAGAACATGGGCTCTGTCTGGTTGGGTCCGGTGCTAGTGAACCCATGTGCGGATCCGCCCTGAAATGGGTCCGATGAGGCCGCCGTTCCCGCCCCAAGCGCGCTCACATGAAATTGACATTCTCACGAGCCAAAGACCGGCCGCAGACATCGGTCCAGAGGATTCCCTCATCGCCCTTGCGGCGGAAACTGCGTGGAGAACCTGCCCTTGTCATCTCAACTGAAAACGTTTACAGTATTCAAATGCCGGCGTGAGTTGATTCACAGCCGGCGCCTCATGCCGGTCCGTAAGGGCCGGTCCAGCCAGACCCGGCGACTCAAAGGAGAGGGCATCCGTGGCGAACATCCATGACGTGGCAAAACATGCCGGCGTGTCGATCGCCAGCGTCTCACGCATGCTGGCAGGGCAAAACGTCCGGAGCGCCGAAGCGATCCGGCGGGCGATCGACGACCTCGGCTACCGGCCCAACGCCAGTGCCCGCGGGCTGCGCCTGGGTAAACATCACAGCATTGCCGTGATTGTTCCCGACATCTCCAACCCCTACTTCGCCGCCCTGGTGCGTGGCATCGAGGAACGGGCCATGACGCAGGGTTTCCACATCGTCGTGGCTAGCAGCGATGAGCAGTTCAGCGCGGAATCGGAGGTTCTGGGAAACCTCATCGACGCCGTCGACGCCATCGCGATTGTCCCGGCCGAGGAAGGCGACCGCACCCGCAGGATGCTGGCAGACCTCAACAAGCCGGTAGTGCTAATCGACCGGACCGTCGGGGAAGAGCCGGGCTTCGACCTGGTCCATGTGGACAACGCCAGCGGCGCCCGGGCCGCCGCGGATTATCTCCTGTCCCTGGGGCACCGCAGGATCGGCATTATCAGCGGACGCCAGGACACCGTTCCGGGACGGGTCCGGCACCAGGTCTTCGTACAGGCCCTAGCCGACGCCGGCATCCAGATTCCGGCAGAAGCCGTCAAAATCGGCGAATTCAGCCGTGACTTCGGGCACCGCGCCGCCCAGGAGCTGATCGAACAGCAACTGATCGGCCGGCCCGCCGGAATCACTGCCCTGTTCGTTGGCAACAACACCATGGCCCAGGGTGCCCTCCTCTCCCTGCACGCCGCAGGGGTATCCATCCCCGGGCAGCTCTCCTTCCTTTGCTTTGACGACTTCGACCTTGCGGAACTGCTCCCCGCGCCCGTCACCGTGATCTCACGGCCTGCCATTGCGGAGGGCCACGCGGCCGCGGACCTCCTGCTTAAGCGGATTGAACATTTCGGCAGCCCCAACCAGCCACCCCTGGAGCACAAAGTCCTGCCGGTGAGCCTGACCATCCGGCAGTCCTGCGCCTCTCCTGCCTCCAACTGACCACATCATTTAAGGAACCCCATGACCACAACTGTGCCCGGAAACGGGAATGTCCTGGTGATCGGCAGCATTACCTGCGATCTGACCAGTTTCAGCGACCGCCTGCCGCAGCCCGGGGAAACCGTCCTCGGCAACGCCTTCACCATGGTTCTCGGCGGCAAAGGCGCCAACCAGGCCCTGGCGGCGGCTCGCGCCGGGAGCCAGGTCTCCCTGATCGGAAGCGTGGGCAACGACGGCTTCAGCGAGCTGGTCCTCCGGACCCTGGCCGAGGAACACATCGACACCACGCACGTGATGCGCACGGAAGGACCCACCGGAATCGCCCACATCCGGGTAGACGCCTCAGCGGAGAACGACATCGTGATGATCCCGCTCGCCAACTCCCGGCTGAGCCCCGGGCACATCAGGGATGCCCTTAACCAGTCCCAGCGTCACGCCAACGTGGCCCTGATCCAGCTGGAAATCCCGCACGAATCCGCGCTGGAAGCGGCACGTGCGTGCAAGGCCCGCGGCATCACCGTGATTCTTGACCCCGCCCCGGCCCCGGCCGCGCCCCTGGACGAGGACTTCTGGCCCCACGTGGACATCGTCACCCCCAACGAGACCGAAGCGCGCCTCATCACTGGAATCGCGGTTTCCGACCACGAATCCGCCACCGCGGCCGGACGCTGGTTCACCGACCGCGGCGTGCGGCGCGCCGTCGTCACGCTGGCCGGGGCCGGCGCCGTCGTCGTCGAACGGACTTCCGCGGACAGCACGGCCGTGACCCTGCAGGAACCCTTCCGTGTCACGGCGGTGGACACCACAGCCGCCGGCGATGCCTTTGCCGGTGTGCTGGGCAGCGCGCTTGCCGACGGGCTGGACTGGGATGAGTCGCTGCGCCGCGCCATGGCCGGCGGCGCGCTGGCGGTCACCGTGGCCGGCGCCAGCCCGAGCCTGCCCCGGCGCGACGTCATCGACTCGTTCCTCGCCGCCCGGACGGCCACATCCCGCTGACCGCGGGCAACCACACCACCCTAAAGTCCCATCCTCTACAACGCAGTGGAGCAACTATGCGCAAAAACAGCGGTACCCTCAATGCAGCCCTCGCCCGGGTCATCTCAGAACTGGGCCACACGGACGAACTCGTCGTGACCGACGCCGGCCTGCCGATCCCGGCCGGAGTGGAACGGATCGATCTCGCCCTGACGGCCAACGTCCCGCGGTTCCTCGAGTGCCTGGACGTGGTCCTGGCCGAAGTCGAGGCGGAAGGCGCCATCGCGGCGTCGGAAATAGCCGAGCACAGCCCTGAACTCCTTGAGGCCCTCAAGGAACGGCTCGACAACCACGGAATTCCGCTGGAACTCGTCCCGCACACAGAATTCAAACAGCGGACCAGGAACTCCAGGGCCGCCGTCCGGTCCGGCGAATTCACCCCCTACGCCAACGTGATCCTCGTCGCCGGAGTGGTGTACTGACATGACAGTCACCCTCAGCGGCATCACCAAGTCTTTCGGGCCCAACCGCGTGCTCCGCGGGGTGGACCTCAGCATCGAACCCGGCGAAATTGTGTCCCTCGTGGGGGAAAACGGCGCCGGAAAATCCACCCTGACCCGGATCATCGCCGGGGCCTACCAGCCCGATTCCGGCCAGATCACCCTGGACGGCGAGGAGCGGAAGTTCAGCGGCCCGCAGGACGCCATGGCGTCCGGCGTCCAGGTCATCTACCAGGAGCTGAAGAACAACCTGTTCCCGCAGTTGGACGTCGCCTCGAACATCTTCGCCCACGACGGCGCCGGCGAGTTCGGCCGGATGTTCGTCAACAAGGACAAGATGCATGCCCGCGCCGCCGAGCTCCTGAGCCAGGTGGGGATCGACGTCGACACCCGTCTGCCCGTGGGGAAACTCAGCTTCGGCCAGCAGCAGCTCGTCCAGCTCGCCCGCTGCCTCAACCACTCGGTCAAGCTGCTCATCCTCGATGAGCCAACGGCGGCCCTGGACGACCGCGAATCGGAACTCCTGTTCGCCCAGGTCCGCAAGATCCAGGCCGCCGGTGTCGCCGTTATCTACATCAGCCACCGGCTCCCGGAAGTCTTCGCCCTCTCCGACCGCATCGTGGTGATGCGCGACGGCCGCGTGTCCAAGACCGGCACTGCCGCCGAACTGACCGAAGCCGCCGTCGTGGCGGCCATGGTGGGCGGCGAAGTGGAGAACTTCTACCCCAAGGAACACCACGCCACGGACCGGGTGCGGCTCGACGTCCAGGGCCTGGAATCGGCCGGCGTCAACGGGGTGTCCTTCAAAGTCCACGCCGGCGAAGTCCTCGGCATCGGCGGGGTCATGGGCAGCGGGAAGGGGGATGTCCTTCGGGCCCTCTTTGGCCTGGACGACGCCGCGGGCACCGTCAGCATCGACGGCAAACCGCTCACTTTGAAGTCGCCCCGGCATGCCATCAGCGCCGGCGTGGCCTACCTGACCCCCGACCGGCAGGCTGAGGGGCTCACCCTCGCCCAGCCGATTTCGCACAATGAGTCCCTGGCCACCCTCGGGGCCATCACCCGCAACGGGATCGTGGCACTCAAACGCGAGCGGGACCGGTGCCAGGAAATTTCCACCCGGCTCAGCGTCAAATGCAACAGCATTGGCGATGCCGTCGGGACGCTGTCCGGTGGCAACCAGCAGAAGGTGCTCCTGGCCCGCTGCCTGCTGGGCAACCCGGCGATCCTGCTAATGGAAGAACCCACCCGCGGCGTCGATGTCGGCGCCAAGGCGGAGATCTACTCCATCATCAACGACGTCGCCGCCCAGGGCGTCGCCGTGGTCCTTGTCTCATCAGACCTTCCCGAACTTGTCGAAATGTCGGACCGGGTGCTGGTCATGCGCGGGGGCAGCATCAACGCTGAACTGTCCTCCGACGCCCTGACCCAGCAGTCCGTCCTGGAACACGCAATGGAGACCGTATCCCGATGAAAAAAATATCCCTCTTCAACGACCAGCTCCGCGCGGTGTGGATGCTGGCCTTCGTGGCCATCGCGCTTGTGTTCGCCACCCCCTTGTTCCTGCAGCCCTCCAACATGCTCAACGTGCTGCTCACGGCCGCGGTCGTCGCCCTGATCGCCGCAGGCCAGACCTATGTGATCATCCTCGCCGAGATCGATCTGTCCGTCGGCGCGGTCCTTGGCTTCAGCGCCATCACCACCGCGAGCGTCATCAGCCAGTACGGTGTGGTCGCCGGACTCGCCGCGGGCCTCGCGGTCGGCGCACTGGCGGGCCTGATCAACGGTGTACTGGTCACCAAAGCCAAGATGCCCTCGTTCATCGCCACCCTGGCGACCATGTCCATCTTCGCCGGCCTCACGCTGCAGTTCTCCCAGGGCAACCCCGTCAAGGTGACGGACGCAGCATTCCTGGCACTGGGCCAGGGCAACCTCCTCGGCATCCCCACACCCATCTGGATCATGCTGGTCCTGGGCGTGCTGTTCGGCTACATCCTGGCCCGCACCCGCTTCGGCCGCGAACTCTACGCCACCGGTGATAACGCCGACGCCGCGCGCCTCGCCGGCATCAGCACGGACCGGGTCAAGATCCTGGCCTTTATGATCTCCGGTGTCCTCGCCGCCACCGCCGGGTTCATCCTCACCGCCCGTCTTGGAACGGCGCAGCCCACCGCGGGCACGGGCCTGGAACTCGCCGCCATCGCCGCCGTGATCATCGGCGGAACCAGCCTTGCCGGCGGGCGCGGGGCGCTGCTGGGCACCCTCGTCGGCGCGGTGCTGCTGGCAATGATCGACAACGGGCTCAACCTGCTCAACGTTTCCCCGTTCCTGCAGAGCGTCGTCAAGGGCGCCGTGATCCTGCTGGCCGTGTTCGTGGACCGGAACTCCGGTCTCCTGATGCGGATCTTCCGGTCCGGGCCGGCCAGGACTGAAGCTCCCGGGACGGCGACTGCGGCCGGCCCCGGCGCCCCGGCGCCGCTCCTGCCGAAGGTTGCCATGATCTCCGTGGTGGCCCTCCTGCTGGTCGGCGCCGGCGTCACCACAGCCGTGCGCTCCACGGACAACGGGAGCGCGGGGGCACAGCAGAAGTCAGCCACCCTTGTCATCTCCACACTGAACAACCCGTTCTTCGTCTCCGTGGGGGACGGCGCCAAGGACCAGGCGGCGAAGCTGGGCATGGCCCTTGATGTGCAGAACGCCAACAACAACGACACGTCCTCGCTCAACCAGGCCACCACCGCGCTGGTAAAGAAGCCCGGCGTGCTGCTGCTGGACCCGACGTCGAGCGAAGCCGGCGGATCGATCACCGTCAAAGCCAACCAGGCGAACGTTCCCGTTGTCGCGTTCGACCGCGTTCCTGATCAGGGCGAGCTGGCAGCGTTCATCGGTTACGACGCCGTCCAGGCCGGCAAGAACGGTGCCAAGGCCCTCTGCGAAGCGGTCGGCGGCGCCGGCAAAGTGGCCGAACTCCAGGGCCTCCTCGGCACCAGCGTCGCCCGGGACCGGTCCGAGGGTTTCAAAGCCGGAATGAAGGAATGCCCCGGCGTCGAGGTGGTGGCCGTGCAGTCCGCGGACTTCGACCGCGGGAAGGCACTGGATGTCACCACCAACATCCTCCAGGCGAACCCGGGCATCACCGGGATCTACGGCGCCAACGACGAAATGGCGCTCGGAGCAGTGGCGGCCGTCAAGTCCCGCGGCCTGCTGTCCACCATTAAGATCGTCGGCAACGACGGCATCGGCGATGCCCTGTCCGCCGTGAAGAGCGGGGAGATGTACGCCACGAACGCCGAATCCCCGTTCGCCCTGGGCCAGGAAGTCGCCAAGATCGGCCATGCCGTGGCCAGCGGCGAGAAAGTCGAAGAGTCCCGCGTGTTGCAGGGCAAGCTCGTCACCGGCAGCGGCGTCGAGGAGTTCTGCTCGTACCTTCGCGGCATCGGCGACACGGCAACCTGCAAGTAGCGCCACCCACCTTCCCCGCACTTCCAAGGAGAATCATGACTGAACTGAAAGCGGCCGGCCTGGCCGCGATGGTGGACCACACCTTCCTGAACTCCACGGGGACCAGGGCCGAGGCGGAGCACGCGGCCGCCGAAGCCACCCGGCTGGGCGCGTACTCAGTGTGCGTCTCGCCGTCGATGCTGCCCCTGGCCGGCCCGGGCACCCGGATCACAGCCGTGTGTGGGTTCCCGTCCGGCAAGCACCACAGCAGCGTCAAAGCCGCCGAAGCGGCCGAGGCCGTGAGCAACGGCGCCCACGAGATCGACATGGTGATCGACGTCGGAGCGGTCCGGTCCGGTGACTTCGCCGCCGTCGAACGCGACATCGCGGCCGTCCGCGGGGCCGTCCCGGCACCCACGGTCCTCAAGGTCATCCTCGAAACGGCGGCGCTGACGGACGAGCAGATCGTGCGCAGCTGCGCCGCCGCCGAAAGCAGCGGAGCCGACTTCGTCAAGACATCCACGGGTTTCCACCCGGACGGCGGAGCCACGGTGCACGCAGTTGAACTGATGGCACGGACGGTGGCGCCGCGTCTTGGGGTCAAAGCATCCGGCGGCATCCGGGACTGGGCCGCAGCGCAGGCGATGATCGCGGCGGGCGCCACCCGGCTGGGGCTGTCCGGCACGGCAGAGGTCCTCAGCGGCGGACGCAGCACCGGATACTGACCCCAACCCCCTGCGGGCAGCCGGGACTGGCCCGCAGGGGGCAGCACCTTACCCGGCCGCCCGGAGGTCCTCTGCTGACGATCGCGGGCACTCGTTTCCGGCCGCCCCGCTCTCCGGCGTGCTCGAACTCGACGAAACCGACATCGTGGACGAGCTCACACGCAAAGGCGCGACCCTTAACATTGGCGCCAGCATCGACCCGGAAACCGGGGGTACCTTTGAGGAGTAGCCGAAACGTTCGGCAACCCATTCAGGAGGCGACGTGGTCGTAGCACCGGAGACCGTTGACGGCGGAAAAGGCAGCGTCGAGCTCAGCGACGACGGCGTCGTCCACTTGCAGTGGTTGTCCGGGATCAACATTGAGGTTGAGGACGCCAGAGCCGCAATGTCGAAAGTCAACGAGGTATGCCACGGGGTGCCCCACCCGATGCTGGTCGACATGGCTGCCGTCGCTTCGATCAGCCGGGATGCCAGGGGCATCTGGTCCATTCCCTGCGATGCCTCCCGTATCGCCCTACTGGGAAGATCCCCGGTAGACCGGGTACTGGCGAACTTCTTTCTCGGCGTGCATATACCTCCCTGCCCCACCCGGTTCTTCACCTCCCGCAGCGATGCTATGGACTGGCTCAATGCCGTCCGGTAAGCGCCGAGATCTATCTGGTCGACCGCAGTCCACGCCGAGCCCAATTCCACGGCGCCAACCCGTAGTGCCGGACGCATGAGTCCAGGGGAATGCGTTGAGGACCCGCGCCTGGAACAGCTGGTTGACGGCATTGTCCGGCTGGCCGCCGGGGAGCTGAACGCACGCATCGAACCCTCGGAACAAAGAGATGCCATTGACGCAGTCATTACCGGAGTCAACCTTCTAGGGGAGGAGCTCGGGCATATCTATGCGGATCTGGAGGAACGCGTGGCCGCCCGGACGGCCATGTTGCGTCGAACGCAGGTGGAGTTGGAGCATATGGCCAAAACGGACGCCCTCACCGGTCTGGCCAACAGAACCTTGCTTAGCGAGCGGATTCACGACGCCATCCGGTCCGGCACAGACAGCGGACACGCCCCGGCCGTGCTCATCCTGGACCTGGATTCGTTCAAAGCCATCAACGACACCCTGGGCCACAGCGCCGGCGATGCCGTGCTGGTCGAGGTTTCCCGTCGCCTCCGCTCCGTCGTCCGGGCCTCGGACACTGTGGCCCGCCTCGGCGGAGATGAATTCGCAGCCCTCATCACCGGAGCGAGCGCGGACGAAGTCATGCTCATTGCACACCGGGCGTGGGAAGCCCTGCAGGAAGGCGTGGACATCGGAGCAGAAACGGTCTGGACCACGGGAAGCATCGGCATTTGCCTCCACAACCCGGGACGTTCGGCAGAGGACCTGATGCGGGGTGCCGATATTGCCATGTACCAGGCCAAAGCCCAGGGCCGGAACGGGGTCCAACTTTTCCACCCTGACATGCTCAACGCCGTCCAGGAACGCGCCCGAATCACCGGCGAATTGCGAAAGGCAGCTTCCAGCGGTCAGCTGGCGTTGCACTACCAACCGGTGGTTGAACTGGCGTCCGGCAAGATCGCCGGGGTCGAAGCACTCGTCCGGTGGCACCACCCCGTCCACGGAACACTCATGCCGGACAGCTTCATAGGCATTGCGGAAGAAACAGGTCTGATCCTGGAACTGGGACGGTGGGTCCTCCACGAGGGAATAGCTCAGCTAGGCCAGTGGAAACAAGAAGCCCCCCAGCTGACGGACTTCCGCTTGCACATCAACCTCTCGGCAGCCGAACTCCTCCGCAGCGACCTGCTCGCAGACGTCAACAAGACCCTGACCAAAAACGATATCGACCCCTCCCGCTTGGTCCTGGAGATCACCGAGAGCGTCCTGATGTCCCGGAAGACGGGCGAACAACAGGTACTTGAAAAACTCCGCGCCCTCGGCGTCGGACTACAGATCGACGACTTCGGCACCGGCTATTCATCCATCAGCTATCTGCGGGAAATCCCCGCCGAGACAGTCAAAGTCGACCATTCCCTGATCAAAAACCTCGAAACCGACCCCCGGCAACAGAAATTCGTCTCTGCCATCCTCCAGCTGATATCAGCAGCCGAACTCGAAGCAATCGTCGAGGGCATCGAAACCGCCGAACAGGCCGCCCGGCTGCAAGCTATGGGCTGCCTTTACGGACAGGGCTACTACTTCGGGCGCCCCGCCCCCGCCGCGGCAATTCTCGACCGAATCAGCCGCTCCCAGCCCCGGTTGTAAGGTGTGATTATGTCTAAACTATGGGACCGGATGCTGCTCGTCCCAACAGTTGTACGCCTTGCCTCCCACGCGCCAAGAAACCCGCATGCCGCTTGGGAAAAATACTGGACCGGCATACAAACCACCGGTCATGACGGAGACGTGCTCTGGGATTCCGACTCCCCGGCCGAGCGCAAACAGTACACGGACATGGTTCTCGCGCACTTTGATCCGGCCCTTCCCGTCGTTGACATCGGCTGCGGTAACGGCACCTACACCCGGTGGCTTGCCACTCTGTTTCCGACGGTTCTGGGCATCGATGTTTCTGCGGGCGCCATCGCGAGGGCCACCCGGGAAGCCAGGGACATCCGCAATTGTTCCTTCACAGTCCTGGACGCCACAGAGGCGGACGCCGGGGACCGCCTCCTGGAGCAGATGGGACCCGCGAACGTCTTCGTCCGCGGAGTGTTCCACGTCCTGAAACCAGGCAAACAGGCTGCGATGGCGGCAAACCTCAAAACAGTAGTCGGCAGAGCCGGACACGTGTTCCTGGCGGAAACCAATTTCCCCGGAAACAGCCTCGACTACCTGGCGGGACTTGGCGCCACAAGTGACCATGTGCCCAGTCAGCTGCAGCGGGCCCTGGAAAATCTACCCCGCCCGGGTCGTTTCGGCGCCCGGGAACGACGCAGTGTCTTTTCCGAAACGGACTGGCTCGTCATCGCGGACGGATCGGTCAACATCGACGTTGTCCCCATGAACCCCGCCGGCCACCCGCAACGGGTACCAGGTTACTTCGCCCTCATGGCCCGATGCCCACCTCCCAACGGCCGAACCTAACCTCACGCACAACCGTCCACCCCTGCACTGATCGGTTGGCCGCCGGGGATTCGCAGGGCCCCTCGATGAGCGCCCGGAATAACTGAAGCGGTCGGGCAGCAAAGTCCCGCGAGGTTACACCACGCTAATGGACGTAACCTCCGCGGGGCGGCATGCCCAGCCAGCTAGCCGGCCGCTGCCTCGCGACGAATTCGGAAGCATTTGACCCGAACGCCGAGTGGGCAGTCCACGGGGGCGGGCGTGCCGAATAGCCCGTGGGGTAGTTTCCTGATGGGCGCGCCGTCTGGCGCGTGGAGGTCACATCCCTTTGGAAGGGATTGTCATGAAAATAATCAATAGAGTCTTGGTCGTGGCGGCGGCAGTGTCGTTGGCCGGGATAAGCGGATGCGCAGCTCAGGGTGGAGGACAGTCCGCTCCGCAGGCCGCCGCCAGCAGCAGCAGCGCTTCTGCCCCGTCTGCAGCTGCTTCGGCGCAGTCCGGTGAAACTGTCATCACGATCAAGGACTTCGCCTTCGTGGTTCCCGCGTCGGTGAAGCCGGGGGCTATGGTGACGGTAACAAACGCGGACAGCGCACCGCATACGGTCACTGCAAAAGGCGAAGGCGGTTTTGACGTTGAAGTCCCGGCCGGTGGAACGGTGGTCTTCAAGGCTCCGGACTCCCCGGGTGAGTACGGGATTATTTGCAGCTTTCATCCGCAGATGACCGGGAAGCTGGTCGTGAAATGAACCGTCCGGAACTACCACCAACGAACCGGACGCGCGCCTCATGGGTGTTGCGAGTTTGTGTCGGGGCCACCCTGCTGGTCAGTGCCGTGATCCATGTCCAGCTTGCCCCGGGTTATCAGCAGGCAGCCCCCGGCGGCATCGGACAAGGAACCCTGTTCATTGCCCAGGCCGGAGCCGCGGCCCTGGCCGGGGCGTTTGTGTTGCTCAGAGGCTCCCGTGCCACTTTCGCGGCCGCCGCTGTGGTGGCGTTGTCGTCCTTGGCCGCCGTCATGCTCTACCGGTATGTCCAGGTCCCCGCCCTCGGGCCGCTGCCGTCGATGTACGAACCGGTCTGGTACGCGGCCAAGGTCATCACGGCGGTCGCCGAGGGGGCCGCCGGCGCTCTGGCGCTGACCGGATACGCCCAGCTTCACACGACACGACCCGGAACGGGGACGGCGGCCCGGGGCCGCCGAGGGGCTTCAACTGCCTGAGAGTGCGGCGCAGCCGCCACCCTTGAACATCTCCTGGTGTTTGCGCTGCCGGACCCGGGCCGAAAGACGTTGTGGTCCACACCACAGTCACTCCAGTCCACCTGCTGTTCGGCTCCGAAGTACCACTGGCCCCTTCCGGGGCGCGAACATTACACGCGCGTGTATGAGGAGATTTATTCAATGAAGAAGACCCTTCGCCTTTTGGCAGTCCCCACCCTGGCCCTGGCCGCCCTGGCGGTTTCCGGTTCGCCCGCTATGGCCCACAACGGTGAGGACCACTCCTACCAGTCCACGCTGGGCCAGGTTAACGGCAGCACAGGCGCCGGCACCATCACAGTCGATGTCACGGGCAACCAGGCCCACGTCGTCCTGAAGGTATCGGGCATGCCCGCGACGTTCATGGACGCCCCGTACCCGCACGTCCAGCACATCCACGGCGGAGCCCAGGGCACCTGCCCGGCACCCACCGCGGATAAGGACGGCGACAAGGTCATCTCCACCACCGAAGGCGCCCCGTTCTACGGCGGAATCGTCACCACCCTGTCCACCAGCGGCGACACCAGCCCCGCGGCCGGCCTTGACCTGAAAGTCGGCGGCCAGGGCGCGTCCTACACCGTTGACCGGACGTTCGAACTGAATGCCGAGACCAAGACGGCCCTGGAAGCCGGCACCGCCGTGGTCGTTGTCCACGGCCTTGATCCGGCCACCCTGAGCGCGGCAGGGCAGGCCGCCAAGTCCGACCTCGCCCCGACGCTTCCGCTGGCCGCCACGTCCCCCGCACTGTGCGGGACCCTGACCGCGGGCCAGATGAAGATGCCGGCCGGCGGCGCTGACACCGGCGTCTCCCAGGAAACCGGAACCGACACCGGCGCCCTCGCCGTCGGTGGCGGCCTCGCCCTGGTCGCCCTCGCCGGCGGAGCCTACGTGGTCCGCCGCCGCACCGCCGGTGCAGCGGCCTAAGCACCGGCCGTTCGGATCACTACTGTGAGAACCAAGAATCCCGGCCGCCATGAAGGCCTCCGTGCCGCCACGGCGGCCGGGGTTCTGCTCCTGCAGCCTTACAACGGCGCACCCGCCGGCTGGTACAACGGCTCCCCCACCCCCGGAGAACGCGGCCCCTCCGTCATGCTGGGCCACGTCAACGCCCTCGGTGGAGCCACCGGAGTCTTCGCAGACCTGCACAAACTCACCCCGCCCTTCCCACGAAAGGTTTACTCATGAAGAAAAACATCAACACACCTTGGGCGCTCGGACTCGCGGCAGCAGCGGTGGCGGTGCTGGCCCTTTCCGGCTGTGGGAGCCCTGGCGTTTCCGGGCCTTCCACGGCAGCTGCACCATCAGCGGCAGAAGGTTCAACATCGGCTCCGCCCACGATGAGGACCTCCCCTTCCAACCCGGAGTCCTCATCGCCGGCAGCGGTTCCGGCAGAAATCATGATCAAGGGTTTCAAATACCAGGGCGCGGAAACCGTGAGCCCGGGAACGGTGGTCGCGGTCACCAACGAGGACATCGAAGCTCACAGCATCACTGCGGACACCGGCGCCGCGTTCGACACGACCATCAAGGCTGGCGCCGGCACCTTCACCGCCCCGATCGAACCCGGGACCTACCCGTACCACTGCATTTTCCACGGCAACATGCACGGCACCATCACCGTAAAATAGCCCTGCACGGGATCCGTCTGACCTCTCGCCACAATTCTGCGCAGGGACCGGCGCAAGACTGCATGTCCCGGCTGAAAATATTCCTCAGCGGACGGCGGCTGGCTGCTTCCTTTCCCGGTGACCCAGGGATTAGCGGCCGGCGCGGCGGGCACGGTGACTGCCTCTTCTTCCGGATGTTAACTGGCTCAGAGCAGTGCTGGACTTGAGCTCTGAGTTTGCCGATCGCTGCCGAGACCCCGCACTGACTACACCGGCTTTCAAGACCCTTGCGAACGGAGGACATTATTCTCGGGTTGGTCCGTTCCATTCGTCGCTTGGCTTTCCCGGTTCGAGTTGCATCCTTAGCCGGTGAAGGCCGTCCCTGATTCTGGATTTGATTGTGGGCAACGGTACAGCGAGTTTCACGGAGATCTGTCGGTGGGTCAAAGCTCCGAAGTAGGCGAGGATGATGGATTCGCGTTGCAGTGACGAGAGGGCTGCGAGTGATGTGATGAGGATCCGGGCATCCATCCTGTCCGCCACAGCGTCGAAGACACCGTCATAAGCGGTCGGCGCCGTGGCTGCCCACCTGTTGTCCCGGTTGCGGCTACTTTGGCTTGCCCGGACTTTGTCGACTGCCCGTCGGTGCGCGATGGTCATCAGCCAGGCCATCGGTGTGCCGCTGGCCTGCTGGTATTTGGCTGCATCCTGCCAGACGACGATGAATATTTCCTGAACCACTTCCTCGCTGAGATCCGGATCGATGAGGACCCGGCGGACCAGTCCTGACACTTGTCGAGAGGTGTGGCGGTAAAACTCACTGAATGCCTGGTGATCGCCCTGTGCGGTGCGCAACAGCAGACCCACGAGACAGTCCCGAGCCTGTTCGGTCGGTGGTGAAACATCCTGCTCAGCTGAGCGGTCCATGGCGCCTTCAGATTTTGGATAGGACAACCAGGGGTGGACTGCCGGTCTTGCGTGCAAGCACTCCGTCATATCGCCCTGCCAGCGGTATCGCCGGTCGCGAGAGCATTGGTTGAATCGCTCCAACCGTAGGTAAAACGCTCGTTCTCACATCGCTTGCCTTAGACTAGAGAACGTTCGTTATCTTGGCAAGTGGACAGAGGGGAAAGGTATCGGCATGTCCGCAATGAAGGGTGCCGGGCCGGCGCGGCCGGCCGCTGAAAGACCGGATGATGCCGCCTCCAAGGATCTGGTCCTTGCCGTCGCGGGGAAGCTTTTCTATGCCCGGGGTTTCACGTCGGTGGGGATGGATGAGCTCCGGACCGAATCGGGCATTCCGCTCAAACGCCTCTACCGCTTGTTTCCTTCTAAAGAAGTCATCATAAAAGAAGTACTGTTTGGCTGGCAGCGGATGTGGACGGAGGGGGTCACCGCCCAGGTTGAATCAACCCAGGTGCCCCGGGAACGGCTGCTTGCTGTCTACGATTTCCTGGCGGCCTGGTTCACCTCCGAAGGATTCCGAGGGTGCGCTTTCATCAACTCATTTGGAGAAGCAGGCGGCGCGTCCGGGGACATCACGGAAATCATCAGGCAACAGAAGAGGCAGTTTCAGGGTTATTTGGCGCAACTTGCGGACGAAGCCGGGGCCCCCGCTTCGCTGGCGCCGCAACTGGCAATTCTCGCGGAAGGCGCAATAACCACAGCAGCGATTGCTGCCAGCGACGAACCCGCGCGGCAGGCACGGGCGGCGGCCGAAATCCTCATTGACGTGGCGTTGCCGGGCAACCTGGACCATCCCCTCCACCAACGCCCCACCTCGTAACAAAGTCAGCGGCGCGGCTTGGCTTAGAGAAAAGACGTCGCAATTACGGGCCGGGACGTCCGAAACAAGGCGGGCACGCCGTTTTGCGCGGGGCACGATCGGGATTACGGCGGGTCACCTCGCAGCTCGCCCGGTGCCACCCAACTCCCTGCGAACGGGATCCGTCGTATTCGTCCCAGCACCGGCAGGCTTGGCGCCGTTTCAAAGATTTGTCGGCTTCCCTAGCCTTCGAACTGACGGCTGATGAAAGCGGACATCCCTGGGACGGTGAAGCGTACGGCTCCGTTCTCGGGTGCGTAGATCAACCCTCTGCCGATGAGGTTGGATCGGGCCACCGTGAGTTGGCTGGCTGCTCTGTTCAGTCGTGAGGCGACCTGGGCGGTAGACGATATCTCGTCGTGGTCTTAGGCCACGGCACGGAGATACTATCGCTGGGCCGGGGTCGCCCTTCGCCAACGGGACCTGAAGAATCCTGCGTCCAGTTGTTCTGTGCCCAATTCGATGGCCAGCCGGGCATCGTCGAGGTTAACTGTCTTGCTGGAGGAAACGTCCCAGGCTGTTTTGCCGTAGGCCTGAAGGAAGAAGGGGTATCCGTCGGCTGCGGTGACGAGGGCCCAGAGTGCGTCTGCGTCCAAGTGAGCGTCTAACCGGTTCATGGGGACGCTGATGGCGTCGGCCGCTGATGCTTGATCAAGTGCTCCGATAGTGCGGTAGTCAAATAGACGCCCGGACTATGATCCGGTGACACTTAGCTTTCCGGGCAGATCGGGCAGCCCGACCCCGAGAATGCAGAACGGCCAGCCGTTCTTTCCCGCCAGATGCTGGACTGAATTAATGCTCCAAGCAGCTTCTCGTCGAGGTCCTGCATCTCATCGATGAAGATCCCGAAGCCGGCGTCACTCTTAGCCATGGCGGTTGCAAGGTCTTCAACGAGCTCCTCAAGGTCGATGTCCAGATTCCCGGAATCCGCTCTGCCTTCCGTGGTGCCGAGCGTGACCGAGATGCCGGTAAAGCCGAGAGTGACATTGAAGGATCCGATGCTGCCCAAAATGTCGTTGACGTATCCCCACTCGGATTTTGTCCACCGTCGTCGGGCTGCGGATTTAATGGCCCTGGCCAACTTCTACCGCGTTGACTTCCGCCCTTTCGGGGACGGCCGTGCCTCCATCTGATACCTATTTTTTTATGTAACCCCCTGGCAACTCGCAATGGCCGGACGAGCCGGTCACCCTCCGATGCACCGGCAGACGCCCAGCGTCGAGGAGGAAGAAGCCCAAGAGGAACCCGCGGTCAGGTCCCTGAACTGGTGCGGCCTGGTGGTGTGGTTGGGTAACGGGTTGGTGTCGGTTCGGTGGTGACCCATCCGGGGTGGGGTGTGCTCTCGAAGTACTCCTGACAGACCAAGCCGGACCCGCCCGAAAATGTCAGGCCGTGCATCACGGCCGCGGGATCGGCATCATCCACTGAAACACTTTCAAGGAGCACTCCCATGCGCACATCCATCAAGACTTTCCTCGGCGTTGCCGCTGCCGGTTCGCTCATGTTTTCCCTGGCCGCCTGCAGCCCGGCGGACAATGCTTCCTCCGCCCCGGCCACCTCGGCGTCCTCCTCTTCCTCTGCCGCGGCTGAGAAGCCCAAGCCGATGGCCTCGATCCCGGCACTGACCGGCACGTCCACCGCAGTAAAGCTCGACGCTTCCTTCGCGAAGGCACTGGAGACCCTGAAACTCACCCCGGGCACCGTCGGGACCGCCGCACTGACCGATGGTTCGCTGATCTTCCCGATCACCGGCGGCAAGGTCGACTACTACGACCCCGCCAAGGACTACCGCCCGTTTGTCCAGGGCCTGATCAGCCACGCCGGCTCCGGGTTCTCCCTCACCGCCGGGGACACCAAGGTCGAACTGACCAACTTCACCATCGACCCGGGCACTTCCAAGCTCTACGGTGACGTCGCAGTCAACGGTAAGACCGCCGTCAAGCAGGCCTACATCTTCAATCTGGACGGCTCCACCCTGAAGCCCCTGCAGGCCGCCGGTGACACCGCCGTCCTGGAAGGCACCCGCGTGCTGATCTCCGACACCGCCGCCGGACTCCTGAACAAAACCTTCAACACCGACGCCGTGAAAGCCGACATGCTCGTCGGCATCGCCAAGATCACCGTCAACACCAAATAACACCCACCCGAAAAACCTGCCGGATGCCTGTTCTGCACCGGCGGGAAGTGCCACGGCTCCTTCTTGGGGTCCGTGGCACTTTTCTGTTCGAGTACCGTAGGAACCCGGGCGAAGAGCCCCGCGGGAACCGTAGCTTTGAAAGGCGTTTCGCATGACCGGAGCCATGGTTGATGTTGTTTTACCGTGTCTGAACGAACGCGGCGCGTTGCCGTGGGTGCTGTCCCGGATGCCGGAGGGGTACCGGGCCATCGTGGTCGACAACGGTTCCACGGACGGTTCCGCCGAACTCGCCGCAAGCCTGGGCGCACTGGTGGTCCGCGAGGACCGGCGGGGTTTTGGAGCAGCTGCCCATGCCGGCCTGCTCGCCGCGACGGCTGAACTCGTCGCATTCTGCGACTGCGACGGTTCACTGGACCCGGCGCAACTGCCGGCCCTGGTCGCCCCCGTTCTCGATGGCACAGCGGAGCTGGTGCTGGGCAGCCGCCAGCCGCAGCGTGGTTCGTGGCCTCTGCATGCCCGGATCGCCAACATCGTTCTCGCCTGGCGGCTCCGTCGCCTGACCGGGGAACGAGTGAGCGACCTTGGACCGATGAGGGCCGCACGACGCCTTGAGTTGCTGTCCCTCGAACTCCAGGACCGGCGCAGCGGCTATCCACTGGAAATGTTTCTGAAGGCAAGCCTGCGAAAGTGGAGAATCGTGGAGATACCTGTCCCCTACGCCCCCCGCACCGGCAAGTCGAAGGTGACCGGAACGCTGCGCGGAACCGTGACAGCTGTTCGGGACATGTCCGCCCAGCTCAAGGCCGCCGCGGCGGCTTCCCCTGCCGGACCGGTCCGTAAGAGGCCCGGCAGCGAATGATTACTATGAGCGAGACCCTGGATCTTACCGTGGCGGTCATTGCCAAAGAATGCCTGCCGGGCCGCGTCAAAACCCGGCTGAGCCCTCCGCTGAGCCCCGAAGAAGCTGCCGCTCTGGCCCAGCTGAGCCTGAGCCGCACCCTGGAGACGGTCCGGGTTCTCCCGGCGCTGAACCGGATGCTGGTCATTGATGGCACACCCACGCCCGCAGATGCTAATGGCTTCACAGTCGTACCGCAAGTCACGGGGGGGCTGGATGAACGGCTCGCCGCGATTTGCGACGCCGCTACCGGTCCGTTGCTCATCATCGGCATGGACACTCCGCAGTTCTCGGCCCGCCACGTCGCGCCCCTCCTGGACGACTGGTCCACGGGCGCTCCACGTCATACCGCCTGGATTGGTCCGGCCACGGACGGCGGTTTCTGGGCCCTCGCGCTGTACCGACCCGACGGGTCACTGATCCGGGGAGTGCCGATGTCAACTGAGACAACCGGGGCAAAGCAGCTCGCCCGTCTGATCGCTCAAGGTCTGAGCGTCGGCACGCTGACTGAGCTGGCGGATATGGACCATTTCACCGACGCGGTAAACATCGCCTCGGTCCTACCCGGCACCGACTTCGCGCGCGCCGTTCGTGACGCCGCTAAAGATATGCACGACAAAGTGCTTTTGACCGGTGCCCTGCGGTGACGGCAACAGGCGTGGCATCAACCACACACTTCGGCCAAGGCCACACGGAGCCCTACGCCAGAGCGTTGTCAAACGGCGCCGGGACCCTCACGCTCCGTTCGGACGGCAAACACAGCGCGGATGCTGTGGACTTCGACGTCCGAAGTTGGTGTGGGGACGCAAGCCCGCTCGAGCATTCCCTGTTGCAGAGTCTGAAGGGACCGGTCCTGGACATCGGCTGTGGACCGGGCCGGCTACTGGCTGCAGCGCAGGGTCTGGGAATTCCGGCCCTGGGGATCGACACCAGCCCGGAGGCGGTCCACCGAGCGCGCGCCCGCGGAGCCCGGGCGCTGGAACAATCGGTGTTCGCCCCGGTACCCCAGACCGGTCTTTGGCAATCCATCATTCTGCTCGATGGCAACATCGGCATAGGTGGCAGCATCACCTCCCTGCTGCTGCGCTGCGGACAGCTCATCGCCCCCCGCGGGACGCTACTGGTTGAAGTGGAGGACGACGAGGACCTGGACATCGTCTACTCCGCTGTGTTGGAGGACTCCAACGGAAACCAGAGCGAACCCTTCCGCTGGGCACGGACGGGAAGCCTGGGTCTGGCGTCCCGGGCCCGCCGCAGTGAGTGGACAGTATCGTCCGTACAACGGCTACAGGGCCGTGTCTTTTGCCGGCTCTCCCCCGGCACCGGAGCAGGCAGGACCGCGGTGTGAGATTCGCTGCTCCTTCGCCGCCGCCGGACGGCGCGCAACACTCCCTTCTCAGACTCGCGGCCCCACTGACGGTGCTGGTCCTGGTCCTCGCGGGCCTGCTGTGGTGGATGGTCGTCCCCCATAACCCTTTCGAATCCGCACCGATCCTCGGTACCTTCCTGTCCTGGGGCGCACTCATCGGCGCTGTTAGTCTCCTCCGGCGGGTCCCGACACGCCGCCTGGGTGCCGTCATCATCGCAGGCACTGTGCTGCTCGGTCTGATTGCCGTCAGTGCCCCGCCGCGTACCAGCAACGATTCCGCCAGGTACGCCTGGGACGGGATCGTCCAAAAGGCGGGGATCTCCCCCTACTCTTACGTCCCCGTCGATGAGACCCTGGCCGATCTTCGGCCCGGTTGGCTGTTCGCCCCCGGCGCGACGGGCGAGGACGGGAGGGCTGTGTGCGCCAAGGATCTGTTCGGGACGGAATCCGTCCCGGCCTTCGGCTACCCGTCGGGAAATCCCTTGTGCACGGCCATCAACAGGCCGCACGTGCCCACGATCTATCCGCCCACCGCAGAAATGTACTTCTTTGGTGTGCAGTTCACCGCCCCCGACTCGGCTGGCTACCTTCCTTTCCAGCTGGGTGGCCTGGTCATCAGCATTGCCGTGACACTGATGCTGCTCGTTGCCCTGGCCCGACGCGGCCTGCCCCTTCATCTCGCCGCAGTCTGGGGCTGGAGCCCGTTCGTGCAGCTTGAGGCAGTGAACAACGCCCACGTCGACCTCCTCAGCGGCGCCCTGATCCTGGCTGCAGGAATGCTGCTCACCGGAGGCAAGCCGCTGCGCTCCGGAATAGCGTTCGGTGCTGCCGTCGCCACGAAACTCATTCCGGCCATCGCCGCCCCCGCGTTACTGTTCCAGCGCCCGGCCCGTTTCATTGCCACCGCGCTGGCAACTTTCGCCCTCCTCTACGTGCCCTACCTGGCCGCGGCCGGGGCCGGAGTACTCGGGTTCCTGCCCGGCTACCTCAAGGAAGAGGGCTACAGCCAAAGTGGCGGCACCCGCTTCGGACTTGCCCAACTCGTCTCCACCGGCCCCTGGCCGCCGGTGCTCAGCGCCGCGGCGCTGGCAGTCGTCGCGTTTCGTGTGCTGCGGCGAACCGGGCCCGGGAACGTCTGGGAACAACAGACCATCATGATCGGACTGACGCTGCTAATTATCAGCCCGAATTATCCCTGGTATGCCCTCATGCTGCTGCCGTTCATTATCCTGAGCCGCCGCTGGGAATACATCGCGGTCATCCTCGCCCTGGACACCATCTACATGCTTCCCACCCAAGACCCCTTCAGCCTTCCACTGCATCAAACGGCCCTCTGTCTAGCCGCCGCCGCCCTCGCCGCCGGCGTCTGGTGGCGCCGCCATCAACAACTTCAGCTCGCGGCCAGCACCGGCCTCGAGTCACCGACGCCGATTCCCGCCGCGACAACCCCCTGACCGGCACCCCTCCCCCGGCGCCCGCCCCCCGAAAGACAGGACTTGCACCATGAATACTTCCCTCACCGGCACACCGCCGGCGCGTATCGGCATCATCGGGGGATCCGGGACATACCAACTCCCCGGAGCGGTGGTGACGGCAACCATCGACGTTCACACCCCCTACGGGCCGCCGTCTGCTCCCGTGACTCTCGCCGAGGTGGCCGGACGGACGGTGGCCTTCCTCCCCCGCCACGGCGGAGGACATTCACTGCCGCCGCAGAAGATCAACTACCGCGCCAACGTGTGGGCTCTCAAGAGCCTTGGCGTTGAGGCCGTCCTTTCCTCCTCGGCCGTGGGTGGCCTGCGGAAAGGCTTCGGCCCGGACACCTTTGTGGTAACGGACCAGCTCATCGACCGAACCTGGGGACGCGCGGACACCTTCTTCGACGGCACCGTTGTTGACGGCGTCCCGCCCGCCGGAGTCCAGCACCTCCCGGCATCCGAGCCCTTCTGCCCCACCCTGCGTACGCACGTGGCCGCCGCCCTCAAACGACGCAGCATCGCCTTCGTCCCGCGAGGAACGGTCGTGGTGATTAACGGACCCCGCTTCTCCACAAAGGCCGAGTCCGCCTGGTACGTCACCGGAGGCGCTGACATTATCAGCATGACCCAGTACCCCGAACCCCTGCTGGCCGCTGAGCTCAACATGGGGTTCGTGAATCTGGCATACATCACCGATTCAGACACCGGGCACGACGGCTCGGAACCGGTCACTGCCGACGCCGTTTTCGCCCGGCTGAAAAACGCCCAGGACAGTGTGCTGGCCGTTTTGGAAGCGACAGTTGCCGCCATCAGCGAGGACTACCAGTCCCGGACGCTGATGGACCCGGAAGCGGTGCGCCGGATCATGGCACTCCCGGCTGTCCGGGAACTGGCGGACGCCAAATGAAACTCCTCGTCACCGGAGGCGCCGGGTTCATCGGTTCGCATATTGTCCAGGCTGCCCTCGCCAAGGGCTGGTCCGTGCGGGTTCTCGACTCGTTGCTCCCGGCGCTTCACCCCGCGCCCCCGGTCTTTGACCCCCGGGTGGAACTCATGACCGGCGACGTCACGGACCCGGCCGCGGTCGACTCTGCACTACAGGGTGTGGATATCGTCTGCCACCAGAGTGCGAAGGTCGGGCTGGGGGTCAGCTTCGCCGACGCACCGGACTACATCCACAACAACGACTACGCCACAGCCATCCTGCTGGCCGCCATGGAACGCCACCACATCACCCGGCTTGTCCTGGCCTCCTCCATGGTGGTCTACGGCGAGGGGGCGTATGCCGACCCACGGACCGGTCTTCCCGTCCGGCCCGGGCCCCGTGATGAATCTGACCTGCAAGCCGGGATTTTCGATCCCCGCAACCCGGATTCCGGCGCCGTCCTTGTCCCTGCCATGGTCACCGAGGACGCCCCCCTGGATCCCCGCAATGTCTATGCTGCCTCAAAATTGAGCCAAGAAAACTTAGCCGCAGCATGGGCCCGCAGCACTGGCGGCTCTGCAGTCGCCCTCCGCTACCACAACGTCTATGGGCCCAGGATGCCCAAAGACACACCGTACGCCGGCGTCGCATCCCTTTTCCGTTCGGCACTGGCCCGCGGGGAGGCGCCGCGCGTTTTCGAAGACGGCCAACAGCGGCGCAGCTTCATCCATGTCCGGGACATCGCCGAAGCCAACATCGCCGCCGCCGAGTTCCTCTCAGACGGCGCAGCGGGTTTCCGGGCCTACAACGTGGGTGCGGACGAGGTACGGACGATCGGTGACGTGGCCACGGCATTGAGCATGTTCAGCGCGGGCCCGGCTCCTGTCATCACCGGAGAGTACCGGCTCGGCGATGTCCGCCACGTCACTGCGTCCTCGGCGTTGATCAAGGCCGAACTGGGCTGGGCCCCGTCAGTGGGCTTTGAAGAAGGCATGCGGGAATTTGCTGCCGCTCCCCTGCGCGGAGAACCGGCATGACCAGGTCCGGTCTCCGGCTGGTCAGCACCGGATGATCTCGACCCTGCGGGCCCGGCGTTCGAGGACAACGATGACGGCGCCGGAAACCAGCACCAGGAACACCCAGAACCACAGAAGGTTCATGGCGTAATCTGCCTCAAGGACCGTCACGGACTGCGCGACGGACTGCGCCTTCATCAGGATCCCCACCACCAGGGTCACGACGGCGCCGAGAAGCAGTGCACCGCGTAGAATGGCGGCGGACGTCGGCTGAAGTTTCGCACCGGCCCGGGTCAACCCGGCGCCGGCGAGCGTCGAGAGCGGCACAAGAACTCCGTCGTGAATCAGGATGGCCACGGCCATCCAGGTGAGAAGGCCCATGAGCTGCCCGGCACCCAGCTGGGTGGGCAGCTCCAGCAGTCCATAGCCGAGTATGGCCACTCCCGCGACGCCGAGCACCGCACGGGAGGCGTTCACCGCAAGGGACTTTCTCATAGGACCTCCACGCTGTGCAGCCACTTGGTCTGCAGCACCCCGGGACGACCGGGAGCGATGATTCTCGCCGGGTAGCCATGGTCCAAATCAAGCACCGAGCCGTTCAGTTCAAGGGCCACCAGGGTCTGCTCGTCCCGCGAATACTCGGCCGGCATATTCATCGTGCGATAGGCACCTTCCGGCTCCAAGCTGATGAAACGTAAGGGTGAATCCGCGGGGGCACCGACGGCTGCGAGCAAATCGACGACACGTACTCCCCGCCATGAAGCCATCTGGCTCCACCCTTCCACGCACGCGATCGGCAATTCGTGGGTGTGCTGGGGAAGTGCCCGGAGTTCGCCCAGGGTAAAGGAACGGCTCGATTCGCCGGAGCGGACCTTCAACGCCCAGCCCGGGGATTTCGCCAGCTCGATCACCTTGGCGTCGGCTGCTGTCCGGTTAACCGGCACGCCCTGGGGACCGGTACCCATTTTCCGTGGGGCGAACAGGTTGGCCGGTGCCAGCCAGGAGAACGATTGCCCCGCGGTGGTCACGACGACGGCACCGGTGGCTGCCGCGACAGCTGTCAACAATGCCCGCCGGGACCAGCGGCCGGGACCCGTTGCCACTGCGTCCGCCGGGCGCTCAGCATCGGCCGTTCCGCCGACTGCCGCGGCCTGCTCTGATGCATCGAAGCGCCGCGGAGAGTTCCGACGCCAATGACCTGCAATGACCGGGAGCTTGACGGCAATATGAAGCAGGAGCGAACCCCAAATCACCCAGGCCAACCAATAGTGGGTCTCACGGAACGGAAACGGCCACGGATACCACTTGTAGGTATTGATAAGGCCCGTGGTCAGCTGCAGGAGCGAGGAGCCGACAAACAAAGCTATGGAAGCCCGCTCAGCACCGTGCACCAAGGACTTGACCGGCGGCCACGCCAGAAGTTCGGGATACACCGACCAGAGCTTGGCCAGCAGCAGTGGAATCGCGGCGATTCCCGCGGTGACATGCAGTCCCTGCGTCAGTTGGTAGATCCATACCGGCCTGGTGGGGAACACCATCCACGACGGCGGATTTTGCAGTCCATGACTGAAGAGCCCGGTCAAAAAGCAAATAGTGAAAGTTATTCCGAGCCAACGGCCCAGGATGACAGTCAGGCGTGTGCTGCGCGTCGGCGAGGCAAACTTTCCCGCCAACGCTGTAGTGAGCCTTTGCCCATCAAACTTTTGCATAACCGGATCACTTCACCATTCCGTGGCTGCCAGGAACCACACTAACCTCAACCCGGAACGCCACGGACCCCCAAGGTCCGTGGCGTTCCCAGGTTTTTCGGGTGGGTGTTATTTGGTATTGACGGTGATCTTGGCGATGCCGACGAGCATGTCGGCTTTCACGGCGTCGGTGTTGAAGGTTTTGTTCAGGAGCCCGGCGGCGGTGTCGGAGATCAGCACGCGGGTGCCTTCCAGGACCGCGGTGTCACCGGCGGCCTGCAGGGGCTTCAGGGTGGAGCCGTCCAGATTGAAGATGTAGGCCTGCTTGACGGCGGTCTTACCGTTGACTGCGACGTCACCGTAGAGCTTGGAAGTGCCCGGGTCGATGGTGAAGTTGGTCAGTTCGACCTTGGTGTCACCGGCGGTGAGGGAGAACCCGGAGCCGGCGTGGCTGATCAGGCCCTGGACAAACGGGCGGTAGTCCTTGGCGGGGTCGTAGTAGTCGACCTTGCCGCCGGTGATCGGGAAGATCAACGAACCATCGGTCAGTGCGGCGGTCCCGACGGTGCCCGGGGTGAGTTTCAGGGTCTCCAGTGCCTTCGCGAAGGAAGCGTCGAGCTTTACTGCGGTGGACGTGCCGGTCAGTGCCGGGATCGAGGCCATCGGCTTGGGCTTCTCAGCCGCGGCAGAGGAAGAGGAGGACGCCGAGGTGGCCGGGGCGGAGGAAGCATTGTCCGCCGGGCTGCAGGCGGCCAGGGAAAACATGAGCGAACCGGCAGCGGCAACGCCGAGGAAAGTCTTGATGGATGTGCGCATGGGAGTGCTCCTTGAAAGTGTTTCAGTGGATGATGCCGATCCCGCGGCCGTGATGCACGGCCTGACATTTTCGGGCGGGTCCGGCTTGGTCTGTCAGGAGTACTTCGAGAGCACACCCCACCCCGGATGGGTCACCACCGAACCGACACCAACCCGTTACCCAACCACACCACCCCAGTCCCCGGAAGAAACTCAATCGGATCACCAAGAGCTCAACTTCATTCCTGCGATGTTCAACCGCCTGCACCTGAAGCGCGCCATTCAGGAGCTTAAAGCCAATGGACGCAGGAACCCCGCAGTGTCTCACGCGCGGCTCGGCGCCGAACACGCTGCACCGGGGTCACCCGGGCGCGAAGCAAGGTCCAGGCCTCGAGAAATGGGGAGTCAAAAAAGGGTGAGGCGCTCTTGTGGTCGCCTCACCCGGTTTCGCTGCGGTGATTGGGCTGTAGTGCTGGACGTTCTATTTCTGTAGGAAGGCCAGCAGTGCCTGGTTGAACTCATCGGGGTGGCTCACGATGCAGGCGTGCGGTGCGCCGTGGATCATGTGCAGGCCGCTGCCGGGCAGGCTGCATGGGTCCGGACATCGGCTCCGGCGAAGGGCACGGTGCCGTCGCCGTGGCCGTACAGGATGAGTGCCGGGACGGTGACCTCGGGCAGGTCATTGCGGAAGTCGGTGGTGCCGAAGGCTTCCATGCAGGCCAGTGCCGCTTTTTCCCAGCCTGTTTGCAGAGCTGGAGGGCTTCCTGGAACTGGACCTCGGTGACTTTAAGCTCCCAGTTGGCCTGCATCCTGTAGGGCGGGACGGCGGCGGCGAAAACGACGCTGCGCACCCGGTCACTGCCGTACCTGGTGAAGTAGCGGGCAACTCCACCACCACCATCGAGAATCCAACGAGGGTCGCGTCGGTGAGTTCGAGTGCCTCGAGGAGGGTGTGAAAGTCGCAACTAGCGCAGCCTCCTCTTCAACAGTGACCGACAGACCAGCCTTGGGGGTCATCAATGCTGCCGGAGCCAGCCGCTACACCAGGCGGCAACACATATTGAAAACAGGCCCGTTACGCGGGCAAAAACTGCGTCTCACTCCGGAGGACGAATTCCTTGAGGATCTGGACAATATCCAGGACAAGAAGCTTCAGGTATTGGACAGCGAAGTTCAGCGCCAACTCGACCACGAGGTCATCGCGGACGGCGAGATAAACCCCGAAACCGAGTTCCGGCACTATGAGCTCGACGACGAATTCAGAGACCGCGGCAAGCGCTGGCATTGCGCCGTTCAGGTCGGGTGCGGGCAGCCTCCCCTGGCCTTTTGATTAGCCGACCTCCAGTATTGCCGTGATACGCCGAGCACCCCCACCGCAGGAATGCGCAAGGGGTGCTTGTGCGCGGGTCTATTTGTAGGTGACCCGCGAGCCGGTTGGACTCCAGCGGATTACGCCGCCCTGGTAATTTTGGGCGACGGCTCCTCCCCGGCCGGTAACGTACTCGTTGCTGGTTGGGTATCCGAGCCGGCCGTTTTCGAAACCGGTCTTAGCCCACAGGGAGCGGATCCCGCCGAAGGAAACAAAGCCGCCTGTTCTGGGGGACCAGATGATGGCCCCGTTCTGGTAGTTCTGGTATACGCCGCCGCTCCGGAGCCCGGTGACCTCGTCGGTGACGGGGTAGCCGAGGAGACCGTTCTCGAAACCCGTCTTAGCCCACGCCGAGCGGATGGCGCCCTTTGTCAGCCGGGCGCCGCTGGCCGGTGAGTACAGGATGCAACCGACCGCGTAGCACTGGTAGGAGCCGCGGTTTTTGAGCCCGGCAACTTCTGCGCTGGTGGCGCGGCCCAGACCGCCGCGGTACGAGGCGGCCTTGGCCGCTATGGGGGAGAGAGGCGCCTTGGCCGGGGCGGCCGGGCTGACCGTCGTCGAGTAGGCTGCCAGGTTGGAAACCACCAGGTGCCAGCCCCGGTACGGCCCGGAGGTCGGGACAACGTAGCCGATCCCGTCAGCAGTGAGTCGTGAATCCAGCATTGCAGCCTTGTGCGAGGGGGAGCCCATCCACCAGGCGACGATCTGCTCCGGGGTGGAGTTGAAGCCCACAATCTCGCGGTACATTGTGGCGCCGGAAGGTATCAGGGAGCCGCCGGCGTCCGGACGGTGGATTCTGCCAAAGTCGAATCCGGGGTCCTTGGTAGCGACTCCGAGACGGTTCGCCCAGTCCTGCGATACGTTAGCGATCCGCTGGTTCCAGGCCAGCGGCCGGGCACCAACTTTGGCGCGTTCGGCATTGATAAGATTGTGGGTCTTCTTCGCGAAGGTGTCCGAGTAGGCGGATGACGGCATCCCGGCTTTGACCGGTGCTGCAGTGGAGGCGCTAGCGCCGAGGAGGCCGCCGGACAGTGAGAGCAGGAGACCGAAAACCACTGCGGTCGCGCGGGTAGAACGTAATTTCATAAGTCCCTAGATTGAGTGCCGGGTGGGATCGCTGGGAGACGGGACAAGTCTGCCGGGCATCAACGGGTGATTGGACGGTTTCGTGGGTTGGTGGGGGAACTCTTGGCAGATCCTGCGGAACCGACAGCCACGGTTCGAGACATGATCTTGTGAAGGGGGCGGTCACGCGGGGCACGTACGTCGCCCGTGCCGCCTCCATGATCTCCCCTCCGAAGCATCAGGCCGGCCGTAGGCGGTGTTGTCCCGGACGGTCCCCCAAACAGCCAGGTGTCCTGCATCACCACGCCCATCCGCGAGCGCAGTTCATGCCGGGACATCAACCCCGCGTCCACGCCAACGAGGGTGATCCACCCGGCGTCGAGCCGGGCTCCGGCCAATGACTCCCCTGCCCGGGACGGAGCGACCCAGGATAACTGGACCGCTGTTGCCCGCATCGACGAGAATCTCCGGCGCCGCCGGCTCCGCAAAAGGCCAGTAGGCGTAGTAGCGGTGCCCCGGCGGTTGTTGCGAGCAGTCGATGGTAAGTGCCTGGTGCGCAGCGTTGGACGCGACGACGGCGGTCCCGCGGCCGACGATGATCGCCGGCGTGTCCAACGCGTCCAGGAGCTTCACGCCCTGGGCCGGAGGGCATCCCCTGTGGGCGGCGCCGGGTGCCGGGCATCGCCGCGGACCAGCGTGTACAACTGCCTGCGCTGCGCCGGAGTCAGGCGAAGGGCGCTGCCGACGGTGTCGAGCACGGAATCCGAGAGAGATGTCACGTCCCTGCTCCAGCCGCGCCTAGTAGTCAACGCTCATGCTGGCCAAGCCTCATGTCCCCCACCCCACCCAAGATGGGAGTCATAAACAGGCTGGCTATCTCCGCTCGATCACCCTCATCCTATGGGCCTCACAGCCCCTGATGTGGCGGCTTCGTCGTCGCGTGCTTCTCGCACGCCGGTGTGAACAAGGTTTTGTTAGCGCTGGTCCGGCCGTCACCCGGCCGGCCGTTTTGTCACGCCGTCAGCAGGCCATGGAACGTAAGTGTTTGTCCTACGATGGATGGTGGTCTGACCCGGCATGGTCCAGATCAGGGGACCAGCGTGGATCTCATCATTCTCGCCAGCATCGACAACCACAAGTATCCACGCGGCCCTTAGAACTGGGAGATCCTCATGACCACCACAGCAGTCCTCGTCGCCGGCGCAACCGGTGACCTCGGCCGGCGGCTTGTTCGCGAGCTACTCCTCCACGACACCCAGGTCCGGGTGCTGACCCGCCCCGGCAGTAGCAACCGGGCTAAGGAACTTTTTGGCGAAGATCGGCGGGTCGACATTCTCGAGGCCGACTACACGGACCCGGCCGCGCTCGCCTCCGCCGTCTCGGGTATCGACGCCGTCGTCTCCGCCGTGAGCGGCACCCGGCCGGTCATTGTCGACACGCAGCGGGCTTTGCTCAGTGCCGCCGTCAGCGCAGGAGTCCCCCGGTTCATTCCGTCAGATTATTCCGCAGACTACCGCCGGATCACCGTGGGCAGCAACCGCAACTTCGAGCTCCGCCGGGAGTTCGCCGCAGATCTGGACGCAGCACCCATCCGGGCAACCTCGGTCCTGAACGGCGCGTTCATGGACATGCTCACCGGTCAGGCCCCGATCGTCCTGTTCGGTCGCCGGCGCGTCCTTTTCTGGTCCTCCCCCGATCAGGTCCTCGACTTCACCACCAAGGACGACGTCGCCCGCACTACCACACACGTCGCGCTCGATAAGGATGCTCCCCGCGTCATCGAGGTTGCCGGCGACCGCGTAACGGCGCGAGGGCTGGCGGACCTGATGACGGAACTCACCGGCAGCCGCTTCAAACTGCAGTGGGCCGGTACCGCAGGCTCCCTCTCACTGATGAGCAAGGCAATGCGGCGCCTCTCCGGAAGCGCCGACGAAACGTTCCCCGCCTGGCAAGGCATGCAGTACCTCGTCAACATGTTCAGCGGGCAGGCGCAGCTGCAACACGTCGACAACTCGCGCTACGGACACCAGCAGTGGACCACGGTCCGTGATGTCCTCAGCGCTCATCTGGCCTCGCGAGGTGCTCTCGGCCGGGACTAGGGCGCGGACGGATGACGCCCCTAAGCAGGGCGGCCGTAACGAGACCGGTCCGGTTCCGTACATTCCAGTCACGCATGAGTTTGCCGAGGTGCCACTTCACGGCCTGCGGACTGTAGTCCGTTTCTTGCGCGATTTTCTCATTGGATTGGCCCTGAACGGCGAGCAGCACCATGTCGAGATCCGGCTGCTCCAGTCGGCCCGGAGCCGGCACCACGTCGAGGGTCGGTACGGGAAGTTCCTCGCCCGCCTCATGACCTGCGGTGTGCGGGTGGGGTCGGTCTTGGACCAGGTCGCTGCCCAGCAGGCTCCCGGTTCTGTTGCGACGAGTGATGCCCGACCCAGCAGCGTAGCCATTTGCGCTGCGGTGATCGCCGTGTTGTGTGCTTGCAGAAAGGCGGTGAAGACCCGGAGGGCCGGGACGCCGCCGTGCAGGACCGTCCGAAGAGGGACCTCCGCAGTGCGGATATTTCGGGCTGACTGCCCGACGGCCAGTTCAGCGGCCCAGCGGTCTGTCTCCGCTTCCCACCCAGCATCCGGAGATTCGGGCTCGGGGTCGGCGAAGTCCCAAGTTTTCCGCCACTGCGCCGAGGTTTTGGCGGCCCTACCCCGCAATGCGGAGTGCCCAGTCGGAAGGTTCTGGCGGGGTTGGCGGGCCGGCCTCGCCGGGACCGACAGCATTGGCATCGACCTCGGGCCAGTCAGGCGGCTCCAATTCCGGGTCAGGCGGTTCCATTTCCGGGGAGTCGCCCGCTTTGCCGAGGTTCATCGGCAACAATGGCGGCTCCCAGTCTTGCTGTTCGCTGGCATACGAGCGTCCCGCGGGTGACTTCCATCCGGGTGGATGGTCCCTGGTGGCGTCGACGGGCGTCCACGCTGTGGTGTGTCTGAGGCGGTGGTGCCGTCGGCAGGGTTGGCCCAGGTTGCTGACGCCGGTGCCGCCTCCCTCGGACCAAGCCAACACATGGTCCGCTTCGTTGTCCAGGGAGTGGTTGTTGCAGCCGGGAAACGGGCATCGGCCGTCCCGAAGCCGCAACCACTGGCGCATCGCTTTCGGCACCCGGTAACTGGTCCGTCCGATCTCCAACGGAGCCCCGCTGCGCGGATCGGTCAGTACCCGGAGGAACGATCCGGCACCGTCCCCCACCAGCCGCCGGGCCATGGACGGCGGAACAGGACCGTACGCGTCCAGCGCTGCCGGTTCCGACGTGACGCCCAGAAGAGAGAGCACAGGCACCGTCACCAAGACCTGCGCCGTCGGTGATGGAGTTCCTTCCGCCACCCCCGCCAGCAGCCAGTCGACGGCGACGTCCGCCCGGAGCTGGGTCAGTGTCCGGGATTCATCCGGACACTGCAAAGCACGGGCGGCTTCCGTCGCACGGGACCACACGCCCACCGCCGCATCCGCAGTCACATACATCGAGAGCCAGGCCATACCGTCCCGGTCCGGCGCGTATTCCAGCCGACGGTCCATCGCGCTTTTTCGGTGGCGCTCTTCGATGCTGACAGGATGGTGCACCTCACGCCATTTGCGGGCTTTGGCCCGAAATCTTCCGGGAACCAGTTCTCCCGCCGGGCAGCCGCGCGCGGCGGAGGGGTCTTCGGGGTCCAGGAAATGAGCTTCCAGGGCAGCAGCCGCGTCCTGGTCCAGGCCTGCGGATTCATCACACATCACGCGTGCGTGTTGCCACGAGATAGTACCTGCCTGCAGCGCCGACCGCGTCCGTGGCAATCTGGTGGCCAGGTCGGCCGACTCGGCCAGGAGCGCCGCCGCCGCTCTTTCGCTCACAGTCAATACGCAGGCAACCTCTGCCGTGACCGCCATTTGCCGGGCGATGCGCTCCGACGGCGACACGGACCGGCCAGCCATCGTTGCCGAAGCGCGAGCGTATCCCGTGGCGAAATGTATCTTCAGCGCGGCCAGCCTGGCTTCCGTGCGCGCAACCTCAGCCAATCCGTCCAGGCACGCGTCCGCTTCGTCCTGAATTGGGTTCGCGTCGGCCGAGGCCCCGGTCGACGCCGGGCGGTCGACGAATGCAGCCATCACCGCGAGGGAAGCCTCCATGGCTTCCAACGTGTCGGCGACCGCTCTATCTTCCATACCCACAGCATGGCAGGAGGCACTGACATTAATGCCGGTCAATTTGATGCCAGCGTCAGGGTGGATGGCTGGGTCGGTCATTCAGGATCTGACTGATCCCGAACTTTCCGAAGGCGCCCCTGAAGCCGCGGCAGCCGGACGGCCAGGCCGTCCCCGAGCCGGAAGGTCGCGTTGTCCCACCCGTTCGCCACCCGCACTATCGGACCACCGTCGAGGTCTGGCCGCTGGTCCCGGACGAGGCGCCGGACCAGCGCGATGCTCACTTCCACTGTGGCTGACGGCATTTCCGCCATACAGAAACCCCGCCTTTCGTGTCCCGGCAATGCCAACCAATCACTTCTTCGTCCGAATAGTGGAAGGCGAGATCCCGGGTTCCCTGGGTCTGGGTCACGCCGTCACCAATATGGCGCCAACTGCGCTCGACGGATAGGCATCAAGTGGCAAAGATCGATGTTCATTTTCTTGGGTCGATACGTTCCTAATTTGAAGACTTCCGTGGTCACGGTGAACAGAAATTAAACCTCCGCCACCGGCGCCGCGAACTGCGCCGCGTACAGCGCGGCATACGCCCCGCCGGCCTCCAACAAGGACGCGTGATTGCCCTGCTCCACGATCTGCCCGGCCTCCATCACCAGGATGAGGTCGGCGTCGCGGATGGTGGAGAGCCGGTGCGCGATGACGAAGCTGGTCCGGTCCGAGCGCAGCGCACTCATGGCCTTTTGCACCAGCACCTCAGTGCGGGTGTCCACCGAGCTGGTGGCCTCGTCCAGGATCAGCACCGACGGCCGGGCCAGGAACGCCCGGGCAATCGTCAGCAGCTGCTTCTCCCCCGCGGACACGTTGGCGCCCTCGTCGTCGAGCACGGTGTCGTATCCCTCCGGCAGGGACCGGACGAACCGGTCCACGTACGTCGCCTTCGCCGCCTCAAGGATCTCTGCCTCGGAAGCACCGGGCCGGCCGTAGGCGATGTTGTCCCGGATGGTGCCGCCGAACAGCCACGTATCCTGCAGCACCATGCCCATCCGCGAGCGCAGCTCGTTGCGGGTCATCGCGGTGACGTCAACGCCGTCGAGCGTGATTTTCCCGGCGTCGAGTTCGTAGAACCGCATCATCAGGTTCACCAGCGTGGTCTTCCCGGCCCCGGTCGGACCGACAATCGCCACGGTCTGCCCGGGCTCGGCCACAAGGCTCAGCTCGGAGATCAGCGGCTTGTCCGGCGTGTAGGCAAAGGACACGTCCTCGAACACCAGCCGTCCGCGCTTGGACTCCGGCGCGGTCCCGGGAACAGGATCGGCCGACTGCTCTTCGGTGTCCAACAGCTCGAACACCCGCTCGGCCGAGGCCACCCCGGACTGCAGCAGGTTCGCCATCGAGCCCAGCTGGGCCAGCGGCTGGGTGAACTGGCGCGCGTACTGGATGAACGCCTGCACATCGCCAAGCTGCATGGCCCCGGACGCCACCTGCAGCCCGCCCACCACGGCGATCCCCACATAGACAAGGTTCCCGATGAACGTCATGGCCGGCATGATCAGCCCGGAAATGAACTGCGCGCCGAAGCTGGCCTGGTACAGCTCCGCGTTCTTCTGCCGGAACCGCTCCTCCACCTCACGCTGCCGGCCGAACACCTTCACCAGCGCATGCCCGGTGTAGGTCTCCTCGATCTGGCCGTTTAGTTCCCCGGTGTGCTTCCACTGCGCCACGAACAGCTTCTGCGAGCGCTTGGCGATCAGCGCGGTGGTCACCAGCGTCAGCGGAATGGTGACCAGCGCAATCAGCGCCAGCGTGGGCGAGAGGATGAACATCATCACCAGCACCCCCAGCACGGTCAGCAGCGACGTGACTGCCTGGCTGATGGACTGCTGCAGGCTCTGGGAAATGTTGTCGACGTCGTTGGTGACCCGGCTGAGCAGCTCACCGCGCTGCACCGAGTCAAAGTAGCGCAGCGGGAGCCGGTTGATTTTGGCCTCGATCCGCTCACGCAGCCGGAACACGGTGCGCTGCACCACGCCGTTGAGCACGTACGCCTGCACCCAGCTGAACGCCGACGCCAGCACGTACAGCACCAAAGCCCACAACAGCACGTTGGACAGCGCGGCGAAGTCGATTCCGATGCCCGGCGTCAGCGTCATGGCGCTGAGCATGTCCGCTTTCTGGCCCTCCCCGGCGGCGCGCAGCTGGGTGATCAGCTGCTCCTTGCTCACCCCGGCGGGGAGCTGTTTGGACACGACGCCGGCGAAGATCAGGTTGGTGCCCTCACCGAGCAGCCGCGGCCCGATCACGGAGAACGCCACGCTCACCACCGCGAGCGCCAGGACCAGTATCAGCCAGAGCCGCTCTGGCCGGAGCTGGCCCAGCAGCCGTTTGGCGGACGGGACGAAGTTCATCGCCTTTTCCGCGGGCACGTTCATCCCCGCGAACGGTCCGCCGTGGCCGGGGCCGCCGCGCGGACGGGGAATACGTTCGACGGCGGGAGCCCCGCCGGGTGCCCCGGCCCCGCCGCGGGCCTGCCCGTCGGCTGCGGCCTGCGGGCCGGCGCGGTGCGGAGCGCTCATGCCGCTTCCTCCGCTGCGAGCTGGGAATTCACAATCTCCTGGTACGTCTCCGAGGCCTCCAACAGCTCCTCGTGCGTGCCGTGCGCCACGATCCTGCCGTCGTCGAGCACCAGGATCTGGTCCGCATCCACGATGCTGGACACCCGCTGGGCGATGATCACCAGGGTGGCGCCGGCCGTGTGCCGCTGCAGTGCTTGCCGGAGCCGGGCATCCGTGGCGGTGTCCAGCGAGGAGAACGAGTCGTCAAAGATGTAGAGTTCGGGCCGTTTCACCAGGGCACGGGCGATCGCGATCCGCTGCCGCTGCCCGCCGGAGACGTTGGTGCCACCCTGGGAAATGGGCGCGTCGAGTCCGCCCTCCATTTCCCGGACGAAGTCCTCGGCCTGGGCAATGGCGAGCGCCTGCCAGAGTTCGTCCTCGGTGGCGTCGGGTTTGCCGTAGAGCAGGTTGCTGCGGACCGTGCCGGAGAACAGGTAGGGCTTTTGCGGGACCAGGCCGATGTGGCCCCAGAGCAGATCCGGATGCAGTTCCCGGACGTCCACGCCGTCGATCCGCACCGCACCGGAGGTGGCGTCGAACAGGCGCGGCATGAGGTTCACCAGGGTGGTCTTACCGGAGCCGGTGGCACCGATGATCGCCGTGGTCTGCCCGGCGCGGGCGGTGAAGCTGATGCCGGCGAGGACTGGCTGCTCGGCACCCGGGTAGGCGAATCCGACGTCGCGCATTTCGAGTTCGCCGCGGCCGGTCCGGCCGGAGAAGTCCAGCGGGTGCTCCGGCGGCCGGACGCTGGATTCCGTGCCCAGCACCTGGCCGATCCGGTCGGCGGAGACGGCGGCGCGGGGGATCATGATGGCCATGAAGGTGGCCATCATGACGGACATCAGAATCTGCATAAGGTAGCTCAGAAACGCGATCATGGTGCCCACCTGCATGGACCCGTCCTGGATCCGGAACGCGCCGAACCAGATCACCGCAACGGACGAGACGTTCAGCACCAGCATGACGGCGGGGAAGGCGAGGGCCATCAGCCGGCCGGTGCGCAGGGCGGTGTCCGTGACGTCCTCGTTGGCCCGGGCAAACCGGGCGGTTTCGATGTCCTCGCGAACGAAGGCGCGGACCACGCGGATGCCGGTGAGCTGTTCGCGGAGCACCCGGTTCACGGTGTCGATCCGGGTCTGCATGAGCCGGAACAGCGGCACCATCCGGATGATGATCAGCCCCACCGCCACCAGCAGCACCGGAACGCTGACAGCGATCAGCCAGGACAGCTGCACGTCCTGCCGGATCGCCATGATCACCCCGCCGACGCTGAGCATGGGCGCGGTGACCATGAGCGTGGCGGACATGAGCACCAGCTGCTGGACTTGCTGCACGTCGTTGGTGGAGCGGGTGATCAGGCTGGGCGCGCCAAAGCGGGTTACTTCCTGTTCGGAGAAGGCCGCCACCCGGCTGAAGATCGCGCCGCGCACGTCCCGGCCCAGCGCCATCGCGGCCTTCGCGCCAAAGTACACGGCGGCGATGGCGCAGATGATTTGCAGCAGGGTCACCAGCAGCATCACGCCGCCGGTGCGCAGGATGTAGTCCGTGTCCCCCCGCGCCACGCCCTGGTCGATGATGTCCGCGTTCAGGGTGGGCAGGTACAGCGAGGCGATGGATTGCGCCAGCTGGAAGACGACGACGGCGAGCAGCAACCGCCGCTGCGGCCTCAGGTATTCGAGGAGCAGTTTCCAGAGCATCCGTACTCCAAGCCACGTGTCACGCAGAGTGATTTGAAGGTCAGTTTACGTCGGGATGCTGGGAGCGGAACCGGTTCCTCTCAGGGCGGATCCGGGTTGGATCTCAATCGACGGCGGCGCGGACGTCGCCCTCGTCGTGCCCGTCCTCCTTCTTGCCGAACGGCAGTACTTTGAGCAGCGGGTGCAGGATAGCCAGGACGACGAGGCCCCAGGCGAGACCAAGGACGGCCGAGCACAGGGTGTTCACGAGCCAGGCCAGGAAGCCGCCCACCACCGGAATCCCGGCGAAAGGAGCTTCGAGGGCATGGACCAGGTCGTACAGCAGATGCCAGCCGAGGTCGTAGGCCCCCTGCAGCATGATGTGACCGCCCACCCACAGCATGGCGATCGTCCCGATCAGGGTGATGGCGGACAGCACGGCGGGCATCCCCTTGACGAGCAGTTCGCCGAAGCGCTGGGAGCCCGCGGACTCCTTGGTGGTCAGGTGCAGGCCGATGTCGTCCATTTTGACGATAAGTGCGACGGCGCCGTACACGGCCACGGTGATCACGAGCGCCACAACCACCAGGATGACCGCCCGGACCCACAGTGACTCGGCGGACACCTCGTTCATCGCGATGACCATGATCTCGCAGGAGAGGATGAAGTCCGTAGTGATCGCGCCCTTGGTGACCTTGGCCTCCGCCTCCGGGCCCCGGTCGACCGCCGGCGTCTCTTCATCGGCCTCGTGGTGGCCGCGGAGCTTGTGCCAGACTTTCTCGGCACCCTCATAGCAGAGGTAGGTGCCGCCCAGCATAAGGATGAACGGAATGACCCCCGGGATGAAGGCGCTGATGATCAGCAGCGCCGGCAGGATGATCAAAAGTTTGTTTCGCAGCGAGCCCCAGAAGATCCGCTTGATCATCGGCAGCTCGCGGGACGGGTCCGCCCCGGACACGTACTGCGGCGTGACGGCGGCGTCGTCAATGACCACGCCCGCGGCCTTGGCCCCCGCCTTGGCCGCTCCGGCTGCGACATCGTCCACCGAGGCGGCCGCAATCCGGGCCAGGGCTGCGATGTCGTCCAGCAGGGCAACGAGACCGCCGCTCACAGCTCACTTCCGGACTGCTTGAGAGCGTACGGCTGGACGAAATTGCCTCGGTCTAGGCGCGTGATTGGCATGCTCAAATTATATGGTGGCGCGCAGCCCGTCGACGCGGGACCTGGACCGGGCCGGCTCGGTCGCGTGAAGAGCATGAACATCAGACGTGAGAATGCCGGCATCGCCGCCGGACGGTCAGGGCCGCAGCGAACTTTTGGAGTACATCCACCCCGCGATGACTCAGCCGCCCAGCACCACGTTCACCGGCGGTTCGCCCGCGAGCATGAGCTCGATCTGGCGCTGCAGCAACTTCCCCATCCGCGGACGCATGGCCGCGCTGGCTCCGCCGACGTGCGGGCTGATGATGACCCCGGGGGTGGTCCACAGCGGGTGGTCCTGCGGCAGCGGCTCGGGGTCGGTGACATCCAGCGCCGCGCGGATCCGGCCGGCGGCGGTGTGCTTGACCAGGGCAGCGGTGTCCGCGACCGGGCCGCGGGCCATGTTCACCAGCAGGGCGCCGTCGGGCATGGCGGCAAGGAAGGCGTCGTCGATCAGGTGCCGGGTGGCGTCGCTGAGCGGCACCACCACGATCACGATACCGTGTTCCGGGAGCAGGCTGTGCAGTTCGTCGATGCCGTGGACGGGGCCGCGGGCATCGGTCCGTGCCGTGCGGGCCACCCGGGTCACGGTGGTTTCGAACGGCAGCAGCCGGTCCTCGATGGCTTTGCCGACGCCGCCATAGCCCACGATCAGCACGCGCTGGTCCGCGAGGCTGGCGGTGGGGCGGGCCTCCCAGCGTCCGTCCTGCTGGTTGTGCAGCAGCCGCGGGAGCTCGCGCTGGCTGGCGAGGACCAGAGCGAGGGCCAGTTCGGCGGTGGAGGTTTCGTGGACGGTGGCGGCGTTGGCGTAGACCCGGCCGGCGGGCAGGAACTCATCCACGCCGTCGTACCCGATCAACTGGCTCTGCACCAGCGCGGTTTCCACGGCTTCCAGACCGCGCAGGACGGCCGGTCCGCCCAGGTAGGGCGGAACCACGATGTCGAGGCGGGGCCGGGGCGGGTCACCGGTCAGGTCCCATTCGAGGATGGTGACGCCGGGGTGGGGCTGAAGGTACTCCCGCAGGCCGGCGTCCGGCAGGCTGACAATGATTGTACTCGGCATAGCTGACAGCCTAGCGGGACGGGCGCGGTGGGCCAGCGCTGGTTGTGATGACCCGGCCCGCGAGACTGCTTCACCTTTGCGTTGACCCGCGCGGTGCGTGGACATGCCCGGCGGCCCGGCATACATTGCAGGAAACCACCCCTTTTGTTTGACCCGGAAGGTCCTGCGCCATGAACTCCTCGGGGCCACCCCGCACGGCCGCAACATCCCGCAACGCCCGGGCGGTCCTGGTCTGGGCGGTGACGGTCCTCGTGTTGCTCGGCGTGGCGATTCTCGGCGTCGTCCAGACCGGGCCGGTTCCGGCGACGGATTTCCTGGCCGGTCCGCAGAAGCCGCGGGAGCAGCCCGCGGCCGCGGAACCGTCGGAGCAGGCCCCGGCAGCCGCCGTCGACCTCGACGCCGAGATCCGGCGGATCCTTGCCCGGAACTCCGGCTACCGGGTGGGCGTCGCCCTGCTGGACACCCACGGCGGGGAAACGCGCAGCTACGGCGACGCCTCCGAATTCGTAGCGGCGAGCACGTCAAAAATCATCACTGCGGCCGCCTACTACCACCTGGTGGAAACGGGCCAGAAGTCGCTGGACGTGCCGCTGGGGAGCTACGACGCCGCGTTCCAGGTCAAGGCCATGGTCAACGCCAGCAGCAACGACGCCTGGCTGCTGCTGATGCAGGACATCGGCTACCCCACACTGATTGAGTACGCCGCGTCGATCGGCATCAGCTACGACCCCGAAGAGAACCTGCTGACACCGGCTGAAATGGCGGGGCTGCTCCGGCAGCTCTCCACCGGCAAACTGCTGAATGAGGAGCACACCGCGG